>NZ_JBHWKX010000004.1:58727-196025 GCF_042730885.1 Streptomyces sp. NPDC059909
TAGGGCAGGAGGATAAAAACCCCCTCCACACAAAGGAAACAGGAGACCTCCTCCCCGGGGCAGGGGCCTCCCCCGTCGGTCCCGTACCGCGTCGAGCGTCCGCATCACCGCCGGCGAACCGTCGAGCGGCACCAGCGGCGACTCCGTCTCACCCGCCCGCAGACACCGCACGACCTCGGCCGCCTCGTGCCGCAGCGGGTGCCGGTCGCCCTCGACGACGTACTCCTCCGGATCCCGCCCCGTCCGGTGCAGCACAAAACGGTCCGGGTGGAAGAAGCCCCGCGGGAGGCCGATCCGGCCCGCCGTCCCCGTCACGGACGCCGTCCTCGGCGTGTCCGCGACGACCGAGCACGACAGCAGCGCCGACGCCCCCGAATCCGACCAGCCCAGCAGCATGCCCGTGTGCAGATCGACCCCCTCGTCCGAGAGCACGCCTGGACGGCATCGGGTTCGCCGAGCAGCAGCTGCGCGAACGACACCGGATACACACCGGGGTCCAGCAGCGCCCCGCCGCCGAGCGCCGGGTCGCGCAGCCGGTGGTCCGCCGCGAACGGCCCTTCGAGACCGAAGTCGGCCTGGACCGTACGGACGTCACCGATCGCCCCTTCCCGCACCAGCTCCGCCGGCCGCCGGCTCGACCACTCCGGACGAGCTGAGAGCATAGGGGCGAGACCCAGAACAGGAGCTGTCGATGCCGGGAAGCGGCCAGAGCACACAGGGACACATATCCACCGTCGACTCGGCCAGGGCTCCGGCCCAGGCTCCGGCTGCGGCACCGGTCGCCGCCGCACGGCGTGCCGGCCTCCTCGTCACGCTCGTGCTCGGCGGCCTCACCGCACTGCCGCCGCTGTCGATGGACATGTACCTCCCGGCCCTTCCCCAGGTCACCGGGTCCCTGCACGCATCTGCTGCGACCATCCAGCTCACGCTCACCGCCTGCCTCGCCGGCATGGCACTCGGCCAGCTCGTCGTCGGCCCGATGAGCGACAGATGGGGCCGCCGCCGCCCGCTGCTCATCGGCATGCTCGTGTACGTCGCCGCCACCGCGGTCTGCGCCTTCGCCCCCAGCGCCGAGATGCTCATCGCCTTCCGGCTGCTCCAGGGCCTCGCGGGAGCCGCGGGCATCGTCATCGCCCGGGCGGTCGTCCGTGATCTGTACGACGGCGTGGAGATGGCACGGTTCTTCTCCACCCTGATGCTGATCTCCGGGGTCGCCCCGATCGTCGCCCCGCTCATCGGCGGCCAGATCCTGCAGGTCACCGACTGGCGCGGGGTCTTCTACGTCCTCACCGGCGTCGGACTGCTGCTCACCCTCGTCGTATGGCGCTGGCTGCACGAGACCCTGCCGCCCGAGCGACGGCATGTCGGCGGCGTCGGCGAGGCCCTGCGCACCATGCGCGGCCTCCTCACCGACCGGTTCTTCACCGGCTACATGCTGGCCGGATCGCTCGCCTTCGCCGCGCTCTTCGCGTACATCTCGGCCTCGCCGTTCGTCGTGCAGGAAATCTACGGCGCCTCGCCGCAGACCTTCAGCCTGCTCTTCGGGCTCAACTCGATCGGCCTGGTCGCGGTCGGCCAGATCAACGGCAAGCTGCTCGTGGGCAGGGTCAGCCTCGACAAGGCGCTCGGCTTCGGACTCGGAGTGATCACCCTCGCCGCGGTGGCGCTGCTTCTGATGACCTCGGGCGTCTTCGGGCACGTCGGGCTCGCCCCGATCGCCGCCGGGCTCTTCGTGCTGATGTCCGCGATGGGGCTGGCGATGCCGAACACCAACGCCCAGGCACTGATGCGCACCCCGCACGCCGCGGGGTCGGCCTCCGCGCTGCTCGGCACGTCCTCGTTCCTGATCGGTGCGGTCGCGTCCCCGCTGGTGGGAATCGCGGGGGAGGCGACCGCGGTGCCCATGGCGCTGGTGCAGCTGGTGTGCGCGCTGGGCGCGGTCGCCGCGTTCGTCCTGCTGTGCCGGCCGTGGCGGACCGGCGCGACGGACGTCGCGTCTCAGTCCGCGCGTACGTAACCGATCAGGTGCAGCCGGTCCTTCGTGTCCGTCCAGCGGAACAGCCCGACCCCTGACACCTCGGTGTTCGGCAGCCGGGCGTTGAGGGAGAGCGGCTCGGGCAGGCTCGTCGCCAGATCGACCTCGTACGGGGCGCCGCCGCCGGCCAGGGCCTCCGCGGCGCCGCGGGTGTTCATCGCCCCGTACGCCATGCCCTCGTCGGTCACCGTCGTCAGCGTCAGCCGGCGGGTGCCGTCCTCCTCCTCGAAGCAGTGCCCGGAGCGCTCCTCCAGGTCGAAGGCGAGATTCCCGGCGATCAGATAGCGGCCGTCGGGCGAGACCACGGCCTGCGGATACTCGCCCGGCTCGATCGCCGGCTTGTGGCACTCGGCCGTGACCAGCGCCTTCCCGGTCGCCGCGTCGTGCACGGCCCAGAGGTCGTGGGTGGTGGCACGCTTGGCCTTCGGCGCCTTCTTCCAGCGGACGAGCACCTGCCCGGAGGTGAGCGACGTCGGTACGCCGTAGGCGCGTTCGGCGCCGGCCGGTGCGACGTTCCGGCTGAACCAGCCGCCCCGCACCCAGAACTCCCGGGCCCCGCTCACCAGCAGGCCCTTCGCGGTCAGCCCGCGCACCTCGGTCAGCTGCCGGCAGGTCGCGCAGCCCTTCGGGTGGCCCAGCTCCTTCGGCGCGATCATCGTCACGCCGCCCGTGACCGGGTCCACGACGGCGCTGCGCGCTCCGCCGTCGCCGATGAGGATGCCGGGGCCGGTGCCGGAGACGGTCGGCGCGGTGGGCCAGGGGACCTCGACGCGCTGCCGGTCGCCGTCGAGGGCGTTGTAGATGTCGAGCGAGACGAAGGTGCCGGACGGGGTCGGCGAGGCGTGCCGGGCCTTCCCGAACGACCAGGTGACGAAGAACTGCCGTTCGTCCTTGGTGACCGTGAAGAGCCGCGGGAAGTTCTGCGGTCCGGCCAGCGCGGACCTGGGCTCGTCCGACCAGCCGGGCTTGCCGGTCGCGGCGTCCACCGTCCGCAGCCGGAAGTCGTCCTTCTCCCGTACGAGGTAGGCGATCAGACCCGTCTCGCGGGCGATGGCGAAGTCGGGCGAGGTGTCGGGGAGCTCCCAGCCCTTGCCGGTGTCGTAGGCGGGCGGGACGGTGAGCTGGGTGGCAGGTCCCTTGCTCTTGGCGGGGGGCTTCTTCGGCTTGCCGCCGCCCTCGGCCTCCTTGCCTCCGCCACCGCCGCAGGTGGCCAGCAGGAGGAGCAGCGCCAGTACGGCCACTCCGGCCACCAGGGCGATGCGCACGACCCGCTGTCCCGTGGTCCCCCCGATGAGCACTGCTGGTCCCCCCGATGAGCACTGCCGATGGACAACGGCCGTCAGACTAGCAACTGGCCAGAGGGGGACAGGGGTTCGGTCCGGCGCCGCCGGGGGGCGGAATCCGGTCGGGAATCCGGTCGGGAATCCGGCCTAGAATTCGCCGGTGAACGCCACTCTCTCCGCTGCTCTCGCCGGACTGCTCGACGGTCTGCCCCAGGGCCGCCTCGCCCAGGCCGTCGACCGGCTGATCGCCAGCTACCGGGGGGAGACGCCGACGGACGCGCCCGTGCTGCGCGACCGGGCGGACGTCGCCGCGTACGCCGCGTACCGGATGCCCGCGACGTACGAGGCGGTACGGTCCGCACTCGCCGCGCTCCGGGTGGCGGCGCCCGAATGGGCACCGGCCACGCACACGGACATCGGCGGCGGTACGGGCGCGGCGAGCTGGGCGGTCGCCGACGCCTGGCCCGAAGGCGCCCATCGCACCACCGTTCTGGACTGGGCGGAGCCCGCGCTGGCCCTCGGACGGGAGCTGGCGGCCGCCTCGGACTCGCCCGCGCTGCGCGGGGCGGAGTGGCGGCGGGCCAGGATCGGCGCGGCGATGCGGCTGGAGCCGGCGGACCTGATCACGGTCTCGTACGTCCTGAAGGAGCTCAGCGCCGCCGACCGCACGCAGGTCGTGGAGCAGGCCGCGGCGGCGGGGCAGGCGGTGCTGATCGTCGAGCCCGGCACGCCCGACGGTTACGAGCGCGTCATCGAGGCCCGCGACCGGCTGATCGCGGCGGGCCTGCGGGTCGCGGCGCCGTGCCCGCACAGCGCGGCCTGCCCGATCGTGCCCGGCACGGACTGGTGCCACTTCGCGGCGCGTGTGAGCCGGTCGTCGCTGCACCGGCAGGTGAAGGGGGGTTCGCTGGCCTACGAGGACGAGAAGTTCAGCTACGTCGCCGCCACCCGCTTCCCCGCGACCCCGACGGCTTCCCGGGTGGTCCGCAAGCCCCAGATCCGCAAGGGCCAGGTCCTCCTCGACCTCTGCTCCTCCGACGAGTCCCTCCACCGCACGACCGTCACCAAACGCCACGGCCCCCTCTACCGCGACGCCCGCGACACGCCTTGGGGCGCGGAGTGGCCCCCGTAAGGGGGCTTTCCCCCACCCCGCCCCTTCCCGCACTGGGGGCTCCGCCCCCAGCCCCCCGGGGGTGGCGTTGCCGGGGCCGGAGCCCGACCCCCCGCGCGGAGGCGCGGGTGGGGTTGCGGGGCCTGGCGCTCCTCGATCCCCTGCGGCGGCTTCGCGCCGTGGGCGGGGGCTTGCGCCCCTGACCGGCTGTGGCGGCTTCGCGCCGTGGGCTGCGGGGTTGGCCTGACGTTCGCGTCGCGGGGGAGGTGCGTGCCGGGGCCGGCGCCCCCCAACGCTCTTCGGCGGTTTCGGGCCGCGCGGAGGCGAGGGGTGGGGTTGCGGGGGCCGACGCTCCTCGATCCCTTGCGGCGGCTTCGCGCCGTGGGCGGGGGCTTGCGCCCCTGACCGGCTGTGGCAGCTGCGCGCCGCGGGCTGCGGGGTTGACCTGACGCTCGCGTCGCCGGGGGTGCGGGGACTGGCGCCCCGGCAGCTTCGCGCCGCAGAGCCGCGGGGTTGGCCCTACGGGCACCCCAGCCCGCCCGGCGTTCGACGGCGGCGGCACCCTCCCAGCCCGTCCGGCGTTTGAGGACGGACACGCCGGGCCACCCGGCGCGGGGCGGCGCCGACGCGAACCCGCGCACCCCGCACCCGGCGCGGGGCGGCACACCCCCGCGCCCGGGGCGCCCGGGGCAGGGGGGTACGGGGCCACCCCGTACCCCCCGCGAGGTCAGGAGCGGAGCTCCTGGGTGCAGCATTTGACGCTGCCGCCGCCCTTCAGGAGCTCCCCCAAATCCACCCCCACCGGCTCGAACCCCCGCGCCCGCAGCGGCCCGAAGAGGCCCACGGCCTCCTGGGGGAGCAGCACATGGAGGCCGTCGCTCACCACGTTCAGGCCAAGCGCCGCCGCGTCCGCCTCGCGGGCGACGAGCGCGTCGGGGAAGAGGCGGGCGAGGACCGCGCGGCTGCCGGGGGAGAACGCTCCGGGGTAGTACATGATCTCGTCCGTCTCGTCGTCGAGGACGGACAGCGCCGTGTCCAGGTGGTAGTAGCGCGGGTCCACCAGATCCAGCCCGATCACCGGCCGTCCGAAGAACTCCTGCGCCTCGTCGTGCGACAGCGGGCTCGACCGGAAGCCCCGCCCCGCCAGCACATAGGTCGAGGTGACCGCGAAGTCGCCCTCGCCCTCGTTGATGTGCACCGGCTCGTGGATCTCGGTGTAGCCGTGCGCGCGGAACCACTCCAGGTGGGCCGCCGCCTCTGCCTCCCGCTCGCGGTGGGCGAAGCGTGCGCCGAGCACGCGCCCGTCCACGACCGTCGCGCCGTTCGCGGCGTAGACCATGTCGGGCAGGTCGGGCTTCGGGTCCAGCAGTTCCACCGTGTGACCGAGTGCACGGTAGCGGTCGCGCAAGGTCTCCCACTGGGCGAGCGCCAGCGGCAGATCGACAGGCTTCCCGGGATCCATCCATGGGTTGATGGAGTACGTCACCTCGAAGTGCGTGGGTGGGCACATGAGGTAGCGGCGGGATCTAGCGTCACGAGGCAATGAGGGCTCCTCACGAGCGGCAGACTGCGACGCACGGATGTGCGTGCTGCCATGGTGCGTCGTCCGGGGGCGCCGCGCAGTGATCCGAACGGGTGGTTCATCACACATGCGTCCCGAGTGAGGTCCGGTTGAGGCCCCGGATGGAGAGACGATACGTATCGTCACGTCTGCTGGTAGATTGACCCGTATGGCAGAGACCAAGGCCCCCGACGCCTCCCGGCGCAGCGAGCGCTCCCGCCGCGCCATCTACGACGCCGCGCTCGCCCTCGTCGGCGAGGTCGGCTACGCCAGGACGACCATCGAGGGCATCGCCGCCCGCGCCGGCGTCGGCAAGCAGACCATCTACCGCTGGTGGCCCTCCAAGGCCGCGGTCCTCCTCGAAGCCTTCCTGGACCTCGGTGAGCAGGCCGCCCAGGGCGAGAGCGAGATCCCCGACACCGGCGATCTGGAGGCCGACCTCAAGCTCGTCCTCCGCGCCACCGTCGACGAGCTGAACTCGCCCCGTCACGAAGCCCCCACCCGCGCCCTCACCGCCGAGGGCATCGTCGACCCCGAGCTCGGCGCCCGGTTCGTCGAGAAGCTCCTCGAACCCCAGCTCCAGCTGTACGTCCGCAGGCTGCGCGCCGCCCAGGAAGCCGGTCACGTACGCGCCGGCATCGACCTCCGCACCGCCCTGGAGCTCTTCACCGGCCCGCTCACCCACCGCTGGCTGCTGCGCACCCTCCCGCTCACCCACGACTACGCCGACAAGATCGTCGAGTACGCGCTGTACGGCCTGGCGCCGAGCGCCGAGTGAGGCGGTGAGCGGGGCGCCCGGTGAGGGGCCGGCCACCCGATCGGGGGGTGCGGCAACCTCGCGCGCCCGATGGTGGGACGATGACAGCAGTGACATGCGGCTCCGCCGCGTGGTCCGGGGGCGCGACATGAGGTGTGAGGGGATAGATGGGCGACGGTATCGGCCGCTACCGCGGCACGGGGCGCGACACGGAGAGCAGGACGTCCTGGGAGAGCCGGCTGCCGCAGTGGCTGCGCAGGCGCCCCCGAGAGGACGCCGGGGAGGCCTCCGGCCACCGTCTGCCCCTGCTGCTGGCCACCGCCGCCGCCGGACTGCCGATCGCACCCGCCGCATACCCCTCGGGCTACAGCTGCTCCTGTGAGCGCATCGGCTGTCCCACCCCTGCCCGGCACCCCGTCTCCTTCGCCTGGCAGACGCAGTCCACGACCGACCGGGACACGATCGAGCGCTGGGCGTCCGACGAGCCCGAGGCGAACTTCATCACCGCCACCGGCATGGTCCACGACGTCCTCGACGTACCGCTGGAGGCCGGCCGCGCCGCTCTGGAGCGGCTCCTCGCCGAAGGCATCGACGTCGGCCCGGTCGCCGAGTCCGGGGAGGAGCGGATGCTGTTCTTCACCGCCACCCGCGGCACGCCCGAGGACGAGGACGAGTGGTGGCCCTGTGAACTGGACTGCCATCCCGAGACGATGGACGAGCATCCGGGGCTGCGCTGGCACAGCCGCGGCAGTTACGTGCTCGTACCGCCCGCGCGGCTCCCTGACGGCCTCACCGTCGACTGGGCTCGCGGCCCCGAGCATCCGCTGCCGGACCCGCTGACCCTGCTCGAGGTGCTCGCCGACGCCTGCGCGACATACGTGGACCAGGCGGACGAGCACGACCACGACCGCCACTCCGTGGCGTGGCCACAGCACCGCTGACGCTGCGCGCCGGGGCCCTCGAACCAAGGGCGGGCGAGGAACGCGCAGGGGCCGGCCCTGCGCCTACGACCCTTCCGCCGACGTCACACCCTGCAGCCGCCCCACGATCGTCACCGCAGGACCCGCCCCGCCGTCCGGAGCCAGCCTGACCGCCTGGCTCGACATCCACTCCTTGGTGAGCGTGTTCTTCACGTCACCGGTCATCAGCGCCTTCACGTCCGGGCTGACCTTCGGCCGGTAACCCTGCGCCGCCGTCTGCCGGTCGAAGTAGCGCATCGCGAAGAACACCAGCGCTCCGCCGTCCTCCGTGGCCAGCCCCAGCGGTGCGAAGTCCCCGGTGTCCAGGGGCTGGTCGACGTACTGCGTGGAGAGGCCGGGACGCCGCTCGTTCTGCTTGCGCTCCTGCCGCCAGCCCGTCGTGTGCGGGCCGGCGGCGAAGTGGTCCGGCTTTCCGCCCTGCATGTACGAGGCGTACTCCTCGCTCAGATCGCGCGGGGCGACCGCCGTCGCCGACGAGTCCGCGGCGACCGGCTCCGCCCAGCCGTCCTTGTCCGTACGGAACTTCGGCACCTCGTCGGGCGTCAGGATCGCCAGATACGCGGCCTCCCACAGCTGGTCGTTGCCGTTCCTGACGAACGCCACCAGCCAGCGGGTGTCCTGACCACCGCTGTCGACATCGCGGTTGCTGTCGGTGTCCGCGAAGAAGTACCGCGGCCAGCCCGCCTTCTTCGGCACGTAGTACTTCGCGTCCGTCAGCTCCAGCGGCCGGTGCTGCGGATTGCCGCCCGGCTGCGTCACGCTGCGCGCCTTCAGGCCCGCCTGGTTGATCGCGCCGAGCGCGCCCGTGACCCGGCCCGCATCGAGGGCCGGGTCGTACGCCTTGTCCGCCTTGTTGTACGCGTCGGTGAAGTCCTCGAGGGCCTGCGCGGCCTCAGTCCTCGTCGCCGCCGGTACGACTTCCAGCTCGCCGTGAACCGTCACGCACCCGCTCGCCGTCAGCGACAGCACCGTCATCGCCGCGAGCCCCGTCGCCGCCCGACCCAGCCTGCTCATCGGTTGCCTTCTGCGCCTTCTGCTTCTCGTCCCCCACTGACCGTCCGAACCCTACCGGGGCGAGGAACAGGGTGAGCGTCGGGACCAGATAGAGCAGCCACACCGTGACCTGCAACACGGTCGGATCGGGCTGGAAGTTGAAGACGCCCTTCAGCAGCGTGCCGTACCAGCTGTCCGGCGGGACGGTCGCGCTGATGTCGAACGCCTTGTCCGCGAGGCCGCCCAGGAACCGGGCCTCCTGCAGGTCGTGGACGCCGTACGCGAACACGCCCGCGGCCACGACGACCAGCATCCCGCCGGTCCAGGTGAAGAACTTCGCCAGATTGATCCGCAGCGCGCCCCGGTAGAACAGCCAGCCCAGCACGATCGCCGTCGCGATCCCGAGCAGTACCCCGGTCAGCGGGGCCGACGAGCCGCTCGCGTCGGTGGCCGCCCGTACCGACGCCCACACGAACAGCGCGGTCTCCAGGCCTTCCCGGCCCACCGCCAGGAACGCCGTCGCGACCAGCGCGCCCGTCCCCATCTGCAGCGCCGTGTCCAGCTTGCCGTGGAGCTCGGCCCTCAGATGCCGCGCGGTGCGCCGCATCCAGAAGACCATCCAGGTGACGAGACCGACGGCGAGGATCGACAGCGAACCGCCGAGCAGCTCCTGCGCCTCGAACGTCAGCTCCTGCGAGCCGAATTCGAGGGCCGCGCCGAACGCGAGCGACACACCGCAGGCGACCCCGATGCCGATCCAGATCGGCTTCAGGGCGTCCCTGCGGCCCGTCTTCACGAGATACGCGACGAGGATGCAGACGACCAGACTGGCCTCGAGACCCTCGCGCAGGCCGATCAGATAGTTACCGAACACGTCGGTCCGTCCTTCCTGTCGCGCTCGTTACGAGAACAGCGCACGGCCCCACCAGTCGTCCTTGCCGCGGACGCCCGGCGGGACCGCGAACAGCGCCGAACCCACGTGCTGGATGTACTCGTTGAGGACGTCGCTCGCGGCGAGACTCCGCTGCACCGGAACGAAGCCCTTGGCGACGTCCCGCTGGTACGCGAGGAAGAACAGGCCCGCGTCCAGCCGGCCGAGACCGTCCGTACCGTCCGTGAAGGAGTAGCCGCGGCGCAGGATCGTCGCCCCGCCGTTGGAGTCCGGGTGGGCGAGACGCACATGCGCGGTCGGCAGCATCGCGGGCAGGAACGGCTCGTCGTGCTCCTTGGCCTTGCCGACCGGGGCGCCCTCGCGCTTGTCCCGGCCGAAGATGTCCTCCTGCTCCTGCAGCGGCGTGCGGTCCCAGGTCTCGATGTTCATCCGGATCCGGCGCGCCACAAGGTACGAGCCGCCCACCATCCAGCCCGGGCCGTCCTTGTCGGACACCCACACGTGCTTGTCCAGGGCGGCCTTGTCGGTGCCGGAGATGTTCCGGGTGCCGTCCTTGAAGCCCATCATGTTGCGCGGCGTCTGCTCATCGGGCGTCGTCGACGACGTCTTGCCGAAGCCGAGCTGCGACCAGCGGACGGCGACCTTGCCGAAGCCGATGCGGGCGAGGTTGCGGATCGCGTGCACGGCGACCTGCGGGTCGTCCGCACAGGCCTGGACGCAAAGGTCGCCGCCGCTGCGCGCCGGATCGAGGTTGTCGCCCGGGAACTTCGGCAGGTCGACGAGCGCGGCGGGCCTGCGGTCCTTCAGCCCGAAGCGGCCGTCGAAGAGGGAGGGCCCGAAACCGATGGTGAGGGTGAGCCGGGACGGCTTGAGGCCGAGCGCCTCGCCGGTGTCGTCCGGCGGCGCCTCGGCGAGACCCCCGTACGTGCCCTCGCCGACCGTCTGTCCGGTCGTCATCCGCTCGGCGGCCCGCGTCCAGTCCTTCAGCAACTGGATCAGCTCCGCGCGGTCCGTGGTCTTCACGTCGAAGGACGCGAAGTGCAGCCGGTCCTGTACGGGCGTGGCGATTCCGGCCTGGTGCGCTCCGTGGAACGGCACGGCCGCGCCGCTCGCGGCGGCGAGGGCGGTGTCGTCCCCGTCGCGCGTCACGGCGGTGATCGCCCCGCCGGCCGCGGCTGCGCCGAGCGCGAGCCCGGCACCTCCCCAGCCGAGCAGGGCGCGCCGCGACGGGGCGGCCTGGTCCGCGGTCGCCGCGGAGGTGTCCCCGGCGGTCACCGCGGTGGTCTCGTCAGTCGCTTTGTCTGTCATCGTCGCGTCCCCCTGCCGGTTACTTCACGACCGCGGCGGCGAGCTTCGACAGAGGCTCGGCCAGCGCGTTCACGCCGTCGGACAGTTCCTTGCGCTGCGGCTCGGTGACCTTGTCGTACGAGGTGAAGACGTACGAGGCCTTGTCCGCACGGTACTTGTCGAGCAGCGTGTTCAGCGCCGCGAACTGCTTGTCGAGCTCGGCGACGAGCTGCGGGTCGTTCTTCGACGCGACCGGCTTCAGCAGCTCGTAGGACATCTGCGCGCCCTCGACGTTCGCCTTGAAGTCGACCAGGTCGGTGTGGGAGTAACGCTCCTCCTCACCCGTGACCTTGCCGGTCGCGACCTCGTCGAGGAGCTCCTTGGCGCCGTTCGCCATCGACGTCGGCGTGATCTCGGCGGTGCCGACCTTCTTCACCCAGTCGGCGAGGTCCTTGTCGAGGGTGTCGGCGAGCGTCTTCGCCTCGGGGTCGAGCTTCTTGTCCTGCCACAGCGCCTTCTCCAGGCGGTGCCAGCCGGTCCACTCCTGGCCCTTCTCCAGGTCGCCGACGCCGTCCTCGCGGAGGTCGACCTTGGGGTCGATGTCGCCGAAGGACTCGGCGACCGGCTCGGTGCGCTCCCAGCCGATACGGGAGTCGGCGTACGCCTTCTTCGCCGCCTCGACGTCCCCGGCGCGGACGGCGTCGGTGAACACCTTCACCTTCGGCAGCGTCTCGTCGGCCTGCTGCTGGACGTACTTGCGGTACTCGGCGACCGCCTTGTCCATCTCCGGGGACCGCTTCACGGCGGTGCCGCCGGTCGCCTTGACCTGCTGGCGGATGCCGTCGCCCTTCATGCCGGGCTTGCAGGCGATCTCGTAGTCACCGGCCTTCACCTCGGCGGTGAGCTTCGTCGTGGTGCCGGGGCCGATGTTCTCGCGCTCGGTGACGATGCGGTCGTCGGGGAAGAGGATGTAGACCTCGGTGACCTTCGAGCCCTTGTTCTCGATGTCCAACTGGACGTGCCCGGCCGGGAACTCCTTCTTGGACACCTCGCAGGAGTCGTCCTTCGCGGTGACGGTGATGGCACCCTCGCCGCCCTTGGCGTCACTTTTCTCGGCGCAGCCCGTGATGGCGGTCAGAGCGGCCGCGGTCGCGGCGGCGGTGACGACGGTGAGACGGACGGGTCGCATAAAGGCTCCACAGAGGACGGGACGGGACGGGGGTGAGGCGAACCTAACTTAACCGAGGCTTACCTGAGCGATACCCCTTCGTCCAGTGATTCACCTCTCACGAACCGGCCCCCGGATACGGCCCGATCACGGGTCGGTCAAGCAGGGGTCAAATATCGCTTTCCTGGACGACGAGGAGCGTCCCGGTGCGCGGTTGCGGCAGCGCCTCGACCACGCTGCCGGTACACCTCTCTGAGCCGACCCTTGCGGAACGCGTCGTCCGGACGGCCGTTCCGGGATGCTTGAATTCCGGCGTGACCGAACGACCCCACGACATCGACGTACTCCGCGTGTTCTGCGGCGCCGACGGCCGCCACGGCAATGCCCTCGGTGTCGTGCGCCACGGACGTGCGTACCCCGACCGGCAGTCGCGGCAGGCGCTGGCCCGGGAACTCGGCTTCAGCGAGACCGTGTTCGTCGACGATCCCGAGCGGGGCGTCGTCGACATCTACACACCGGGGCTGCGGCTGCCGTTCGCCGGCCATCCGCTCGTCGGGGCCGCCTGGCTGCTCGACCTGGAGGTCGTGAACCCGCCCGCGGGCGAGGTGTGGGCGCGCCATGACGGCGAGTTCACCTGGATCACCGCGCGCCCCGAGTGGGCGCCGCCGCGCACCCTGCGGGCGTACGCGTCGGCCGCCGAGGTCGAGGCGATGGAGGTGCCGCCGCCGGGGGACTGGATCTACGCGTGGGGTTGGGAGGACGAAGCCGCCGGCCGGGTGCGCGCACGGGGGTTCCCGGGGCGTATCGATGAGCGCGGCGGTAGCCGCTCCAGTGGAGCCGGGGCTTGCACCGGGGGGATCGACGAGGACGAGGCGACGGGTGCGGCCGCGTTGCTGCTCACCGCGCAGCTGGGCCGGGCCCTGAACATCACGCAGGGCCGGGGGTCGCAGATCCTCACCGCCCCCGGCCCCGACGGCACGATCGAGATCGGCGGCCGGGTGCGCCTCGCGTGAACGAGCCGCGTGCGCCTCGCCGGGTCAGGCGCTGAGCGGGAACTCCCGGCCGAGCTCACGGAACACCGCGCCGTTGAAGTCGAAGGCGCGCCTGCACTCGTCGACGATGCGCTTCTTCTCCAGGTCGTCCGCGTTCACCCGGTCCAGCAGCTCCCGGTAACTCCGTTTGAATGCGGCGGGATTGGCGATCCGCTCGAAGACGTAGAACCGGACGCCGTCGCCCTTGCGGTCGAAGCCCCAGGTCCGCTCGGCCTTGGCGCGGATGATCTGACCGCCGGAGAGATCCCCGAGGTAGCGGGTGTAGTGGTGCCCCACATAGCCTGCGGGCCAGGTGCGGGCGCACTCCTCCACCCGTGCCGCGTACGCCGCGGTCGCGGGCAGCGGTCGCAGTCCGCCCCGCCAGTCGGCGCCGCGCAGGTGCGCGAGATCGCGCTCCAGCTCGGCCGTCCGGAACAGCTCCGGCTGTATGAAGGGGCCGGCGACGGGGTCGTCCTCGAGCGACTCGGCCGCGCCCTCCAGTGCCTCGTACACGAACCACAGCTGCTCGGTGTAGCGCGCGTACGCGTCGACGCCCAGCCGGCCGCCGAGGAGGTCGCTCATGAAGGTGGAGGTCTCCGCCTGGGTGTGCTGCTCGTGCGAGGCGACACGGATCAGCGTCGAGAAGGGCGTGTCCAGTGTGTCCAAGGCGGACCTCCGGGGCCGATGGGGTCGGGAACCAGTAGGATCGTGCTACTTAGGTTTACCTAAGTCAACTGGTTCCCGACGGCCTGTCGGTAAAAACGCTACCCCTCTTCCCGGTCGGGGCAACGCCAGAATTCAGGTCAGGGCAGCGTCAGGATCTCGGCGCCGCTCTCCGTCACCACGAGCGTGTGCTCGAACTGCGCGGTCCGCTTCCGGTCCTTCGTCACGACGGTCCAGCCGTCGGCCCACATGTCGTACTCGTGCGTCCCGAGTGTCAGCATCGGCTCGATCGTGAAGGTCATCCCCGGCTGGATGACGGTGGTCGCGTGCGGGCTGTCGTAATGCGGAATGATCAGTCCCGAGTGGAACGACGAATTGATGCCGTGCCCGGTGAAGTCGCGCACGACGCCGTAGCCGAAGCGCTTCGCGTACGACTCGATGACCCGTCCGATGATGTTGATCTGACGGCCGGGCCTGACCGCCTTGATGGCCCGGTCGAGTGACTCCCGCGTCCGCTCGACGAGGAGCTTCGACTCCTCGTCCACGTCACCGCACAGATAGGTGGCGTTGTTGTCGCCGTGCACGCCGTGGATGTACGCGGTGACGTCCAGGTTGACGATGTCGCCGTCGCGCAGCACCGTCGAGTCGGGGATCCCGTGACAGATCACCTCGTTGACCGACGAGCACAGCGACTTCGGGAAGCCTCGGTAGCCGAGCGTCGACGGGTACGCGCCGTGGTCGCACATGAACTCGTGCGCGACGCGGTCCAGTTCGTCCGTGGTCACCCCGGGCTCGATGAGCTTCGCGGCCTCCGCCATCGCCTGTGCGGCGATGCGGCCCGCGATGCGCATGCGCTCGATCGTTTCGGCATCCTGGATCTCCGGCCCGGTGTACGGCTTCGGCGTGGGCTTCCACACGTACTCGGGGCGCCGGATGTTTCCGGGAACGGAACGGGTGGGAGAGAGCTCCCCTGGTACGAGCAGCGACTGGCCAGACATGTCGCGAGTCTAACCGGGGGTCCCCCGCGCCCACCGGCCGTAGGTGGGGGTCCCCCCCACGCCACCAGGCGTAGGGGGAAGGCGGTGGGGCAGCATGGCGTCAGAGGAAGGAGCCGAAGATGGCCCTGTTCAAGAAGCGCACGGTGGGCAAGCCGGGCGAGTGGTACTACTGCCTGCAGCACAAGAAGGTCGAGGAGGGCCCCGAGTGCCCGGCCAAGGACCGCTTCGGCCCGTACGCCTCGCGCCAGGAGGCCGAGCAGGCGATGGAGACGGCGCGCGAGCGGAACCTGGAGTGGGAGAACGACCCGAGGTGGCACGACGCCCCCCGTGACGAGGACACGGCCGGCTGAGCCGGCTGAGCCGACCGATCAGCGGGCTGCTTCCCTGACGGCCGCACCCTCCGCCGCTTCCCCCGCCGCCTCCTTCTGGGCGCGGCGGCGGAGGGCGTCCTCGTCCGTCTCCGCATCGTAGGTGAGCAGCTTCGGGAGGGCCGCGGCGAGCAGCCCCACCGAGGCGACGCACGCCAGACCGCCGGTCCAGAAGGCCGCGCGCGTGCCGGTCCATCCCGCCATGGCGCCCGCGCGGACCTGGCCCAGCTGGGGGCCGATGCTGTACGAGAGGACCTCGATCCCGGCGAGGCGGCCGCGCAGGGACTCCGGGATGGTCTGGTTCCAGATCGTGGAGCGGCCCAGACCGCTGAGCATGTCGCCCGCCCCCGCGAACGCGAGGCACAGCAGCACCAGCCAGACGTTCGTCAGCCGTCCCGCCGCCGCGATCGCCAGCCCCCACCCGGCCGCGCCGAGGACGACGAACAGCCCGTGCCGCCGCACCCTCGACGTCCAGCCGCTGGTCAGGCTCAGCACGAGCGAGCCCACCGACCCCGCCGCGTACATCAGCCCCAGCGACCACTCCGCGTCCAGCTCGTCCGCGAGGAACGGGAAGATCGCGTTGGGGAACGCGAACAGCATCGCGGCCAGGTCGATCGCGTACGTACCGAGCAGCACCGGCCGGCTCCACGCGTACCGCGCGCCCTCCACGATGCCCCGCAGCGACGGCTTCTCCGCGTCGTGCGCGGGCGGTGCCGCCGTGAGCCGTGTGCACAGCAGCACGGAGACGGCGAAGCCGACGGCCGTCGCGGCGTACGCCGCCGCGTGGCCCGCGTACGCCACGACCAGACCGGCCAGCGCGGGCCCGGCGATCGAGCCGAGCTGCCAGCGCAGGGCGTTGAGCGCGGCCGCGGCCGTCATCTGGTCGTGCGGCACGATCCGCGCCAGCAGCGAGTCCAGCGCGGGCCGCTGGAGCCCCGCGAGCCCCGAGACGCCGGCCGCCACGACGTAGAGCGGCCAGAGCATGGGCGTGGGCAGAAGGGCGTTCACCAGCAGAATCACGGCGAGCACGCCCAGGCCCGCCTCGGTGAGCAGGATGACCTTGCGCCGGTCGACGGCGTCCGCCAGCGCCCCGCCGTACAGCCCGAACACCACCAGCGGCACGAGCTCCACGGCCCCCATCGCCCCGACGGCGAGCGGCGAGCCGGTCAGTTCCTTGATCTGCAGGGGCAGCGCCACCATGGCCATGAAGCTGCTGAAGTAGGTGACCAGTCCCTGGCCCCACAGCAGCCGGAAGTCCCGCGATGACCGCCACGGGGCGAGGTCGGGAAGAAGCGCGCGTAGTCGTGATGCCACGAGTGGCCATGTTCCGCGGGGCCGCGGGGGGCGACAACCGAATTACGGGGGAGCGCGCGGTGGGCGCCCGCGGGTATGGAGCCCCCCGGGGGCTCCTTTGGAGTGTCTGGGGCGGAGCCCTCCACGAGGCGGAGCCGCACATCGCCACTGCGGGAAGGGGCGGGACTGCGGCAAGGGGCGGGGCGGGAGAAGGCCCGCCGCAGGCGCACCCGCCCGCCGCCCGCTACCAGCGTGGTGGCGGTGGTGCCGTCAGCTGGTCCGCCAGGCGGGACAGGCGGTCGCGGAAGCCGCGCCGCCCACGGGGCGCGGGCGGCAGGCTGTTCTCACCGGCCGCCGCACTCACCAGGTGCTGAACCGTGTCGAGGTCCACCTCCGCCGTACCGCCCACCGTGAGCCCCTCGTGCGCGAGCCCCCGCACCTCCGGGTCCCCTCCGTCCAGCGCGAGCACTGTCGCCCCGGAGCGGCGCGCGTCGTGCACCCGCTCCAGCAGCCCCGCCTCCGGTCGCTCCGGCGCCACGACCAGCAGGGTCTCCCCGCGTCCGGCCGCTTCGATCCGGCCGAGCCCGACCGCCAGGTGCGCCGGGTCCCCGGGCCGCACCCGGTGCCGTACCAGGGTCGGCGCCAGCTCCGGCTGCCCTGACCACGCGGCCTCGTCCACGAGATGCGCGGCGAGATGCCACGGCTCGTACTCGGCCGTGCCCACCAGCAGCAGCCCACCGCCCTGCGGGACGACGGAGGACCGCAGCGCCCCCGCGAACCGGCGGGCCGCCGCGGGCCACGCGGTCCCGGCGAGGACTTCTCGCAACAGTGCGACGCGTACGGCATCCATGGCCCCGCATCCTGCCCGAACGACGGTCTCCGCACGGGCTGTTGGCGGCAGCTCACCCGTACGGGAACTGCCGGTTCCGGGCAGTGTGCTCGCGCACCGGGCCGGGGCATCATGACGCCATGAGCTTCCCCTGGATATGGGTGACGGCGTGTACGGCTGTCGCGCTGCCCCTCGCGGTACTGCTGCTCCTCGGCAGGGCACCTGCCTGGCTCCACCGTCGTGTCGGCCCCCGTGGCATCAGGGCCCGCGGCGCGCTGCTGCTCGCGGCCTGTGCCGGGGCGCTCGTCCAGGGGGTGCTCGACCTGGCAGGGGCCGGCCGGACCGACTGGTACGCGCTGCGCATGCTGCCCGGGCCGGTTCTGATGTTCGCCGCGATCGGCTGGGTCGCATGGGTCGATCGCGTCGAACGGCGGTCCGTCCGCCCCGGCCCGACCAGCCAGTAATGTCGAGGGCATGACTTCACAGGACAACGCCGCCACCCCGAAGCCCGCCGCTCCCGCCAAGGACCCGTGGGACCTCCCCGACGTCTCCGGACTCGTCGTCGGCGTCCTCGGCGGCACCGGTGACCAGGGCCGGGGCCTCGCCTACCGGCTCGCCCGCGCCGGACAGAAGGTGATCATCGGCTCCCGGGCCGCCGAGCGCGCCGAGACCGCCGCCGCCGAGCTGGGCCTGGGCATCGAGGGGGCCGAGAACGCCGAGTGCGCGCGGCGCAGCGACGTCGTGATCGTCGCCGTGCCGTGGGAGGGGCACGCCAAGACCCTCGAGGCCCTGCGCGACGAGCTCGCCGGGAAGCTGGTCGTCGACTGCGTGAACCCGCTCGGCTTCGACAAGAAGGGCGCCTACGCGCTGAAGCCGGAGGAGGGCAGCGCCGCCGAGCAGGCCGCCGCCCTGCTGCCCGGGGCGCGCGTGACCGCCGCCTTCCACCACCTCTCGGCCGTGCTGCTGCAGGACGAGTCGATCGAGGAGATCGACACCGATGTGATGGTTCTGGGCGAGTCCCGCGCCGACACCGACCTCGTCCAGGCGCTGGCGGCCCGTATCCCCGGCATGCGGGGCGTCTTCGCCGGCCGGCTGAGGAACGCGCACCAGGTCGAGTCGCTGGTCGCCAATCTGATCTCGGTGAACCGCCGCTACAAGGCGCACGCGGGTCTGCGCGTGACCGACGTCTGACGATCCGATCCGACGGCCCTACGGCCCGCGGCATGACGGCCCGGCGGCATGGGGGACACTGGACGGGCACCGAACAGCCCCCGGACAGGAGCCGACCCCCATGCCCCGCCTCGCCCTCTACGCCGTCGTCATCTGCGTCCTCGCCGTCGCCGCGGCGGTCGTGTCCTTCATGAAGGGCAGCTGGCTGGGGATCGTGTGGGTGCTCATGGCCGGTGTCTCCTCGAACACGGCGGTGTACTACATCCGCCGGGCGAAGGCCGAGAAGGCGCTGAAGGCGGCGAAGGCTAGCGGCTGACCGCCTCCGTGCAGACCGGGTACTGCTCGGTCCAGAAACGGTAGAGGTCCTGGCCGCACGCGACCTCCGTTCGTGACACGCCCAGCCCGTCCATGACCGCGAAGATCGCGTCGAAGAACGCGTGGTTGACCTCGGGGATGAAGAGGACGCCGAAGACGGCGAGCAGCCCGAACGGCGCGAACGGCTCGATCTGGCGCCGGATGCCGTGCGACAGCCACGGTTCGATGACCCCGTACCCGTCCAGCCCCGGAACCGGCAGGAAGTTCAGGATCGCCGCCGTCACCTGCAGCAGCGCCAGGAAGCCCAGGGCGAAGCGGAATGCGATCGGTACGCCGTCCAGTGCGTCCAGCCAGAACGGCGCGGTGCACACGGCCGCGAACAGGACGTTCGTCAGCGGGCCAGCGGCCGAGATCAGGCTGTGCTTCCAGCGGCCCCGGATGCGGTGGCGCTCGATGAAGACCGCGCCGCCGGGCAGGCCGATGCCGCCCATGATCACAAAGATGACGGGGAGCACGATGCTCAGCAGCGCGTGCGTGTACTTGAGCGGGTTGAGCGTCAGATAGCCCTTGGCGCCGACGGTGAGGTCGCCGCTGTGGAGCGCGGTGCGGGCGTGTGCGTACTCGTGCAGACAGAGCGAGACGATCCACGCGGACGTGACGAAGAGGAACACCGCGGCGCCCGGCTCGGAGGCGAAGTCCGTCCAGACCGCCCAGCCGGTGACCGCCGTGATCGCGGTGATGCCGAGGAAGACGGGGGAGATGCGGCTCTCGCTGCGGCGGGTCGCGGCGGTGGTCATGGGCGGGGCTCCTGGGTCCTGGGTGCGCGGCTTCGGGCGTGGGGCTCGGGCGTCGGGCTGTGCGGCTGGGCTTCAGGCGCCGGGCCGGCTGCTGGGCTTCGGGCTTCGGGCTTCGGGCAGAGTAGACCGTCACGGTGACAACCGGGCAACGTGCTGTGATGCCGCGAGCGTTCCTGACGATCGACGACAATGGGCCGGTGCACTACCGCGTACTCGGCACCACCCAGGCACTCCGCGACGACGGCACCCCCGCCGTGCTCGGCGGGGCGCGGCTGCGTGCGCTCGTGGCCGTGCTGGCGCTGCGCGCCGGGCGTACGGTCCCGGTCGGCGTACTGGTCGACGAGGTGTGGGACGGCGATCCGCCGGCCGACCCCGTGGGGGCGGTGCAGGCGCTCGTCGGGCGGGCGCGGCGGGCCCTCGGGCACGACGCGGTCGTGTCCGCGGACGGGGGTTACCGGCTGGGCGCCGGGCCCGACGACGTGGACCTGCACCGCTTCGAGCGGCTCGCGGTCGAAGGGGCGCGGGCGCTCGCGCAGGGCGACCCGGGCAGGGCGGCGGAGCTGCTGGACGAGGCGTTCGCGCTGTGGCGGGGTCCGGTGCTGGCCGATCTGCCGGACCGCACCGCCGACGCGGCCCGCTGGGAGGCCCGGCGCCTGGACGCCCGCCGGACACGGCTCGCCGCGGCGCTGGCGCTCGGCCGCGCGGAGGAGACGCTGCCACAGCTCGCCGCGCTCTGCGGCGACCACCCCCTCGACGAACCGCTGCAGGCGCTGCGCATCCGCGCCCTGCGCGCCGCGGGCCGCACGGCCGAGGCGCTCGCGGCGTACGAGTCCGTGCGGCGCGAGCTGTCGACCCGGCTGGGTACGGACCCCGGCCCGGAACTGCGCACGCTGCACGCGGAGCTGCTGAATCCAGGCGCCGGGAACGGGAACGGGAACGGGAACGGGTCGGGCCCGGGGGCCGGTCCCGGTCCTGAACCGGAGCCGGGGGCAGGCCGCAAGCCCGCCCCGGTGGGGAATCTGCGGGCGCGGCTGACCAGCTTCGTCGGGCGTGAGGCGGACATCGAGGCCATCCGCGGGGACCTCGGCCGGTCGCGACTGGTCACCCTGCTCGGCCCCGGCGGGGCGGGCAAGACGAGGCTGTCGCAGGAGGCCGCCGAGCGGGCGGCCGGAGCGTACGCGGACGGCGTCTGGCTGGTGGAGTTCGCGCCCGTCGGCGACCCGGAGAACGTGCCCGAGGCCGTGCTCACCGCGCTGGGGGCGCGCGGGACCGTGCTGCGCGGGGCGGGCGCGGAGGAGCTGCGGGCCGTCTCGGACCGGCACGGCGACGACCCGGTCGTACGCCTCACCGAGCACTGCGCGCGCCGCCGCATGCTGATCGTCCTCGACAACTGCGAGCACGTCGTGGCCGCGGCCGCCGAGCTGTGCGAGCGGCTCCTGGAGCACTGCCCGGGGCTCACGGTCCTCGCGACCAGCCGCGAGCCGCTCGGCGTCCCCGGCGAGGCGGTACGTCCCGTCGACCCCCTGCCCGACCCGATGGCGCTGCGCCTCCTCGCCGACCGGGGCACGGCCGCGAACCCCGCCTTCCGGGTCGGGGACGATCCGGAGGCGGCCGCCGAGATCTGCCGCCGTCTCGACGGACTGCCGCTCGCGATCGAACTCGCCGCCGCCCGGCTGCGGATGCTCACCCCGCGCCAGATCGCCGACCGCCTCGACGACCGCTTCCGTCTCCTGTCCAGTGGCAGCCGCACGCATCTGCCCCGCCAGCAGACCCTCCGTGCGGTCGTCGACTGGTCCTGGGAACTCCTCGACGCGTCCGAGCGCACGGTCCTGCGCCGGCTGTCGGTCTTCGCCCGCGGCTGCGACCTCCCGGCGGCGGAGGCGGTCTGCGCGACCTCGGCCCTGCCCGCCGCCGCCTCCTCCGGCGTTTCCGCCGCCCTGGGTGCCCGCGTCGATGCCCGCGACGTCGTGGCCGTGCTCGGCGCACTCGTCGACAAGTCGTTGGTCGTCGCCGCGCCCACGCCGGACGGGGGGATGCGGTACCGGTTGCTGGAGACTGTCGGTGAGTACGCCGCCGAGCGGCTCGACGAGGCGGGCGACCGAACGGAGGCCGAGCGGGCGCATCTCGTGTACTACCGCGAACTCGCGCGCCGTACCGACCCGTTGCTGCGCGGACCCGAGCAGATCAGCGCCATCGCACTCCTGGAACGGGAGCAGGAGAACCTGCGCACCGCGCTGCGGCGGGCCGTCGCCGCCGGGGACGAGCACGAGTCCCTCTGCCTGGTGCTCTCCCTCGCCTGGTACTGGCAGATGAGGGATCTGCGGGCCGACGCCCGGCACTGGTCGCGGGCCGCGGCGGACCTCGGTCCCGATCCGTTCGCACCGCCCTTCGCCCCGGCGGAGCCCATGCACAGCTGGGTCACCGACGCCCCACCGCCGCTGGAGCCCGAGCGGCTCCAGGAGGCGCGGCGCGGGGTGAGGCTGATCGGGATGGTCAGCATGGAGCACGCCGTGGAGGACTGGAGGGCGCCCGAGCGGATGGAGTGGCTGCGCGGGGTCGTCACCGTCTATCGCCCCGGGCTGCCGCAGACCTGTCGTTTCCCCGGATCGCTCTGGTTCTACGCGCTCCTGCTGACCGGCGACGCCGTACAGCTCCGGCACGCCGTCGACGAGACCGTCCGGGGCTGCGAGGAGCTCGGCTACGAGTGGGACCTCGCGGCCGTGCTCCAGATCCGGGCCAATGTGCTGGCGAACCGCACCGAATGGGCGGGCGCGGCGACCGCGGACGCGGACCGCAGCCTGGAGATCTTCGAGCGGCTCGGTGACCTCTTCGGCGCTGCCGAGGCCCTGTCGGCACGCGGCGAGGCGCGCGAGCGGCGTGGCGAATTCGCGCTCGCCGCCGAGGACTTCACCTCCGCCATCGACCGGGCGCGGTGCCTCGGCGCCCAGAGCCAGGTCCCGCTGCTGCGGGCCCGGCTGGCGGGAGTGCTCACCGAACTGGGCCGCCGTGAGGAGGCGGAGGCGATCCTCCGCGAGGTGCTGGCGCATGCGGAGGACAGCGCGCACGAAGCGGTGCACGCCGCCCGCCTCATCTTCTCGCTGCTCCTCGGCTCGGACGGGCGCACCGCCGAGGCACGGGAACAGCTGGACGAGCTGGCCACGCAGTTCCGCTCCGAAACCCTCGCGATCTTCGAGGGCTTCCGGACTGGTGGCCTCGCCTGGCTGGACTGCCTCGACGGCCGCTACGCCGAGGCGCTGCCCCGTGCCCTGCGGGCGATGGAGGCCGCCATGGACCCGCTCGCACGGATGGTCGCTCCGCACATGGCCGCGGTCCATCTGGTGACCGCGGCCGAGGCGCTGGCCGGTCTCGGTGAGGAACCGGCCGGCGACGCGGCCCGGCTGCTCGGCGCACACGGGCCTGTGCTCCCGGCGGGCCATGTCATGGCCTCGTCCGTGGAGCGGGAGAGCCTCGCCCGCGCCGAGCGGGCCGCCCGTGCGGCGCTCGGCGACGAGGGCTACGCGACGCGGTACGCCGAGGGCGGCGGCCTCGCCCTTGAGCAGGCAGCCGCCCTCGTACGCGATCGTGTCGAACGGCTCAGGACTTCGTACGGAACTTCCGGATCGCGACCGGAGCCATCACCGCGGTGATCACGGCCGACCAGATCAGCGTCACCCACACGTCGTGGGCGACCGGGCCGCCGTTCATCAGTCCGCGGGCCGCGTCGGCGAGCGACGACAGCGGGTTGTAGTCCGTGAAGGCCTGCAGCCAGCCCGGCATGGAGCTGGTCGGCGCGAAGATCGAGGACCCGAACTGCAGCGGCATCAGCACGAGGAAGCCCATTCCCTGAATCGCCTGGGCGTTCTTCATGGTCACGCCCATGGTGAGGAAGATCCACATGATCGACGAGCCGAAGACCAGCGAGAGTCCGACGGCCGCCATCAGTCCGGGGACGTCAGCCACGGACAGACCGAGCAGGAAGCCGACCGTCAGCAGGATCGCCGTGGCGACGAGCATCCGGCCGATCTCGACGACGATCTTGGCGATCAGGACGGAGGACCGGGCGATGGGCAGGGACCGGAAGCGGTCCATGACACCGGTCTGGAAGTCCTGGTTGAAGCCGGTGCCGACACCCATCGCGATGTTCATGCCCATCATCGCCATCAGGCCGGGCACGACATAGTTGACGTACTGCTCCTGATTGCCCTTGCCGGCGATCGCGCCGCCGAAGACGAACACGAACAGCAGGGTGAAGACGATCGGCATCAGCACGGCGTCGAACATCGACTCCGGGTCCTGCCGGATCCACAGAAGATTGCGGCGGACGAGAGCGCCGATGTGCCGCAGATTGCCGCGCAGGCCGATCCGCCCCTCGTCGGCGAGGGTGTGGGGCTGGGGGGTGGGAGCGGGGCTGACGGTGGTGGCGCTCACGCCGCGACCTCCTGGGGAATCGTGTCGTTGACGGACGCCGTCCTCTGGCCGGTGATGGCCAGGAACACCTCGTCCAGGCTGGGCAGATCGGTGCCGATGTCGGCGATGGCGAAGCCATGGGTCCCCAGCAGGCCGACCACGGCGGTCAGCTGCTCGTCGCTGAGGATCGGTACGTACAGCACGCCCTCGTCCGGCACGGCCTGCGCGCCGGAGACCCCGTCCAGACCCGCCTCGCGGACCGCCGTGGCCATCGCGGGCAGCTGGGCCGGGTCCGCGGGCCGGATCCGCAGGGTGCGGCCGCCGACCTTCGCCTTCAGCTCGTCGATCCGGCCCTCGGCGATGACCCGGCCGCGGTCGATGACCGTCAGCGCGCTCGCCAGCTGCTCGGCCTCTTCCATGTACTGCGTGGTGAGGAGGACGGTGACGCCCTCGGCGACCATCCGCTGGACCTCGTCCCACACCTCGTTGCGCGTGCGGGGGTCGAGGCCCGTCGTCGGCTCGTCCAGATAGAGCACGGCGGGCTGCCCGATCATCGAGGCGGCCAGGTCGAGGCGGCGCCGCATACCGCCCGAGTACGTCGAGACCGGGCGCTTGCCCGCCTCCGTGAGCGAGAACCGCTCGAGCATCTCGTCGGCCCGGCGGCGGGCGTCCTTGCGGGAGAGATCGAGCAGCCGCCCGATCATGTACAGGTTCTCCCAGCCGGACAGCTTCTCGTCCACCGATGCGTACTGCCCGGTCAGGCCGATCGTCCGGCGCAGCTGGCGGGGCTGCCTGACCACGTCGAACCCGGCGACGGTGGCGCGTCCGGCGTCCGGGGCGATGAGGGTCGACAGGCAGCGCACAAGCGTGGTCTTGCCGGCCCCGTTGGGACCGAGGACGCCGAGGACCGTGCCCTCGCGGACGTCCAGGTCCACGCCGTCCAGGGCCTTCGTCTCGCCGTAGTGCTTCACGAGGCCTCGTACCTCGACGGCGTTCTTGTCGTTTCGCGTCATGCCGTACAAGGTGCCAGCCACCACCGACAAACCACCGACAAGCCGCCGACAGCCTGTGGACAACCGCACCGACACGACATGACGCGGGGCCGGCGGAGGGTCGGCGAATGGCCTGCGAGAGACCTGCGGCAGCCCTGCGAGGACGTACGACAGGCCGGCGTCAGGCCTACGCGGGCTTGGCGTAGTCCCCGAAACCCGCCCAGTCGACGACGACGCAGGGCTCGTCCCCGACGACCCAGGCGTCGTGCCCGGGCGCGATGCCGATGCAGTCGCCGGGCCCCGCCTCCGCGGACTCGCCGTCGTCCATGACGATCTTCATCCGCCCGCTGATGACGTATCCCGCATGGGCGGCCTGGCAGCTCTCGGTGCCGGCGATGGGCTTGACGTGCTTGGACCACTGCCAGCCCGGCTCGAAGACGCCACGGCCGACAGGTCCGCGGTCCGTGGTGAGGACCTCGACCCTCCCCTTGCCGTCCTCGAAGGGGCGGGTTTCGTCGGCGGAGTCGAAATTCTTGGAGAAGATTCCGGCCATGATCATCCGCCTTCCGGGCGGAGTGGCGGGTCCCGAGTCCGGTTTCAGGCTACGCCCGGGTGCCGGAGGCGTCCTCCGCACGCCGACAGCCCGCCGACGGGGGAGGATCGGCGGGCTGTCGTTGGTGCCAGGAGTGGCTCGGGCGGTGTTGCCTGGTGCCTTACGGCCTGTGGCGCCGTCAGTGGAAGGTGTGCTCCTCGGCCGGGAACGCCCCGCCGACGACGTCGTCAGCGAAGGCCCTCGCCGCGTCGCCGAGCGTCTGCCGGAGGTTCGCGTACTGCTTGGTGAAGCGCGGCACCTTCCCGCCCGTCAGCCCGGCCATGTCGGTCCAGACGAGGACCTGTGCGTCCGTGTCGGGACCGGCGCCGATGCCGATGGTCGGGATGTGCAGCGAGCGGGTGACCTCGGCGGCCAGTTCGGCCGGTACGAGCTCCAGCACGACGGCGAACGCGCCCGCGTCCTGCGCCGCCTTGGCGTCGCGGATCAGCCGGTGCGCGGCCTCGTCGCCGCGGCCCTGGACCCGGTACCCCATCGTGTTGACGGACTGCGGGGTCAGGCCCAGATGGGACATGACGGGGATGCCGGCCTGGACCAGCATCTCGGTCTGGGGCAGGGAGCGTTCCCCGCCCTCCAGCTTGACGGCACCGACACCGGCCTCCTTGACCAGCCGGGTCGCCGAGCGCAGGGCCTGGACCGGGCCCTCCTGGTACGAGCCGAAGGGGAGGTCGCCGACGACCAGGGCACGCTTCGTGCCCCGTACGACGGCGGCGGACAGCAGGGTCATCTCGTCCATCGTGACGGGCACGGTGGTGTCGTAACCGAGATGGCAGTTGCCCATCGAGTCGCCGACGAGCATGACCGGGATGCCGGCCTCGTCGAACACGGACGCCGTCATGGCGTCGTACGCGGTGAGCATGGGCCACTTCTCGCCCCGCTCCTTGGCGGCGGCGATGTCGTGGACGGTGATGCGGCGAGTGCCCTTGCCGCCGTACAGCGCCTTGCTGCTGCTGTCGGCGGGCTGCTTCGAGGCAGCCTGAAGCGTCATGGTGAACGGCTCCTTCGTCATCTCGAGGCGCCCTTACGGCGTCCCCGGACCGGATCCATGGTGGCATCCCCGCGCCCGTCGCGTGAAGTGGTGCCGTTCACACCCCCGCGATGTTTGGGCCATCCCGGTCATTTTTCTATACGAAACGGTCTCGTATCGAAATTCCGGGAAGTAGTGGGACCATGTCCACCCCACCGGGGGCTCCCGCCGCCCCGCCCCGTGTACCGGAAGCCGTACACCGACGCCGCTGGGCCATCCTCGGCGTCCTCATGTTCACCGTCCTCATCATGGTGCTGGACCACTCGGTCCTGAACGTCGCGGTCAAGACGATCGCCACACCCGCGCCCGTGGGTCTCGGCGCCACCCAGGCCGAGCTGGAATGGGCCATCAACTCCTACACGCTCGTCTTCGCCTCGCTGCTCTTCACGGCGGGGCTGGTCGGTGACCGAACGGGCCGCAAGAAGGCACTGCTCTGCGGCATGGTCGTGTTCGGCATCGGCTCGGCGCTCGCCGCGTTCTCCGGGTCCTCGGCCGAGCTCATCGCGTACCGCGCGGTGATGGGCGTCGGCGCCGCGTTCGTCATGCCGGCCACGCTCGCCGTCCTGATGAATGTGTTCGAACGGGACGAGCAGCCCAAGGCCATCGGCATCTGGGCGGGTGCCGTGGGCATCGCCATCGCGCTGGGCCCGCTGACCGGCGGCCTGCTGCTCGAGCACTTCTGGTGGGGCTCGATCTTCCTGGTCAACGTCCCCGTGGTGATCGTCGGCTTCGCCGCGATGCTGCTGCTGATCCCCGACTCCCGGGACCCGGGCCCCGGCAGGATCGACCCGGTCGGCGTGCTGCTGTCCATCGTCGGACTCGTCCTGCTCGTGTACGGGATCATCCGCGGCGGCGAACTCGCCTCCCTCACCGACCGGGGTGTGCTGCTGCCCCTGCTCGGCGGGCTGGCCGTGCTGACGGCGTTCGTACTGTACGAGCTGCGCATCGACCATCCGGCGCTCGACTTCTCGTACTTCAGGAACCCCGCGTTCTCCGCCGCGATCACCGCGACCGCGCTCGCCTTCCTCTCGATGATGGGCGTGGCCTTCTTCTCCGTCTTCTATCTGCAGACCGTGCTCGGCCACAGCCCGCTGGAGGCCGGACTGCTGGTCCTGCCGCTCGCGGTGGCCCAGTCGGCGTTCGCGCCGCGCGCCCGGCTGGCCGTCGGCCGGTTCGGCGCCAAGGCGACCTGCACGGCCGGAATGCTGATGATCGCCACGGGGCTCGCCTCCTTCGCCTTCTTCGACACCTCGACACCCCTGTGGGCGATCGAGATCGCCCTCTTCATCCAGGGCGCCGGAATGGGGCATGTGATGTCACCGGTCACGACCACGGTGATGCAGGCGCTGCCTCGGGAGAAGGCGGGCGTGGCCTCCGCGATCAACAACACCTTCCGGCAGATCGGCGGTGCGCTCGGAGTGGCGGTGCTCGGCTCGATCCTGTCCGCGACGTACCGCACCGGGATCGAGCCGACCCTCAACGCGACGGCGGCTGTGCCGGCCGAGGCCAAGGGCGCGGCGGGGGAGTCGCTCGAGGCGACGCTGAGTGTCGTGGAGAAGCTCGGGCCGCCCGGAGAGGTGCTGATCGGGCCCGCGTACCACGCCTTCATCGGCGCCATGCACCTCGCCTCGCTGGGGGCGGCCGCGGTGACGCTGGTCGGAGCCGTGGTCGTGGCGCGGTACCTTCCCGGGCGCGCCCGTCCCGCGAAGGACGGGCCGCCGCCCGTCCTGCAGGGGGCGGGGGAACGGCCGGAGGCGGAGGCGGCCCGGGGGTGAGGGCCGTCGGGTGAGCAGCGGGCGCCGGTACGGGACGGACGAGCGGAGGCGACGGCGGTGCGGGGCGAGGTCGAGACGGTGCGCGGTGCGGGCGCGGGCGCGAGTGCCGGCGTGGGCGTGGACGCACCCGTGGGCAGAGCGGCACGGCGTGGCCGCCCCCGGAGCGAGGCGGCCGAACGGGCGATCCGCGCCGCTGTGGTGACCCTCCTCGAGGAGGGCGTACCGCTCGGCGAGATCTCCATCGAGCGCATCGCCCGCACGGCGGGGGTCGGCAAGGCCACCATCTACCGGCGCTGGAGCGACAAGGAGGAGCTCTTCGTCGAGGTCCTCCGCGACATCGAGCCCCCGGACCCCGAACTGCCCGGCACCTCCGCCCGCGACGACCTCGTCGTGATGCTGGAGTCCGTGCGCGTGCGCGGTCTCGCGCAGCGCTCGTCGACGCTTCTGCACAACGTGGTGGCACAGATGAAGAGCCACCCCAGGCTGTGGGAGGCGTACGTCGCGACCGTGATCGATCCCCGGCGCGTGACCGTGCTGGAGATTCTGCGGCGCGGGATCGCCCGCGGGGAGATCCGCGGCGACGTCGACATCGACCTGATCAACGATCTCGTCGTCGGCCCCATGCTCGTACGTGCCGTGATGCGGCCCGACGCCCCGCTCGCCGACGATCTGGCGGAGCGCATCGTCTCGGTGGCGCTGCAGGGGCTGCGTCCGCCGCCAACGGCGGCCCCCTGACGGGCAATCCGGATGCCCAGCCTGAGATGCATGGCCTGAGAACCACAGCCCGTGACGTGCAATATGCGCGTTCTGTCACAGCCGACGTGCTGACGTCCTTGATCGGAACCCGGCGCGCCGCCAGGTCGTCCTCGTGACCGTACGGCAGCAAGCCGTCGGTCATCGCCTAGGGTCGGGGCGGGCGTGCACCGGCGTGCGGGACGAGCGGTATTGAGCCGTACGGCAGCAAGGCAGCAAGTCAGCAAGGCAGTGAGGACAACGTGATGCGGCAGGCATACATGACGGAGACGGGGAACGACGGCGGGGAGGACCCCCGTCCCGGATCCCGGGTCCGGGCGATGCTCGACCGCTGGCGCGGCGACGCGGGGATCTGGCGGCGCGGCATCCTGCTCGCGATCTGTGCCGTGGTCCTCGCGCTGCTGATGATCTTCCATGCGGAGATTCCGAACAGGGTGGGCAACCTGGGCAGTCTGACGGAGACGTTCCTCCCCTGGCTGGGGGTGTTCGTCCCGGTGCTGCTGGTGTGCGGGCTGGTGCGACGGTCCGCGACGGCGCTGATCGCGCTGCTGGTGCCGGCGGTGGTGTGGCTGAATCTCTTCGGCGGACTGCTGACGGACAAGACGGGCGGCGGGGGAGACCTGACGGTCGCGACGCACAATGTGAACGCCGACAACACCGACCCGGAGGGCACCGCGCGCCAGGTGGCGGAGTCCGGGGCGGACGTCGTGGCGCTGGAGGAGCTCAAGGCGGACGCGGTCCCCGCGTACGAGAAGGCGCTCGCGTCGGTCTACCGCTACCACTCCGTGCGGGGCACGGTCGGGCTGTGGAGCAAGTACCCGATGAGCGACACCCGGAACGTCGACATCCGGCTCGGCTGGGTCCGTGCGATGCGTTCGACGGTGACGACGCCGGCGGGCGAGGTGGCGGTGTACGTGGCGCACCTGCCCTCGGTGCGGGTGAAGCTGAACGCCGGGTTCACGGCGAACCAGCGGGACGAGAGCGCGGACGCGCTCGGGGAGGCGATCGCGGGTGACGGGGTGCGCAGCGTGATCCTGCTCGGCGACCTCAACGGCACGATGAACGACCGTGCCCTGAACGCGGTCACGTCCCAGATGCGCTCGACGCAGGGCGCGGCGGGGGACGGCTTCGGCTTCAGCTGGCCGGCGTCGTTCCCGATGGCACGGATCGACCAGATCATGGTCAGGGGCGTCGAGCCGGTGTCCTCCTGGACCCTCCCGCGCACGGCCAGCGACCACCTCCCGATCGCGGCCCGCGTCAAGCTCTGACCTTCCCCCACCACGGGGCCCCGCCCCGGCCCCCCGCGCCCTGCGGGCGGCCGATACCGCGGGGTGGCCCGCGTGTCCGTCCTCGGTCGCCGGACGGGCTTGATGGGCGCCGGAACCGGCGGGGTTCGGGGCGGAGCCCCGGTGCCTGCCAGGCGCGGTGGGGAAAATCTCGGCGCAACCATGTGTTCACGTGCGGGAAGAATCCGCGTGAGAGCCTTTGTTCCGTAGGAGAACTAAATCGGAAAGGCTCTCTTCATGCCCCTGGCGCTGCTCGCACTCGCCGTCTCCGCCTTCGGCATCGGCACCACCGAATTCGTGATGATGGGCCTGCTCCCCAACGTCGCAGACGATCTCGGGACCTCCGTCCCCACCGCCGGGTACCTCGTCTCCGCGTACGCCATCGGGGTCGTCATCGGTGCCCCGCTGCTCACCGCCTTCGGCTCGCGCGTGCCCCGCAAGCGGATGCTCGTGCTGCTGATGGCCCTGTTCACGGTCGGCAACCTCGCCTCCGCGCTCGCCCCCGGCTTCGGCACGCTTCTCGCGGGGCGCGTCCTCGCGGGGCTGCCGCACGGCGCGTTCTTCGGGGTCGGCGCGGTCGTCGCCGCCCGGCTCGTCGCCGAGGGGCGGCAGGCGCGGGCGGTGGCCACGATGTTCCTCGGCCTCACCGTCGCGAACATCGTCGGCGTGCCCGCCGCCACCCTCCTCGGCCAGCACCTCGGCTGGCGCGCCACGTTCCTCGTCGTGACGGCGATCGGGCTGGTCGCCATGGCCGCACTCGCGCGGCTCGTCCCGTACGTACCCGTCGAGGCCCACCAGAGCCTCGGCCGCGAACTGCGCGCCCTCGGCAACCGGCAGGTGCTGCTCGGACTGCTCACCGCGGTGTTCGGCTTCGCGGGGGTCTTCGCCGTCTACTCCTACCTCGCGTCGATGACCACCGAGGCGATGGGGCTCGGCGAGTCCTCCGTCACGCTCGTCCTCGCCCTGTTCGGCATCGGCATGACGCTCGGCGCGCTCGCCGCCGGACCCCTGACCGACCGGGCGCTGCGCCCCACCCTGTACGGCGCGCTCGCCGCCCTCGCCCTGGTGCTGGTCGCCTTCCGCTTCACCGTGCACATCCCGTGGGCGGCCCTCGTGACCGTGGTCGTCCTGGGCGCGGTCGGCTTCATGACCACCACCCCGCTCCAGATGCTGGTCATGCGCAAGGCCCAGGACGCCCCGACCCTGGCCTCCGCCTCCAACCACTCCGCCTTCAACCTGGCCAACGCGGGCGGCGCCTGGCTCGGCGGCGCCGCCATCGCCGCCGGCTGGGGCTGGACGTCGCCGGCCCTCGTCGGCGCGGCCCTCACCGTCGTCGGCCTGGCCGTCGCGGCGGTCGCCGGTCTGCTGGACCGTACGGCGAAGGGGACCTCCCGCGTCGTCACGGGAAGCCCCCTCACAGTGGCGGCGGCCGACCAGCAGGTCAGTGCGTCGTCGTCTCGCGCCAGCGGTTCGTGATCGGCAGCCGCCGGTCCTTGCCGAAGACCTTCGTCGAGATCTTGGTGCCCGGCGGGTACTGGCGGCGCTTGTACTCGGCCGTGTCGACGAGCCGCAGGGTCCTCGCGACCAGCTCCTCGTCGTACCCGGCCGCCACGATCGCGTCCTTGCCCTGGTCGCGGTCGACGTACAGCTCCAGGATCCGGTCGAGGACGTCGTAGTCCGGGAGCGAGTCGGTGTCGACCTGCCCCGGGCGCAGTTCGGCGCTCGGCGGCTTGACGATCGAGTTCTCCGGGATCGGCGGGGTCTGGCCGCGCTCCTCGGCCGCCCGGTTGCGCCACTTCGCCAGCCGGAAGATCGAGGTCTTGTAGACGTCCTTGATCGGGCCGTACGCGCCGACCGAGTCGCCGTACAGCGTCGAATAGCCCACTGCCAGCTCGGACTTGTTGCCCGGCGCGAGCACGATGTGGCCTTCCTGGTTGGAGACCGCCATGAGCATCGTGCCGCGCAGCCGCGACTGGAGGTTCTCCTCCGCGAGACCGGTGAGGCCGAGCGACGACATGTACGCCTCGAACATCGGCTCGATCGACACGGTGCGGAAGTTCAGACCGGTGCGGCGCGCGAGCTCGGCCGCGTCGCCCTTGGAGTGGTCCGAGGAGTACTTGGACGGCATGGAGATGCCGTACACGTTCTCCGCACCGAGCGCGTCGCAGGCGATCGTGGCGACGAGCGCCGAGTCGATGCCGCCGGAGAGGCCGATCAGGACGGACCGGAATCCGTTCTTGGCGGCGTACGCGCGCAGGCCGACGACCAGCGCGGAGTACACCTCCTCGTCGTCGTCGAGGCGCTCGGCGTAACCGCCCGTCAGCTCCGGCTCGTACGACGGGAGCGGCTCGTCGGAGATGACGACCCGGTCGATGGCGAGGCCGTCGTCGACGACGCCCGTCGGGGGCTCGGGGGACGCGGCCGGCAGGTCGAGGTCGAGGATCACGCTGCCCTCGGAGAACTGCGGGGCGCGGGCGATGACTTCGCCGTCCTTGTCGACGACGATCGAGTCGCCGTCGAAGACGAGCTCGTCCTGGCCGCCGATCATCGCCAGATAGGCCGTCGTGCAGCCGGCCTCCTGGGCGCGCTTGCGGACCAGCTCCAGACGGGTGTCGTCCTTGTTCTGCTCGTACGGCGAGGCGTTGATCGAGACCAGCAGCCCGGCCTCGGCGGACCGGGCGGCCGGGACGCGGCCGCCGTCCTGCCAGAGGTCCTCGCAGATGGCGAGGGCGACGTCGATGCCGTGGACACGGACGACCGGCATGGTGTCGCCCGGCACGAAGTAGCGGAACTCGTCGAAGACGCCGTAGTTGGGCAGGTGGTGCTTGGCGAAGCTCAGCACCACCTGGCCGCGGTGCAGCACCGCCCCGGCGTTCTGCGGGGAGCCCGCGGGCTGGCCGTACCGCGGCTGGGCCTTCCCGGAGCGGTCCAGATAGCCGACGATCACGGGGATCTCCCCGAAACCCTCGTCGGCGAGGCGCGCGGCGAGTGCCCGCAGGGCGGCCCGGGACGCCTCCACGAAGGACGAGCGCAGGGCCAGGTCCTCCACGGGGTAGCCGGTCAGCACCATCTCGGGGAACGCGACGAGGTGCGCTCCCTGCTCGGCGGCGTGCCGGGTCCAGTGCACGACCGACTCGGCGTTGCCGGCGAGGTCGCCGACGGTCGAGTCGATCTGATTCAGAGCGAGGCGAAGTTGAGGCACGCGCCCAGTGTAATCGTCTCTCTGACGCAATGTCCCTGTGCGGAGATGTGGGCCGCCCCACTCCCGCGGCGGCTGCGCCGGGGAGCGGTGCGGAGAGCTACCTGCGGCGGCGGCGGTACGCGAGGGTCGTCATCATCCCGGACTCCGAGTGGTAGATGTTGTGGCAGTGCAGCATCCACAGGCCCGGATTGTCCGCGTCGAAGTCCGCGACCATCTTGTGGTGCGGCAGCAGGATCGACGTGTCCTTGCGCGCGCCGTGCGAGTCGATGCCGGCCAGGGTGTAGGTGTGGCCGTGCAGATGTACGGGGTGCCACATGTCGGTGGCGTTGATGACCACCAGCCGCACCCGCTCGCCGCGTTCCACCGTGTGGCGCACGTCCGGGTCGTAGGGCTTGTGGTCGATGCCCCAGTCGTACTTCTTCATGTTGCCGGTCAGCGTGATCTTGATCAGGCGGTCGTACCTGCGGTGGGACATCGCGACCGACTCGTCCGGCACGAGTCCGCGGGCGGAGACCAGCACCTTGCGGTCGAGCTCCGCGGGGTGCGCGGACGGCGGGGGGACCGCGCCGCTGCCCGTGCGCAGGACCGCCATCGCCCGGCCCTTCTTGCCCTCGGCGAGCGCGACGAGCGGAAAGACCCCGGACTTCGCGGTGATCAGCGCGTCGTACCGCTCGGCCATGCCGATGACGAGCGCGTCGGTCCGGTAGGGCCGGACCGGATAGCCGTCGGTGTGGGTGACCGTGAGTTCGTGTCCGCCGAGCGCCACCCGGAAGGCCGATTCCCCGCCGGCGTTGATGATCCGCAGCCGGATCCGGTCGCCGGGCTTGGCCTTGAACTGGGTGGGGTCGTCCGCGGTGCGCCCGTTGATCAGGTAGTACGGGTAGGCCACGTCGCCCGCGTGGCCGCCCAGCAGCTCGCTGTGGGCGCCCGTCATCAGCCGACGCGGACCCTTCCCGCGGTACGGCGACGGTGACGGGGCCTTCCCGTCCTGTGCCGGCGCCGACGACAGTGCCCCGCCGCCGGCGCCCAGCGGCCCGTCGGGCTTGCCGTTCCCTTGGCCGTCGTCCTCGTGGCCCTCGTGCTCCCCGCCGTGGCCCATGGCGGGCTTGCCGTGGCGGAGCTGGGCGAGGACGTCGTCCGGGGTCGAGCCGTCCACCCCGTCGATCCAGTCGTCCAGGACGATGATCCACTCGTGGTCGTACTTGAGCGGCTCCCGCGGGTCGTCCACGATCAGCGGCGCGTACATCCCGCGGTCGAGCTGCACACCCATGTGGGGATGGAACCAGTACGTGCCCGGGTGCGGCACGGCGAAGCGGTAGTCGAACGATTCGCCCGGCTTGACCGGCCGCTGTGTCACCCCCGGCACGCCGTCCATGTCGTTGCGGATGGCGATGCCGTGCCAGTGCACCGTGGTCGCCACCGGCAGATGGTTGGCGAGGGTGAGCGACAGGGTGTCGCCCGCGGTGATCCGTACCTCCCGGCCCGGCAGCAGGCCCTGGTACGTCCAGGACCTGAAGGTGCGTCCGGCGCCCAGCTCGACCGCGGTGGGGGTGGCGGTGAACGTGTGCTTGCGGAGCGGTCCCACCGGCTCCGGATGCGCCGCGTCGACCTCACTGTCACTCGGTGCGACGAAGCCGTCGGGGGTGTTCGCCGCGGGCGCGCCAGGGCTGCCGTGGTGCACCCTTCCGTCGCTCGAACAGGCGGCGAGCAGCCCGGAGCCGGCCGCGGCGATCCCCGCGCCGAGCACGGAGCGACGCGTGCGGGAGGTCTGACTGGTGTGGTCCATGCGCATGTCTGGTGTGCACCTCGTTGTGGGGTGAAGGCAGGGGGAGGCGTGCGTCTGCCACCGCCGTCCGGGCAGGACGGGACGGCCGGACGCGCTCCTCCTGGCGCAGCACCGACGAGGCGACGAGCACGGTCCGGCGGGGTGGCGGAATCGGCCGTACGGACAGCGGCGGGCGCTCCTTCGCTCCCTGCCTGTGCCCGGGCCGCCGCTCAGAGCGGGCGCGCGGATATTCCGAACAGCAGGGCGGCGAACGGCAGTAGGTGCCGTCCGTACGGGTCCCTCCGGTCGTTCGTCATACGAGGCACACTACCCCTACCGGGTATACAGTCCGGGTAGATGGATCGTATCGACACGTAACGACACCAACGACACCTAACGACGCGCATCAGCATGCATGCGGGGCCATCATGTCCGAATCATTCGGAAAGTCCAGCACTGTCGCCCTGCTGATCGCGTTCGGCGCCGTCGCGTACACCGCATGGGTGCTCGAACTCGTCCTCCACACCGGGCTCGATCCCGTCCGGGCGTACGTCAGCGAACTCGCCGCCGCCGACCAGCCCCTCGGCGGACTGTTCCGTGCCACCGACCTCGCCGCCGGGCTGCTCGTGCTCGCCGGTGCGTGCGTGGCCCTGGTGCGGCTGCCGCGGCGCCCCTGGGCGGTCGGCGGCTGGGCCGGACTGCTGCTGTTCGGCGCCGCGACCGCCCTCGACTCACAGCTGCCGCTCAGCTGTGCCCCCACCGCGGATCCGGAGTGCGCGGCACGCGAGACCGCGGGGCTCGTCCCGGCGACCCACAGTGCGCACGCCGTCAGCTCCGGTCTCGCCATGGCCGGCGCGCTCACCGGCGTCGTGGCGCTCACCGCCGCCGCCCGCCGCTACGGCTGGTGGCGGCCCCTCGCACGGACCGGACCGTTCCTCGTCGTCCTCGAACTCGCCGCCACCGCCTGGACCCTGGCCGCAGTCGCCGCCCTCGAGACGGGCCGCGGCAGCTGGGCGCTCGGCGCCGGGCAGCGCGTCCAGGTGCTGCTCGTGGCAGGGTGGCTGGCGGTACTCGCGCTGTCCGTGGCGCGGGAGGGGAGACGCGCAAGGTGAGCTTCGTACGGATCGGCGGCGTACCGCACCACGTCGTCGTCGAGGGCAGCGGCCCCGTCTGCGTCCTGAGCGCCGGCCTCGCCATGAGCTGGTTCGACTGGGACCCCGTCGTCCCCCTGCTCGCACCGCACCGCACCGTGGTCCGCTTCGACCGCCCCGGTCACGGACTGAGCGGACCGGCGCTCGTGCCCCCGTCCGCCGCCGGCGAGGCCCACCGCATCGCCGCGCTCCTCGACGCGCTCGGACTCGGCGGCGGGCCCGCCACCGTCGTCGGCCACTCCATCGCCGGATTCCACGCGGAAGCCTTCGCCCGCCTCCACCCGGCCCGTACGTCCGGCATCGTCCTCGTCGACTCCAGCGTCGAGGAGCATGCGCGGGTACCCGCCGCCCCCGCCGTCCGTACGGCCGTCGCGCGCGGTGTCGGGACGGCGCTGACCGCCGTGGGCGCGCCCGCCGCGCTCGGCCCCCTCACCCGTCGGGCCATGGTCCGGCTCTCCCGCGCGAGCGGCGGCGACCCGGCCCCCGCCGCGCTTGTACGCCGCTGCTACGGCACCTCGCGGGTGCTGCGGGGGGCCCTGCTGGAGAACACCCACTACCGTGCCGTCGCCGCCGAACTGCTCGCCCTGCGCGAGCGGTTCCCGCTTCCGGACGGGGCCCCGGTGACCGTGCTCGTGGCGTACGACGGGCGCGTCGGGCGGATCGCGCCGGCCTGGCCGGCGCGTCAGCGCGCGCTGGCCCGGCGGCTCGGCGACGCCCGCTTCGAGGCCGTCGAACCGTCGGGCCATCTGATGATGCTGGACCGCCCGGACGCGGTGGCCCGGGCGGTGCTGGATCAGGGTGGGGACCGGGATCAGGGACGGGACCTGGGTCAGGGTCGGGACCGGGATCAGGGACGGGACCTGGGTCAGGGTCGGGACCGGGATCAGGGACGGGACCTGGGTCAGGGTCGGGATCAGGTGGGGGAGGACCCGACAGGGGTCAGCTCCTCGCGTACACCTGCTCGACGAACGACGCGATCTGGTCCTCCGGCAGATGCTGGGCCAGATCGGCCTCGCTGATCATCCCGACCAGCCGTTTGTTCTCGATCACGGGCAGCCGGCGGATCTGGTGGTCCTGCATCTCGTGCAGCACCTCGTCCACATCCGCGCCCGCGTCGATCCAGCGCGGGGTGCCCTTGGCCATGTCACCGGCCGTGATCCGTGACGGGTCATGGCCCATTGCCACACAGCCGACGACGATGTCGCGGTCCGTGAGTATGCCGCAGAGCCGTTCATCGGCGTCGGCGATGGGCAGTGCGCCCACATTCAGTTCGCGCATCAGCTGCGCGGCGCGGTCGAGCGTCTCGTGCGCCGGGATCCACTGGGCCCCGGGATGCATGATGTCCTTGGCGGTGGTCATGGAGTTCGTACCTCCTGAGTGCGGCCCACGCGACGACCGTTGTCCCCCGACGTCACCCGTGGTAGCCCGAAGGTTGCCCCGAACGGGCGGACTGGAGCCTGCCGATGGCCCGGCTCGCTCACCTCGGCCTCCGTGAGAAGGCCGTATTCGACGTTACCGCCGTCATCGGCGAGGCGCCCGACGGGACGAGCGGTTCCTACGGGCCGCCGCTGTGCGTGGCGGCCACCCGCCCGCCCCGGACGGTGCGGCGGTCCGGGGCGGGCGGCGGAGCCCGGTCAGCCGCGGGGCGCCGCGCCCCGCTTCTTCAGCAGGTCGGCCATCAGGTCCAGCTCGGACCGCTGGGCGTCGACCATGCCCTGGGCGAGGGACTTCTCCGTCTGCACCGTGCAGAGGTCGGCACAGCCCTGCGCCATCGTGACGCCGCCCTTGTGGTGGTCGGTCATCAGCTGCAGATAGAGGATCTCGGCCTGCTTGCCGCTCGCCTCGGCGAGCTGGTCGAGCTCGGTCTTCGTGGCCATGCCGGACATCAGGGAACCGTCGCGCGCCTTGTGCCCGCCGTGCTCGCCATGGCCGCTCTGCCCGCCGTGCCCTGCATGTGCGGAACCCGCCGACGACATCCAGGCCATCGGCTCGGTCCCCGACTCCACCTTCGGCAGCCCCCACAGATCCAGCCACCCCAGCAGCATGCCCCGCTGGTTGGCCTGCGTGTTGGCGATGTCGTACGCGAGCCGGCGTACCTCCTCGTCCTGCGTACGGTCGCGGACGATGAAGGACATCTCCACCGCCTGCTGGTGATGGACCGCCATGTCGCGGGCGAAGCCCGCCTCGGCGGAGTCCGCCGCCGGGACCGTCGCCGCGGTCCCCGTGCCGCCGTCGTCGCCCGCGGACGCGACGGTGGCCGCGCCCGCGAACAGCAGGGCCAGTACGACCGCGCTGATCGAGGCCCAGTGCGTGCGGGTCAGCCTCAGGGTCACGAGCTCAGCCCGCCTGTGCACGCGGCACCCGGCTCCGGGGTCTGCGGACCCTGGACGTACTTGGTGAAGAACTGGTCGACCCGCGGGTCGTCGGCGCCGTCCACGGTGACCTGCTTGCCCCAGGCGCTGAGCATGATCGCCCCGGCCTGGTCCTTCACCGGGCTCATCAGCGAGTACGGGGTCTTGTTGACCTTGTCCTTGAGCTTCTGCACATCGCCGGCCGGGGCCTTGTCGCTGTAGGTGACCCACACCGCGCCGTGCTCGAGCGAGTGCACGGCGTTCATGTCGGGTATCGCCTTGTCGTAGACGTCGCCGTCGCAGTTCATCCACACCTGGTTGTGGTCACCGCCGACCGGCGGCTTCATCGGGTACGTCACCGCCTTGGCGACGTGGTTGCGGCCGAGCTTCTTCGCGTCCCAGGACTTCTCTTCCTTGACGGGCGCCTTGGCGGCGGCCTCCGCCTGCTCCTTCTTCTCGGACTCCTTGTTCAGTACGTACGTACCGAAGGTGACGAGCCCGGCGACCACGAGGGCGCTCACCGAGATGGTGATGATGCGGTTGCGGCGCTCGCGGGCCTGGTCGGCGCGGCGCATCTCTTCTATGCGGGCCCGGCGGTCGTTGCTGCTGGTCTTGGTGGCCATGAATTTTCGTCCTTCTTCTGCGCTGTGTCGATACGTCGATACGTCGTTGCGTCGAGACGTCGTTGCGTCGCTCGCGTGCGGCGCGGTGCCGTGCGAGGCGGCGCGTGCGATGCGGTGCGGTGCTGTGCGTGCGGTGCGGGATGGAGCGCCCCGCTACGTCCGCAGCACCTGAAGGACGTGGAGATCCGGGGCGCGGGCAAGCGCTCCCGTGCGGGGCGCCGGACCGGCATCGTGCGCCGGGGCGGGGACGGGCGGCGGCGTGGCGCCGTCCACGGGCCCGTCCACCGGCGGGGCGGTGAGCACGGCCGGGCTGAGATGCGGGAAGAGCCCGCAGTCGCCGCGGTCGTACGGACAGGTGTACTCGGCGCGGACCTGGGCGGAGGGAGCGGCCGTGATGGCCGTATGGCCGTCGGCATGGTCCAGTCCCGCTTCCGTACGGGCGTCGGCCCGGCCGCCCAGACAGATGAAGAGCGTGGCGAGGAGCGTCGCCACGGCACTCACCAGCGCCGTGGGACGCGCGATGCGCACGATGCGCTTGTGCCGCGGGCCCCCCATGGGCGCTGATGGTAGTGGCGGGGGCGTGCCGCATGTCATACGGGGTGCGTAATCTGGGCGAAACCCCGGGTCGTGATACTGAAGCTCCTCCCTACGCCCTGGCGGTGGTGCACAGGCCGTCTGAACTGCAAGGATGTGGCTATGGACAAGCAGCAGGAATTCGTGCTCCGCACGCTCGAGGAGCGCGACATCCGGTTCGTGCGCCTGTGGTTCACCGATGTGCTCGGCTTCCTCAAGTCGGTCGCGGTGGCCCCGGCCGAGCTCGAGCAGGCGTTCGATGAGGGCATTGGCTTCGACGGGTCCGCGATCGAGGGCTTCGCGCGGGTCTACGAGTCCGACATGATCGCCAAGCCGGATCCGGGCACCTTCCAGATCCTGCCCTGGCGTGCGGAGGCCCCCGGCACCGCCCGGATGTTCTGCGACATCCTCATGCCCGACGGCTCCCCGTCCTTCGCGGACCCGCGCTTCGTGCTCAAGCGCATCCTGGCCAGGACCTCGGACCTGGGCTTCACCTTCTACACCCACCCGGAGATCGAGTTCTTCCTGCTGAAGGACCGGCCGCTGGACGGGTCCCGCCCCACCCCCGCGGACAACTCCGGGTACTTCGACCACACCCCGCAGAACGTGGGGATGGACTTCCGCCGCCAGGCCATCACGATGCTCGAATCCATGGGCATCTCGGTGGAGTTCAGCCACCACGAGGGCGCGCCCGGCCAGCAGGAGATCGACCTGCGGTACGCGGACGCGCTGTCGACCGCGGACAACATCATGACGTTCCGCCTGGTCATGAAGCAGGTCGCGCTGGAGCAGGGGGTCCAGGCGACCTTCATGCCGAAGCCCTTCTCCGAGCACCCGGGCTCCGGAATGCACACCCACCTGTCGCTCTTCGAGGGCGACCGGAACGCCTTCTACGAGTCGGGCGCCGAGTACCAGCTCTCCAAGGTGGGGCGTTCCTTCATCGCCGGCCTGCTCCAGCACGCCGCCGAGATCTCGGCCGTCACCAACCAGTGGGTCAACTCCTACAAGCGCATCTGGGGCGGCTCGGCCCGCACCGCCGGATCGGGCGGCGAGGCCCCCTCGTACATCTGCTGGGGCCACAACAACCGCTCGGCCCTGATCCGCGTCCCGATGTACAAGCCGGGCAAGACCGGCTCCGCCCGCATCGAGGTCCGCTCCCTCGACTCCGGCGCCAACCCCTACCTCGCCTACGCGCTCCTGCTCGCCGCGGGCCTCAAGGGCATCGAGGAGGGCTACGAGCTCCCCGCCGGCGCGGACGACGACGTCTGGGCCCTGTCGGACGCCGAGCGGCGCGCGATGGGTATCGAGCCGCTGCCGCAGAACCTGGGCGAGGCGATCACGCTGATGGAGCGCAGCGAGCTGGTCGCCGAGACGCTCGGGGAGCATGTCTTCGACTTCTTCCTGCGCAACAAGAAGCAGGAGTGGGAGGAGTACCGCTCCGAGGTCACGGCCTTCGAGCTGCGGAAGAACCTGCCGGTGCTGTAAGCGCAGGTCAGCGCGGCTTTTCGCACTGGACGCCACTCCGGGCCGACGGTCACCGGACCGTCGGCCCGAAGGCGTCTTACCGGCCTGGGCCGTCTGTGGGCCGTGGGGCGAGTCAGCGCCGCAGAGAGAGGCTGTCCACGGCCCTCTCTGAGATCAGCCGACGCTGCTGGACATGCGTCGCAACAGACCCGGTGGCTCCCGGCGGCCTGCCGGCGTACCCGCAACTGCTGCGACAGGCCCGTTTGCGGTACCGCTGCGCCGTATCAGCTCTGGTTGCGCAGCCCGGCCCACGCCAGGTGACCATGCCGGGGGACCCAGCGGGTCACCCTTTCGGCCGGGTTTCGCTGTGGACCATGGACCTGGGCGTGTCGGCCCGGACTCGAGCGCGCACCTCGGCAGGCGCGTCGGGGGCGGTTGCTCGGGGCGACCTGACTGGGGCGCGGCCGAACCGTCGCCACTCGGCGATCACAGCCGTCTGCGGGATGGATGGCATGCCGGCAGCTTTTACGTGTCGGCTCGGACGATGGTGGCAAGGACGCCGTTGAAGGCCTCGGTGGAGGTGGGGTGGTTGTAGACGGTGTCGCGGAGTTCGGCCGCCGTGACCCCGTGCCGCATGGCGAGCGCGACGGTGTTGATGAGTTCCTGCGCTTCGACGGCGAGCAGGGCGGCGCCCAGGATCTCGTCGGTGTCGGCGTCGATGACGAACTTCATGACTCCGCGGGTCTCCTCGACGATGTACGCACGCGGCATGGGGAGGATCTCGGCGACCGGCTGGCTTGCGATCTTGACTCGGTGCCCGGCCGCGCGGGCTTCCTTCTCGGTGAGTCCCACGGTTGCCAGTGGGGGGGTGATGAAGAGGGTGTGGGGGATGGCGACCCGGTCGGCGGTGGAGCGTTTGCCCTCGCCGGTGAGTTGGTCGAGGACGATGCGGCTGTCGTCGAGGGAGATGTAGGTGAACTGCGGCCCGCCGTTGACATCGCCGAGGGCGAAGATGTGCGGCTGGCTGGTGCGCAGGTACTCGTCGACTTCGACCGCGCCGCGCTCGGTGGTGCGCACACCGGCGGCGTCCAGCGCCAGATCGCCGGTGGCCGGTGCGCGGCCTGTGGCGGCCAGGATCGCGTCGGCTTCCAGGGTGTGTTGTTGGCCGTCTTTTTCGTAGACGACGGTCGCGGAGGTCTCGCCGTCACGGATTTCCGTGCTGTTCGCACCGACGATGATCTCGATGCCTTCGTCCACCAGGATGCCCTCGGCGACAGCGGCAACGTCGTCATCCACGAGGCGAAAGATCTTCGGTCCTGCCTCGAGCACGGTGACCTGGGATCCGAACTGCCCATAGATCGAGGCGAATTCCAGGCCGAGGTAGCCGCCTCCGATGATCGCCAGCCGTCCCGGCAGGATGGTCGTGTCGATCAGTTCGCGGCTGGTCACGGTGTACTGGCTGGTCCGCAGGCCGGGAATATCGAGGACGATCGGCTCCGACCCGGTGTTGATCAGGATCGTCTCGGCGGTGACCGTCAGGCGGCCGTCGCCGGTCTCGACGCTCACGGTGTGCGGGTCGGTGAACGCAGCCGCGCCGGTGATCACCGTGACGGTGTCCATGTCGTTCAACACGTCGTAGCTGACGCCGCGGAACAGCTTGGTCAGCGCCTGCACCTCGCCGACGGAGCGCTCGTACCACTCCTGCGGCACGTCCTCCGGCCGACGTTTGCGGGAATGGTGGACAAGTGCCTTGGTCGGTACACAGCCGACGTTCGGGCAGGTGCCGCCGTACATCCTCTCCGACCGCTCGACCAGCACCACGCGCTTGCCGAGCCGACCCATCGTCGTGGCCACCGTCTTCCCGCCCTTGCCGAACCCGATCACGAGCACATCGGCATGAAGGCTTTGGTTCGTGTTGCCCATGTCCGCTCCCGTTTCGATATATGAGCGCGAAATAGATGAACAGGAAAGCGACTCGTATCGACCGGTTGTGCATTGGGCCGGGTGCGGCCACCTCCTTCGTTTCAACAGCACCACCGACACCGTGCCGCCGCAACTGGCCACCCGCGCGGCAACACTGGACCGTTTCCGTCCGGCCGGCGCAGTGCTTTGCGGGAGACGAGGGACGGCACGTGCGACTGCGGTTGGGGTCGCCGACGGCCACTGCACCGTCGAGGATCTGCGTGGCGCCGAGGCCGACCACGTGCTCACAGCCTTACCGCCCGCTCGTTGCATCGCGCGCTTCCACCCCGGTTGGGGCGGGGGCCCCGTACGGACCGCACGGGCAGCCGCTACCTCCTGCCGCTCAAGCTCCGCGATGATCTCGTCGGTGCGGCGCAGTTGCCGGGCCGGCCACTCGCGGACACTGCGCAGGCGCTCCAGACGCGACTTATTCGTACATAAGTTCGATTCTAGGTAGTCTGGCCCTGGCGGCAGCGCCCTGCCGAGCGAGCCAGACCGACCGACGGTGGTGGCCCTACGGCTTGTCACCGGCTCTGGGCCGGAGTCCCGTCCACGGGTGGTGACCCGTCGGGCAGGAGGGTGTCACAGGCCGAGGGAGATGGCCAGTCGGGTGAGCTCGGCCGTGCTGTTGATGTTGAGCTTGGCCCGGATACGGCGGAGATAGGCGTCGACCGTGTGCTTGGAGAGCCCCATGTGGCGGGCCGTCTGCAGGTAGGTGCGCCCGGCGGCGATGTGTCGCAGCGTCTCCTGCTCGCGCGGGGCCAGGGCGGGTGCGGCGGTTTCGGTGTTCGGCGTGGCGAGTGCGAGGCTCATGGGATTTCCTCCGACGGATCGGACGGTCGTCGTCACTGCTCGCACCGTCGGAAGCAGGGGGCGTATGTCCGAATAGAGTCTTTTGTCCTCTGTTCAAAAGCCTGCCGCCGCGACTTCATGACGGTGTCCCCCGACTGTCACAGGCGCGTCACAGGGCACACCCGCAGGTGCATCGCGGTGCGTCGGCGGGTTGGCGGGGGCGCGAGGACGGCGATGCCCGAAACGCACACGGCGGCGACATCTGCGGTCCACGAGTCGAGCCACGGCGCTCAATTCGACTGAGCTCAAAACTTCTTCCGGACGGAGCCGCTGCTCCCCCATGCTCCTTCCGTGCCCAGGGCAAAAGGTCAGGGGCCATCGGGAGGGGATCGGATATGCGAGTGGCACGACGGGTGAAGTTGGCGTCGTTGATGGTGGCAGCACTTGCCGTCCCGGCAGGGCTGGTGGTGGGTACCGCGGGAACGGCCTCGGCGAGCGCCTCCTGTGGCAGGACGGCGCCGGACAAGGACTCGAGCAGCTGGCCGAGGCAGACGGCGGGCGTCAGTGCGAACATGCGCAGCGGCTCCAGCACAAGCTGCGCGGTCAAGGGCTGGGCCGACAACCAGGACACCCTGGACTACCACTGCTACACGGTCGCCTCTGACGGGTCCACCTGGACGTATCTCAGGAACGAGAGCGACGACGGCACCGAAGGGTGGGTGAAGGACACCCTGCTGCCCGGCAACGGCTCCTACGTGTGGTGCGGCTTCTGACCCGGAGGCCGCCCCGGCTTGCATGAGCGGGACGACGGACGCGTGCGGCGTGGCGTGCGGGACTATGCCGCGTCGCACGCACGGGGAGCGGGCGGTGCGGGCGCCGGCCGGCGTCTCCGGCGGGGCGACGGTCAGCTTCTACGGCGCAGCGACCATCCCTGACCCACTGCCAGGAGCGCCAGGCCGCAGGGCGACAGCGCGTAGAGGAGGCGCATCTCCCAGCCCTGCGCGCTGCGACCGGAAGCGGACGCTGCGGTCCTCGGTCGCGGGCAGCAGCTTGATCGGGATCGTGACCAGGCCGAACGAGATCGCGCCGCTCCGCACCGGCCGGGGCATCGTGCACCTCCAGGCCTCCCTGGGATCGCCAGGCTATTGCGACCGGCACAGAGTGGCACGCGGGGCGCGGCGGCTCATCACTTCCCGCGCAACAAGATGCAGGAGTGGGAGGAGTGCCGCTCCGAGGTCACGGCCTTCGAGCTGCGGAAGAACCTGCCGGTGCTGTCACCACAGGTCAGGGAGGATCCCGCCGACGTGACCCGAGGTCCGACGGTGGTGAACCGTCGGCCATGGCGTGTTGTTGACGACGTGCCCGAAGAGAGAGGAGGGTGTAAATGGGCTGAATGCCCGATTGGCGACAAGCGCTGGGAGGTGCATGGAAATGCGCCGAAGGATCGTTGCTGCAGTCTCGGCAGCGGCTGCAGGACTCGCACTTGGCGTGATGCCGGCGACCGGGGCGTTCGCCTCGAGCGACGTCAGGGCCGACCGCGGGTGCTCCGACTGGGGGAGCTGGCACGACGGTCGCCACCACGGCCACCACTGCGACGACGACGACGATGATGACCGCGACTACTTCGACTTCGTCCACCACAGGAACTTCGACAACGTCCTGATCATCCTCGTCGACGTGCCGTAGTCCTCCGCCGCCGTCGTTCCCCTCGCACCCCTCGCACGCCGTCACACGAGATGGCGGCGTTCCGCGAGGGGTGTCGGCGCTTCCTGGACCACCCAGCCGTTGCCGTCGGGGTCCTGGAAGAACATGAACGAGTTCCAGGGATCGCCCTTGCCCGGGGCCCAGCCCGTCGGGGAGACGTGCTGGACGGCGCTGACCCCGACGCCGCGGGCGAGCAGTTCGTCGTGGGCGGAGGCGATGTCCGGGACGCAGAGCTGGAGACCCTGGATCGCGCCCGGCGTCATCGTCGTCTGGCCGGGGGCGGGGGGCATGCCGGAGCCGATGACGATGGAGCAGGGCGAGCCGGGCGGGGTCAGCTGGATGATGCGGACGCCCTTGCCGATGCGGGTGTCGTGGTCGACCGTGAAGCCGCACTGATCGGCGTAGAAGGTCCTGGCCCGGTCGACGTCGGTGACCGGGATGAGGATCACTTCGAGGGTCCATTCCATGGCGCCCTCCGGGGGGTCTCGGCCCTTCGGCCGTCCGTCACCGTTCGGCGAGCGGGACCGGGGCCTCCTGCACGACCCAGCCGTTGCCGTCGGGATCCTTGAAGAAGAGGAAGGAGTTCCAGGTCTCCTTGCCCTTGCCATCCTCCCAGCCGGACGGCCCGACGTGCTGGACCGGACCGACCTCGACCCCGCGGGCGGAGAGTTCGTCCCTGGCCTCGTCGATGTCGGTGACACAGAGCTGCAGGCCCTGGAGCGAGCCCGGGGCCATCCGCGGCTGGCCCGGTGAGTCGGGCAGGCCGGCCTCGAGGACGATGGAGCAACGGGAACCGGGCGGGGTGAGCTGTACGAAGCGGGCGCCCTCGAACGGGGACACGTCGACGTCGGCCCTGAATCCGCATCTGTCCACGTAGAACTCCCTGGCCCGGTCGACGTCGGTGACCGGGACGGTGATCACCTCGAGGGTCCATTCCATGGTGGCTCTCCGAACACGGGTCCTGGGTGGGGCTCAGCCGGTGAAGCGCCAGCGGGTCTGGCTGAAGGTCTCGCCCTTGCCGAAGCCGAAGGCCGTGCGGGGCGCGACCTCGAAGACCAGGGCGCGGCCACCCGCCTGGGAGTGGAAGGCCTCGTCCCGTACCTCGAAGCGCCACTCCGGCCCGTACTTCGCCGCCCACGCCTCGGCCAGCCGGGCCAGCCGCTTCTCGTCGCCGATCCGGACCGCCTCGCCCTCGACGACCAGGTCGCAGCCGCCGTCGGACGCGTTGGTGCCGGTCGTGAGCACGACGTGCGGGTTGGCGGCGAGGTCGCGGGCCTTGCGCTCGTCCTCACCCGTGGTGAAGTACAGCGCCCCGTCCAGCCAGGGGCAGAGCAGCGGCGTGACATGGGGGCGGCCGTCGGGCCGTACGGTCGCCAGCCAGAAGACCTCGGCCTTCTCCAGCAGCGCGACGGCGTCGGACCACGGCGTCGCGGTGGCGTCGGGGGAGCTGTAGCGGGGGTCCAGCTCGGTCCGCGGCTCCTGTGCTCCCTGCGGCTGCTCCTGTGACTGTGACTGCGACTGCGACTGTGCAGGCATGTCGGCGTCCTCTCGGTCCTGCATCCTTCACATGGTCCCTTCGAAGTGCTGACTCCGCCCGCCGACCGGACTCATCGCAATCCGCCGCCTGCCGTTAGGCTCGGACCGGGACCTTGATCGGGTGCGTGATCGGAGGCGGCGGGATGACGGTGCCGGGGCGCAGAAGCAGTACGTTCACCCGCTTGCTGCGGCACGGCTTCACCCACCCCGCGGTCGCGGAGCGCTTCCTCGACCTGCCCGAGATGGCGCCCGTACGAGCCGACTCCGTCCTCCTCGACGCGCTGGGCGCCACCGCCGACCCCGACCTGGCGCTGCGCGGGCTCGTACGCCTGGTGGAGGCACAGGAGCCCGACGAGCGGCAGGGCCTCCTCGACACCCTGATCTCCGCGAAACCGCTGCGGGACCGACTGCTCGGCGTGCTCGGCGCGTCCGAGGCGCTCGGTGACCACCTGGCGCGGCACCCGCGCGACTGGTATGCGCTCGTGACGTACGAGGCGGCCGATCTGCACCCCGGTGTGGAGGAGTTCGAGCGCGGGCTCGCCGAGGCCACCGACCCGGTGTCGCTGCGCGTCGCCTACCGCCGCTGTCTGCTGTCCATAGCGGCGCGCGACGTGTGCGGGACCACGGACGTCGCCCAGACCGCGGCCGAGCTCGCCGACCTGGCGACGGCGACGCTGCGTGCGGCGCTCGCCATCGCCCGTACCGCCGCGCCCGAGGACGCCGCCGTCTGCCGGCTCGCGGTGATCGCGATGGGCAAGTGCGGTGGCCATGAGCTCAACTACGTCTCGGACGTCGACGTGATCTTCGTCGGGGAGCCGGCGGACGGGTCCGACGAGTCCACGGCCCTCAAGGCCGCGACCCGGCTCGCGTCCCACCTCATGCGGATCTGCTCGGAGACCACCGTCGAGGGCGCGATCTGGCCCGTCGACGCCAATCTGCGCCCCGAGGGCCGCAACGGCCCACTCGTCCGCACGCTCACCAGCCATCTCGCGTACTACCAGCGGTGGGCGAAGACCTGGGAGTTCCAGGCGCTGCTGAAAGCCCGTGCGGTGGCGGGGGACCCCGAGCTGGGCGCGGACTACATCGAGGCCGTCTCGCCCCTCGTGTGGCAGGCGTCGGAGCGCGAGAACTTCGTCCCCGACGTACAGAAGATGCGCCGCCGGGTCGTCGACAACATCCCCGTCGCCCAGATAGACCGCGAGCTGAAACTGGGCCCCGGCGGGCTGCGCGACGTCGAATTCGCCGTCCAGCTGCTGCAGTTGGTGCACGGCCGCAGTGACGCGACGCTGCGCAGCGGGACCACGCTCGACGCGCTGAAGGCACTCGCGGCCGGCGGCTACGTGGGCCGCGTGGACGCGTCCCAGCTCGACGAGGCGTACCGCTTCCTGCGGGCGATGGAGCACCGCATCCAGCTGTTCCGGCTGCGCCGCACCCACCTCGTACCGGAGGGCGAGGAGGACCTGCGCCGCCTCGGACGCTCGCTCGGCCTGCGCACCGACCCGGTCGCCGAACTCAACAAGGAGTGGCGGCGGCACGCGGCGGTCGTACGGCGGCTGCACGAGAAGCTCTTCTACCGGCCGCTGCTGGACGCGGTCGCGCAGCTCGCACCCGGCGAGATCCGGCTCAGCGCGAAGGCCGCCCGGCAGCGTCTCGAAGCGCTCGGCTACGCCGACCCGGCCGCCGCGCTGCGCCACCTGGAGGCCCTGTCGTCCGGGGTCACGCGCAAGGCGGCGATCCAGCGGACGCTGCTGCCGGTGCTGCTGGGCTGGTTCGCGGACTCGGCCGACCCGGACGCGGGGCTGCTCGGCTTCCGCAAGGTGTCCGACGCGCTCGGCAAGACGCCCTGGTACCTGCGGCTGCTCCGCGACGAGGGCGCGGCGGCCGAGAACCTCGCGCGCGTCCTGTCCGCCGGCCGCCTCGCCCCCGACCTGCTGCTGCGCGCACCGGAGGCAGTGGCGCTCCTCGGTGACCCGGAGGGGCTGAAGCCGCGCGGCCGGGAGCACCTGGAACAGGAGGTGCTGGCCGCCGTCGGCCGTGCGGACGGCGCCGAGGCGGCGGTCGCGGCGGCGCGCGGAGTGCGGCGGCGCGAGCTGTTCCGTACGGCCGCGGCGGATCTGATCGGCTCGTACGGCACCGAGGAGAGCCCCGCCGAACAGGACCCCGGCGCGCTCGTCGACCGTGTCGGCAACGCGGTCACCGACCTCAGCGCGGCGACCATCGCGGGCGCGCTGCGTGCCGTCGTCCGCGAGAAGTGGGGCGACACCCTTCCGACCCGTTTCGCCGTCATCGGCATGGGCCGCTTCGGCGGGCACGAGCTCTCGTACGGCTCCGACGCCGACGTCCTCTTCGTGCACGAGCCGCGCGAAGGCGTCGACGAGCAGGAGGCCGCGCAGGCCGCGAACACCGTCGTCGCCGAGATGCGCCGCCTGCTCCAGCTCCCCACCGCCGACCCGCCGTTGATGATCGACGCGGACCTGCGCCCGGAGGGCAAGAGCGGCCCGCTCGTGCGCACCCTCGCCTCGTACGCCGCGTACTACCGGCGCTGGTCGCTCGTCTGGGAGAGCCAGGCCCTGCTGCGCGCCGAACCGATGGCGGGCGACGCCGACCTGGGCGCGCGCTTCATCGAGCTGATCGACCCCCTGCGCTATCCCGTGGAGGGCCTCGGCGAGGAGGCGGCCCGCGAGATCCGCCGCCTCAAGGCCCGGATGGAGACGGAACGCCTGCCGCGCGGCGCGGACCCGACCCTCCACACCAAGCTGGGCCGCGGTGGCCTCAGCGACGTCGAGTGGACGGTCCAGCTCCTCCAGATGCGCCACGGCTGGGTTGAACCCGGCCTGCGCACCACCCGCACCCGCGAGGCCCTCGCCGCCGCCCACGCCGCGGGACTGCTGTCCACGGAGGACGCCCAGACCCTCGACGACGCCTGGGTCCTCGCCACTCGCGTCCGCAACGGCGTCATGCTGGTGCGCGCGCGCCCGGGCGACACCTTCCCGTCGGACTCCCGCGAACTGGGGGCGGTGGGGCGGTACTTGGGGTACGGGCCCGGGCATGTGGGGGAGATGGTCGACGACTACCGGCGCATGACGCGGAGGGCGCGGGCGGTGGCGGAGGAGCTGTTCTACGGGGCGTAGGGCCGGGCCGCTTCTCGACTCGGACTCAGAGGGCCCGCAGGATCCTTTCGGGGTCCTGGTGCGCGGCCGCTGCGTAGTCCTCGAAGCCCAGGTTGGCGATGCTCAGGTTGGCGTGGATGTCGGGGACTCCCCCCGGGACCGTGCGGAACTCGCGGCCGAACTCGGTCAGCTGCTCGTAGTCCTCGTCGTCCCCGCAGTCCTCCCGCGTGAGCGTGGTGACCGCGAGCAGCGGGTGCCGCTGGTCCCGCATGGTCGTCCCGTCCGCGAGGAAGACGACGCTCAGATCCTCGTCGCCGGAGACCGCCACCAGCACGTCGTCGACGGTCGCATCCGCCCAGGCCGGGCCGTCGATGAAATGGATGCTCGACTCGAACGCTCCGTCACCCCAGGGCTCCGTCAACGCTGCCGCAACGTCCCGCCATGCCTGCTCGTCGCTGTAGTCGGTCCTGACGACCAGCGCGTCCCACTCGCCGCGCCCGGTGACGGCGGGTCGCGCGCTCATGCTCCGCTCCACTGCAGGGACCGCCAGACGTGCTGGGCCCAGGGGAGGTCCTCCGCCGCCTCGTGACTGCAGAACAAGCCGGCGGCAGTCCCGCCGGAGGGCACCGTGAACGCGTAGAACTCGTGCCGCTCCCGGCCGTGGTCGCGCGGGGTGAGCCAGAAGGCGTGGCGCACGCCGTGCGGCAGGCGTTCGGTGAGGCGCTGTGCGGGCGGGGCGTCGGGGGAGCCGGCGAGAAGGGCCGCCAGGAAGTCGTCGGGGGTGCGGCCCGGGGTGTCGTCCTCGAACACGGTGACGGCCACGCTGCGTGCCGGCCCGGCGAACTGGTCCGCGCCGTCGGCGAACCGGGCCGCCATACCGGCGCTGCGCTCGACGGACCAGTGGTCGTCCAGCTCGAGGCGTATGGCGACGGGCAGCGGGTGCGCGAAGCGGCTGAGGACGTCGTCGCGGTCCCAGGTGTCCGCCAGGAGGCGGCCGGCCAGCGGGTCGTGGCCGGCGACGACGTACGGCAGCTCCTCCGGGTTCCTGACCTCGGCCGTGACGGGTGCGCCCAACAACTCGTCGCCCCACGGCCGAATCGCGTTGGCCAGCGTGCCCCGCAGGGTCAGACCCGCGTAGGCGGGGTCCTCCCATACGGCGTGGGCGTGCCGCAGGGCGGTGTCGTCGACCTCCAGCCAGGCACTCATGACCAGTTCGGTGTCGCCGGTCAGCCGGACAGGGAGCAGGCAGCGGACGAACGAGCCGACGCCGTCCACGCGGAGCAGGTGGGAGGGTCCCAGGCTGTGCCGGGCCTCGTCCGGTGCGGTGAGCGCCGCGTCCGGCAGGTTGAAACGGACGTCGATGCGCCGCTCGTCCGCGAGGGTTTCCCCGCAGCAGGAACAGGAAGTCGTTGGGGTCGTCACGCCCCGCAGCCTAGGCCCTGGCCCGTGGGCCATGACCGGCAGGGCAGGGTGCCGGCGGGGCCAAGCGTTTCAGCCCGCCGGCAGCTCCCGGAAGTGCCCGATGCACCCCGCCGGCGCCAGTTCGAACGCCGTGTCCGCCCGGCCGGGTGAGGCCACCGCAGTGAGCACGGCGGCGAGTTGCGGGGTGGTCGTCTCGTCCGGGAGCTCCCACATCGTCTCCGGCGCCGCGAGGTCCAGCGCCGAGCCCAGGACCAGGTTCTCCAGGGCGGTGATCACGGGCATGACGTCCTGGAGCACGAAACCGGCGCCCAGCAGCAGGCCCACCGCACACCGCGTACACGCGCGCCGACCACAGCGACGAGTGGTCGCAGCGGCTGGGCGACGAGCGGGCGCTGCGGGCGTGGCGCTGCCGCGATCTGCGTGACGCGGGCGAGTGGCCGGCACTCGGCTCGGACTGGCCGATCGCGCACCACGACGCCCGTCAGGTGCCGGCGATGGGCCGCGCTCCGCACGGCTCGGCGTCACTCGGGCGCGGGCTGACCGGGCTGATGGCGCTGGAGGGCTGCACATCGCATGCGGCGGTGGCGGCGGGTGAGCAGACGGTGGCGGGCCGCGTGGCCGTCGGCTTCCGGGCCGACGTCACCGCGTTCGGGGTGGATCCGGTGGAGGCGCCCGTGGACGAGGTCACGGATGCGCCGATCCGCCTCACGATGATGGGCGGGCATGTCGTGCATCGGGCTTCCTGACCGCCCCCGGGGCGGCTGGTGCCGTAACGGTGCCGGGTACCGGGGGGTTGTGCCCCCCGTCTCGTCGCGTCCCGTCGCGGCGGAGCGTATGCCCACAACCGTGTTACGCATTGTGACGGCGCATGCCCCGGCGTCTCCCAGGCGTCATGTCACTGCCGCGCCGCGTTCAGCTCCGTCACCGCAACGGTCGCCGGCATCGCGACATGCCTCGGCAAGCGGTGCGGCATCGCCCCGTACAGCACGTACGACACGCCGTACCCGAACGCGAGGCACATCAGGCCGCCCACCGCGTCGAGCCAGAAGTGGTTGGCCGTGGCGACGATGACTATGAGTGTGAGGGTCGGGTACAGCACGCCGAGGACCTTTGCCCACGGCGCCGACGCCAGCGCGACGATGATGAGCCCGCACCACAGCGACCAGCCGATGTGCATCGACGGCATCGCCGCGTACTGGTTCGACATGTTCTTCAGATTGCCCGAGGCCATCGAGCCCCAGGTGTGGTGCACGAGCACGGTGTCGATGAAGTTCTGGCCGTTCATCAGGCGCGGCGGGGCCAGCGGGTACAGGTAGTACCCGACGAGCGCGACACCCGTCGTCGCGAAGATGACGGAGCGCGCCGCCGCATAGCGGCCCGGATGACGGCGGTAGAGCCAGACGAGCACGCCGATGGTCACCAGGAAGTGCAGCGTGGCGTAGTAGTAGTTCATCGTCACGACGAGCCATGTCACCGAGTTCACGGCGTGGTTGACCGTCTGTTCGACCGCGATGCCGAGCGCGTTCTCGGCGTCCCAGATCCAGTCGGCGTTGCGCAGGGCCTGGACCTTCTGCTCCGGCACCGCGTTGCGGATGAGGGAGTAGGTCCAGTAACTGACCGCGATGAGCAGGATCTCGAACCAGATCCGGGGCCGGCGCGGAGTCCGCGGTCCGCGCAGCCGTCCGCGCTTCGGCTCCGGACTCTCCTCGCTCACCATGGGTGACGGAGGGGCCGTCCGGCCTACCAAAGTCTTCACGGTCGATTCACCCATAGGGAGAGAGTCTGCCAGATAGACAACTCTCGTCCGATCATCCCCCGGGCTGGTTCCGACCGCATGCGGTACGTCCTGAGTACTACCTAGGAACTAGGTGCAACCCCGGGACCGGAAGCCGTTGAACCACGTACGACCAACTCCGGCATGAAAACGAACTCGCTGTGGGGTGCGGGCGTCCCGCCGATCTCCTCCAGCAGTGTCCGGACCGCCGCCTGGCCCATCGCCGGCACCGGCTTGCGGATCGTCGTCAGCGGCGGGTCGGTGAAGGCGATGAGAGGGGAGTCGTCGAAGCCGACGACCGAGATGTCGTCCGGCACTTCGAGTCCGCGCTGCCGTGCCGCCCGGATCGCGCCGAGCGCCATCATGTCGCTCGCGCAGACGATCGCCGTACATCCGCGGTCCATCAGCGCGGACGCCGCGGCCTGTCCGCCCTCCAGGGTGTAGAGGGAGTGCTGGATGAGCTCCGCCTCGATCTCCTCGTCCGTCAGGCCGAGCTGTTCATGGACCGCCTTGACGAAACCCTCTATTTTCCGGAGGACCGGGACGAATCGCTTCGGTCCGAGCGCCAGGCCGATCCGGGTGTGGCCGAGGGAGACGAGATGCGTCACCGCGAGCCGCATCGCCGCCCGGTCGTCGGGCGAGATGAACGGGGCCTGCACCTGCGGCGAGAAGCCGTCGACGAGGACGAAGGGGACGCCCTGGGCGCGCAGCTTCTCGTAGCGCTGCATGTCGGCGCTCGTGTCGGCGTGCAGTCCGGAGACGAAGATGATGCCGGACACCCCGCGGTCCACGAGCATTTCGGTGAGCTCGTCCTCGGTGGAGCCGCCGGGGGTCTGGGTGGCGAGCACGGGGGTGTAGCCCTGGCGGGTCAGCGCCTGTCCGATGACCTGGGCCAGGGCCGGGAATATCGGATTTTCCAGTTCAGGCGTGATGAGTCCGACAAGTCCGGCACTGCGCCTGCGCAGCCGGACGGGGCGTTCATAGCCCAGGACGTCGAGTGCGGCGAGCACCGATTCGCGGGTGGTCGCGGCCACGCCGGGCTTGCCGTTGAGCACTCGGCTGACCGTGGCTTCGCTGACCCCCGCCTGGGCTGCGATGTCGGCAAGCCGTGCGGTCATGGGATTGGACTGTACCGGTCGCATGTCAGATTGCCCACCAGGTGCTGGAGTCGGCGGGAAGGCGAACCGTACCGCCGGTGAACTCGGGTGTCGCCGACGACAGGAGCACGCTGCCCGGTACGGGCAGTTCCACTTCCGTGTCGCGCGTGTTCGTCGTGCAGATGAATCCGTCGCGGGCGAGGGCGAGTACGCCCTCGGGCGCGTCCAGCCAGGTCACCGCGTCCCCGGCGCCCAGACCCGGGTGCTCACGGCGCACCGCGAGAGCCGCCCGGTACAGCTCCAGCGTCGAGCCGGGAACCCCGGTCTGCGCCTCCACGCTCAGCTCACCCCACACCCGCGGCTGCGGAAGCCAGCTGCCGCCGCTGCCGAACCCGTACGAGGAACCCTCCCGCGTCCACGGGATCGGCACCCGGCACCCGTCCCGGAAACCGTCCTGCCCCTCCGCACGGAAGAACGACGGATCCTGACGCACCTCGTCCGGAAGATCCGTCACATCCGGCAGACCCAGCTCCTCCCCCTGATACACATACGCGGAACCCGGCAACGCCAGCATCAGCAACGTCGCCGCACGCGCCCGCCGCACACCGACGGGGCCGTCGCCGTAGCGGGTCGGGTGGCGGACGACGTCGTGGTTGGACAGCACCCAGGTCGTGGGCGCACCCACCGACGCCGTTGCCTCCAGCGACGCGTCGATGACCTCCCGCATGCGCGCCGGGTCCCAGGGGCACCGCAGGAACTGGAAGTTGAACGCCTGGTGCATCTCGTCCGGCCGTACGTACAGGGCGAGCCGCTCCGGCGTCGGCGCCCAGGCCTCCGCGACACCGATGCGCTCGCCCTCGTACGAGTCCAGCAGCCGGCGCCAGCCGCGGTGGATCTCGTGCACCCCGTCCTGGTCGAAGAACGGCAGCACCTGCGCGCCGATCATCTTGGCCTGCTCGCGCAGCCCGATGTCGGGCAGGCCGTCCGCCTTGACCATGCCGTGGGCCACGTCGATACGGAAGCCGTCGACGCCCAGGTCGAGCCAGAAGCGCAGGACCGAGGCGAACTCCTCGCTCACGGCGGGCTGGTCCCAGTCGAGGTCGGGCTGCTCGGGTGCGAAGAGGTGCAGGTACCACTCGCCGTCCGCGACACGGGTCCACGCCGGGCCGCCGAAGACCGACTCCCAGTCGTTCGGCGGCAGCTCGCCGTGCTCTCCCTTGCCCGGCCGGAAGTGGTAGTACGCCCGCTCAGGGCCGCCGGCGAGCGCCGCGCGGAACCAGGCGTGCTGGTCGGAGGTGTGGTTCGGGACGATGTCGACGATCACCCGCAGACCCAGGCGGTGGGCCTCGCGGACGAGGTCGTCCGCATCGGACAGCTCACCGAAGAGGGGGTCGACGGCCCGGTAGTCCGACACGTCGTAACCGCCGTCGGCCTGCGGGGACGCATAGAAGGGGGTCAGCCAGACCGCGTCCACACCGAGGGCGGCGAGATACGGGAGCCGGTCGCGGATGCCGCGCAGATCACCGACGCCGTCGCCGTCGCTGTCGGCGAAGGAGCGGACGTACACCTGGTAGATGACGGCGTCACGCCACCAGTCCCGCGCCTGTTCCGACGCCTCCCTGGCGGGCTGCGGCGCGGTGGTCGTGCTGAGCTCCTGCGTCATGGAGGGTCCCCTTCGGATCCTTCGCTGCCGGCGGCGGTGCCGGCGCATGCCTGCGGATGCCTGATTCGGGATGATCCGGATCTACCGGTTCAACGCCGACCTATGTCGAAGGTAACAGCGCTGCAATCTCTTGCGGAAGCAGTTGCGCGGATCACAGTCGACACCCGCACGGGCCGCCCGTAGCGGGCCTGCACCGCCTGAGCAGCCCCCTGAGCAGCGCCCCGAGGCGTGCTGGAGCGCATGACTCCTTGGTTGGCAAGGTTCGTGTCGGCAACCGTGAGGACACGTGGATGTAACGATCCCCGTCCCTTGCAGAAATCTCTCGCAAGGTCTTTCGGACTCCTTTCAACCTTGTTACGTTCCTCGACGAATCGGCGCCGTGATGGAGCGGCCCCATCGAAGGAGTTCACATGCGACGTGGCATAGCGGCCACCGCTCTGGTCGCGAGCCTGGCGCTCACGGCGACCGCGTGCGGCGGCGACGACACCGAGGGCGCGAAGGGCAGCGCGGGCGGGAAGCTGTCGGGCACGGTCACCTGGTGGGACACGTCGACCGTCGGCAGCGAGGACAAGGTCTTCAAGAAGCTCGCCGAGGGTTTCACCAAGAAGCACCCGGACGTCAAGATCAAGTACGTGAACGTCCCCTTCGGTGAGGCGCAGAACAAGTTCAAGAACGCCGCCCAGTCCGGCTCCGGCGCCCCCGACGTCATCCGCTCCGAGGTCGCCTGGACCCCCGAGTTCGCCGACCTCGGCTACCTCGCCCCGCTCGACGGCACCGCCGCCCTGAAGGACGAGAAGGACTTCCTGGGGCAGGCCGCCGCCTCCACGAAGTACAACGGCAAGACCTACGCCGTCCCGCAGGTCATCGACACCATGGGCATCTTCTACAACAAGAAGATCTTCAAGGACGCCGGTGTCGAGGTCCCGAGCACCATCGCCGAGCTGAAGACCGTCGCCAAGACCATCAAGGACAAGACCGGCAAGACCGGTATGTACCTCCGCGGTGACGACGCCTACTGGTTCCTGTCCTTCCTCTACGGCGAGGGCGGCGACCTGGTCGACGCCGAGAAGAAGCAGATCACCGTCGACAACCCGGCCGGCGTCAAGGCCCTGAAGGTCGTCAAGGACCTGGTCGACTCCGGTGCCGCCAAGACCGACGCCACCGACGGCTGGAACAACATGCAGTCGGCCTTCAAGGACGGCAAGGTCGCCATGATGATCAACGGCCCGTGGGCCGTCGCCGACACCTTCGCCGGCAAGGAGTTCAAGGACAAGGCCAACCTCGGCGTCGCCCCCGTGCCCGCCGGTTCCGCCGGCCAGGGCGCCCCGCAGGGCGGCCACAACCTCGCCGTCTACGCGGGCTCCAAGAACCTCGACGCCTCCTACGCCTTCGTCGAGTACATGAGCTCCGTCGAGGCCCAGACCCAGGTCGCCAAGGAGCTCAACCTGCTCCCGACCCGCACCTCGGTCTACTCCAACCCGCAGATCGCGGCGAACGAGATCGTCGGCTTCTTCAAGCCGGCCGTCGACAAGGCCGTCGAGCGCCCCTGGATCCCCGAGGGCGGCAGCCTCTTCGCCCCGCTCGTCACCGAGTACACCAAGGTCCTCACCGGCCAGACCACCCCGGAGAAGGGAGCCTCGGCGGCGGGCGACGCCTACCGCAAGCTCCTCAAGGACTGGAAGTAAGGGAAGAGACCGACTGATGGCTGTCCACACCAGCGGCCGGTCGGTGGCGAAGGCCGCGGAGCCCACCAGGGCCCGCGGCCATCGCCGCGACTCCGCACGGGGCCCGCTCCGGCGCGCCCTTTCCACCCACTGGTACGCCTGGACCATGGTCGCCCCTGTGGTGATCGTGATCGGGGTGATCATCGGCTATCCGCTCGTCCGCGGCATCTATCTGTCGCTGACGAACGCCAACGAGCGGAACGTCGAGAGGTCGATCGGGGTCAACCACCTCCCGGCGACGTACGAATTCGTCGGCCTCGACAACTACGCCGACGCGCTCACCGGCAGCCAGTTCCTCGGCACCCTCGGGTGGACGCTGGTGTGGACGGTCTCCTGCGTGACCGTCACGTTCGGCCTGGGCCTCGCCCTCGCCAACATCCTCAACCGCAGGATCGCCGGCCGGTCGGTCTACCGGATGATGCTGGTCCTGCCCTGGGCCGTGCCGGGCTTCGTCTCCGTCTTCGCCTGGCGCTTCCTCTACAACGAGGACAACGGGCTGCTCAACAAGATCCTCGGGGGCGGCGGCATCGACGCCGTGCCGTGGCTGAACGACCCCACGTGGGCCAAGTTCTCGGTGATCGCCGTCAACGTATGGCTCGGCGTCCCGTTCATGATGGTCGCCCTGCTCGGCGGTCTGCAGTCCATCCCCGGCGAGCTGTACGAGGCCGCCGAGATGGACGGCGCGAACGCCTGGCAGCGGTTCCGCCACATCACCATGCCGGGCCTCAGGTCGGTGTCCACCACCGTCATCCTGCTGAGCACCATCTGGACCTTCAACATGTTCCCGGTGATCTTCCTGCTCACGCGCGGCGGTCCCGGCGAGGCCACCCAGATCCTGGTGACCCAGGCCTACAAGTTCTCGTTCGAGATCAGCCCGCGCGACTTCGCGCAGTCCTCCACCTGGGGCGTGCTGATCCTCGTCCTCCTGATGGTCTTCGCCGCTGTCTACCAGCGCGTCCTCCGCAAGCAGGGAGAAACCTGGTGACCACGACCAACGTCCCGGCCAACGCTCCCCTGCGCGGCCGCCGCTCGCCGCTCGCCTCGGCCGCCCTGCATCTCACGCTGCTCGTCGCGTCCGTGATCGCCGTCTTCCCGGTGCTCTGGGTCTTCCTGACCTCGATCAAGCCGGCGTCGTACGCGACCACGACCGACTTCTTCAAAGAGACGACGTTCGAGAACTACACCAACCTGCTCGGCGACACCCCGTTCCTCACCTGGTTCGGCAACTCGCTGCTCGTCGCGGGCCTCACCACGGTCCTCGGCGTCTTCGTCGCCGCCACCACCGGCTACGCCGTCAGCCGCTTCCGCTTCCCCGGAAAGCGCGGGCTGATGTGGACCCTGCTCATCACCCAGATGTTCCCGGTCGCGGTCCTGATCGTGCCGATCTACAACATCATGGCGGGCCTGGGCCTGCTCAACGAGCCGGCCGGTCTGGTCATCACGTACCTCACCATCGCCGTGCCGTTCTGCGCCTGGATGATGAAGGGCTTCTTCGACACCATTCCGCGGGAGATCGACGAGTCCGGGCAGGTCGACGGACTCACCCCGTTCGGCACCTTCTGGCGGCTCATCCTGCCGCTCGCCAAGCCGGGCATCGCGGTGACCGCGTTCTACTCCTTCATCACCGCCTGGGGCGAGGTCGCCTACGCGTCCGCCTTCATGGTCGGCGACGAGAACCTCACGCTGGCGGGCGGACTCCAGAAGTTCGTCAACCAGTACGGCGCCCAGTGGGGGCCGATGACCGCGGCCTCCGTGCTCATCGCCATCCCCGCCGCGATCGTGTTCCTCTTCGCTCAGCGGCATCTGGTGACCGGCGTATCGGCCGGTGCCGTCAAGGGCTGAGCCCGCTCCCCTCCACGTAACTTCCGCATCCGATGACACCCAGGGATGAAATGACCCAGCACCTCGCCGCCCCCACCCACCCGACCAGTGGCACGCGCACCGGCTGGTGGCGGGACGCGGTGATCTACCAGGTCTATCCGCGCAGCTTCGCCGACGGCAACGGCGACGGTATGGGCGATCTCGCGGGCATACGCAGCCGGCTCCCGTACCTCAAGGAGCTCGGCGTCGACGCGGTCTGGCTCAGCCCGTTCTACGCATCCCCGCAGGCCGACGCCGGTTACGACGTCGCCGACTACCGGGCCATCGACCCGATGTTCGGCACCCTCCACGACGCCGACGCGCTGATCCGCAGCGCCCACGGCCTCGGCCTGCGGGTCATCGTCGACATCGTGCCCAACCACTGCTCCGACCGCCACGACTGGTTCCGGCAGGCCCTGCGCGAGGGTCCCGGCTCCCGGCTGCGCGAGCGCTTCCACTTCCGCCCCGGCAAGGGCGAGCACGGCGAACTCCCGCCCAACGACTGGGAGTCCATCTTCGGCGGGCCCGCCTGGACCCGAGTCGAGGACGGCGAGTGGTACCTGCACCTCTTCGCGCCCGAGCAGCCCGACTTCAACTGGGAGCACCCGGCAGTCCAGGACGAGTTCCGCTCGATCCTGCGCTTCTGGCTCGACCTCGGCGCCGACGGATTCCGCGTCGACGTCGCGCACGGCCTCGTCAAGGCGGCGGGCCTGCCCGACATCGGCTCCGGCGACCAGCTCAAGCTGCTCGGCAACGACGTCATGCCGTTCTTCGACCAGGACGGGGTGCACGAGATCTACCGCTCCTGGCGGCGCATCCTCGACGAGTACGAGGGCGAGCGGATCCTCGTCGCCGAGGCCTGGACCCCGACCGTCGAGCGCACGGCCATGTACGTACGCCCCGACGAGATGCACCAGGCCTTCAACTTCCAGTACCTGACCACCAACTGGGAGGCGAAGGAGCTGCGCGAGGTCATCGACGGCTCCCTGGCCGCCATGCGCCCCGTCGGCGCCCCCACCACCTGGGTGCTGTCCAACCACGACGTCACCCGGCACGCCACGCGCTTCGCCAACCCCGCCGGGCTCGGCACGCAGCTGCGCGAGCAGGGCGACCGTGAACTCGGTCTGCGGCGGGCGCGTGCGGCGACGCTGCTGATGCTGGCGCTGCCCGGGTCGGCATACGTCTATCAGGGCGAGGAGCTCGGCCTTCCGGATGTCACGGACCTCCCCGACGAGGTGCGTCAGGATCCGTCGTTCTTCCGTGCGGAGGGGCAGGACGGTTTCCGGGACGGGTGCCGGGTGCCGATCCCGTGGACGCGGGAGGGTTCCTCGTACGGGTTCGGCAGCGGCGGCAGCTGGCTTCCGCAGCCGGCGGATTGGGCCGAGCTGAGCGTGGAGGCGCAGACCGGGGTTCCCGGCTCGACGCTGGAGCTGTACCGGGCGGCTCTCGCGGTGCGCCGTGAGCACCCGGGTCTGGGCGCCGGGGACGCGGTGACCTGGCTGGAAGCGCCCTATGGCGTACTCGCCCTCGCCCGCGACGGATTCGTCTGCACCACCAACACCACGGGCGAGCCGGTACGCCTCCCCGTTCCCGGCACGCTCCTGCTGGCCAGCGTGCCCGTCGCGGTCACGGACGACGACACCGTCGTCCTGCCCGCCGACACCACGGTGTGGTGGACGGTGTGACGATCCCGAGGCCAGGGCACGCGAGCTCGGCATGATCCGGACGCGAGGCGCTAGGGGCGGCGCAGGAACGGCCGCCCCTCGGCTTGCCGACATCGCCGCCCAGTCGGGCGTCAGCGAGGCCACGGTCAGCCGCGTGCTCAACGCGAAGCCCGGCGTCTCCGCGGCGACCCGCACGCGGGTGCTCGCCGCCCTCGACGTCCTCGGCTACGAGCGTCCCGTACGGCTGCGGCGGCGCAGCGCCGGGCTGATCGGGCTGGTGGTGCCGGAGCTCACCAACCCGATCTTCCCGGCGTTCGCGCAGGTCGTCGAGCAGACCCTGGCCGGCCACGGCTACACGCCCCTGCTGTGCGCCAAACAGCCGGGCGGGGCGACCGAGGACGAGCTCGTCGAGCAGCTCGAGGAGAGAGGCGTCGACGGCATCGTCTTCCTCTCCGGGCTGCACGCCGACACCTCCGCCGACCCGGCGCGCTATGTCGAACTCGCGGCCCGGGGCGTTCCGTTCGTCCTCATCAACGGCTACAACGAGCGCGTGGCCGCGCCCTTCGTCTCACCCGACGACCGCATGGCCGCGGCCATGGCCGTCCGGCACCTCGCCGACCTCGGGCACGAGCTGATCGGCCTGGCGGTGGGGCCCGTGCGGTACGTCCCGTCGCGGCGCAAGACGGAGGGCTTCCTGGAGGCTGCGGGACCGGGCGCCGAGCAGTATGTGCGACATACCCTGTTCAGCGTCGAGGGCGGGCACGCGGCAGCCGCGGAGCTCATCGACGCGGGCTGCACCGGCATCGTCTGCGGCAGCGACATGATGGCGCTCGGCGTCATCCGCGCGGCCAGGGAGCGCGGGCTCGAGGTACCCGGCGACGTGTCGGTCGTCGGCTACGACGACTCACCGCTGATCGCCTTCACCGACCCGCCGCTGACGACGGTGCGTCAGCCCGTACAAGCCATGGCGTCGGCTGCGGTCGGCGCGCTGGTGGAGGAGATCCGCGGCAATCCCGTGCCGAGCACGGAGTACGTCTTCCAGCCGGAGCTGGTGGTACGGGGATCGACGGCGCGGCTGTCGTGCTGACGGCGCTTCGACATCGCGACGCTGTCGGGATGCCCGGTGTCACAACGGCGGAAGGTCCCGGCGGGGCCGGGACCTTCGTTCCGTACAGGGATACCCGGACCCGCGGTCAGGCGCGCGCCTGCCACGTCCTGTCGAGGGCGATCCGCTTGAGCTGCTCGATGCTCAGAGCAGGTTCGCTGCGTGACGCCGGCAGCTGGTAGGCACCCGCGTTGACCGCCGTGATCGCCACCCGCAGACCGTCCTTGCGGAAGGTGTCGACGGTCCACTCGACCGCACCCGGGCCCCCGCGGCGAGCGGGCTCCTTCCGCACGCTGACGCGGGTGCCGTCGGGCAGGGGAGCGGCCTTCCCGAAGAGTTCCGCCATGGCGGGATCGTCGGGCTTCCAGCGCTGGACGTTCACCGTCACCAGGCTCTCGCCGTGGCCGTCGTCGACCGTGACATGCCCGAAGCCGTCCGAACCGCCCTCCCGGACCACGCGCAGCTTCGCCGGCAGGAGTCCCTTCACTCCGTGGGCGATCTGCTGTGCCGTCAGTCCTGCGCCGGCATCCTTCTTGGTGTCACCCTGGGGCGTCGGCATGGCAGAGAGAACGGGCTCCCAGACGGCGGACCGGGCGATGGTCCCGAGCTGTGCGAGGGTCAGCGGAAGGGCCGGGACATTGGACGCGGTCTTGGACGCATCCTTCCCGCCGAGGTTGCCGGCTGCGGTCACGTAGACCTGCCTGCCGTCCTTGTAGGTCAGCAACGCGGTGAGGATCTTGCCTTCGGACGGCTTGGCCTCGTCCTGCGGCGACTGGTCCAGGACCAGCCTCGCTCCACCGGGCAGCTGGGTCCGCGTGCACCGGCTGTGCGGATGGAACGCAGGGTCGGGGCACTGTGTGAACGGCTCGGGAACGGGGAGCGTGTTGAGGTTCAGCGTCACCTTCGCCGCCTTCCCTCCCTCGGTGAAGAGCAGCTCGGCGGAGGGCGGCGGCCCGGGCTTGTCAGTCAGCCCACGCCCCTTCTGCGCCGAGGACGTCCCCTGGGGGAGCAGGCTCTCGAGCAGGCTCACCATCTTCTGCCCCGATATCGGCGCGGCGGGTTCCCCGCTCTGATGCGTCGAACCGCAGCCGACCAGCACGGCGGTGCTCAGGCCCGCCGACAGGGCCAGTAGGGACATTCTCCGCCGTCCGAAGGAACGGCGCGGCCGGACGGGCGGGCAGGCGCCCGCGGGGTCTATGGACATCGATGACCACCTTGTTGGCGTTCTGAGTTCGGATTCGACGGGGTGTGTTTCGCCGTGTGGCAGCACCAGTCGCGTGACGGCCCACCGACACGACCGGCGGGCCGTCACGAAAAGGCGGGACTAGCGCATCTCGATCCAGTCGGCCTTGTCGTTGATCCACCACGGCAAGCTCGGCCACCACTCGTTCGGCTGGGCCGTGAACTCCACCCCGCCGGCGCTGACATCCGTGAGGACCAGACTGCGCTGCTGAGGCCCGGACGGGGTCCAGAACCTGAGCGAAGAGACCTTGTCCTTCACTTCACTGGGCAGCCACTGGTAGGCATTGGTGGTCGTCTCCCAGCAGGTCCCCTGATAGTTGTTGTCGGTGAACAGCTGCACGTAGCCCTGCTGTCCGTAGTGGTAGCAGTTTCCTGCCGCACTGGCGCTGGGGGCGGAAGCGAAAAGGCCGGCCGTGGCCGCCATGGCCGCAGCAGCGACCACTCCGACCTTGAGACGCATGTTCTTCATCATTCGGAACCTTCTGATTCTCTGGATGGACAAGGCCTTGTGGCCTCGAGAGGAATGGCCGACAGGCCGACCGGGCAACCGGCCGAGCTTGCGTCACGTGAATGCGCCGGCGTCGGTCTGCCCTTTATGGATCAAGCATCTCGTCCGTTAGAGGTGGCCTGCAATTGGACCTTCGACATAGGTGGATCGGCATCTGCGGTGAGGTCGGCCGCGAACAAGACGACAGGGCCTCCTATCGCTCGTATGTGATACCCGCGAGCTGGGCAGGAGGCCCTGTCGGACTTTTCGGAGATCACCCGGCCAGGAGTTCTCGTTCCGTCACCGGACGGATTTCCCGGCACAAGCATTGTCGAGCGGAAGGGTCAGCACCACTTGAAGGAACCGATCTTGTTGTCGATCCACCACGGCACGTAGGGCCACTGTTCCCGCGGGCCGGTCTTGAACTCGATACCGCTGTACCAGCTGTGCTCGTAGAAGCAGATGCTGCTCCATGTGTTGTTCACCACGGAGGAGGCGAGGTCGTTCATCCCCCACCGCAAGGGGGGAGCGAAGTTGCCGTCGGCCAAGTTGTTCATGTCGGGTACCGACTGGTCCGACCCCATGGCGCCGAACTTCGCATACGGTTCCTCGCGTACGAAGTTGGGTCCCGCCCAGGCGCAAACCCAGTTGGAAGGACAGCTCCCAGCTCCATGCCCTATGTACGGATTTACTTGCGCGTTCGCCGACGTGACCGTGCCCGCGAGCACTCCGGTCAGCGCGGCAGCGCCTATTCCGAGCCTCATCATCGATCTGCGGATGTTCATGAAAATCCTCTGACTCTTGTCTGGCTTGGGGTGAAACGGCCGCGCAGGGTCGACCAAGCGTGATCACTTGCGCCCGTGCCGGCCTCGCATTCAGGGACGGGACTGAGCTCTGATCCCCCTGTGTCGTCCGGCCGGACCGACCACTCGTGTGCGGGCGAGATCAGCACCATTTCCAAGAGCTGATCTTGTTGTCGATCCACCACGGCACGTAAGCCCACTGTTCCTTGCCCTGGATCCTGAACTCGAGACCGCTGTACCAGTTGTGCTCGTAGAAGCACACGTTGTTCCAGGTGTTGTTCACCACCGAAGTGGCCTCGTCCTGCATCCCCTGCCAGCCGCCCAGCTGGCCCTCGAACTTCAGCTTGCCCATGTCTGGGATCGGCTCATAGTCCCCCACACCCTCGGGGCCGGTGTACGCACCTTCATCCCTCGCCACGAAGTTCGGGTCGTTCCACAGACATACCCAGTTGGCGGGGCAGGAGCCGGCTCCGCTGTTGATGTCGATCCTCGGAATGGCGCTTGCGGACGTCGCAGTTCCGGCGAGCAGCCCGGTCAGCGCGACAGCGCCTACCCCGAGCCTCACCAGCGATCGGCGAAGATTCATGCTTATTCCTTCCTTGTGTGTTCTCAGGCAGCGCGACTCGATCGCGCGCTGTGAGATGGCGCCCGCATTCTTGTGAATTCGGGCGAGCTTCAGAGCCGGGAACGCATCCCGATGTCAGCGCTCTTTGAACTCGATCCAGTCGGCCTTGTCGTTCATCCACGAGGGCAGGCTCGACCACCACTCGCTCGGCTGGGCCGTGAATGCTGCTCCGCTCTCGTAGTCCACAAGCACGAGCTTGCGCTGCAGCACGGGCTCCGTCTGTGACCAGAACCGAAGCGATGAGACCCGGTTCTTCACGTAGTCCGGTAGCCACTGCTGCGTGGTGACGGTCGTCTCCCAGCAGTCGCCCTGGTAGTTGTAGTCGGTGAACACCTGCGCGTAGCCAACCTGTCCGTAGTGGTAGCAGTTTCCTGCCGCACTGGCACTGGGGGCGGATACGAAAAGGCCCGCCGTGGCTGCCGCTGCCGCCGCGGCGATCACTCCGGCCTTGACGCGAATACTCTTGGTCATTCGGAACCTCGGGAATCATTGAATTGACGATTCGTCTCACCGCGAGGTGGTGGCGGATCGGTCGGCCGGCCGCGCAACTGGCCGGCAGCCTTTCCGGTTCACCGGTCGGTCCGGACGCCTCAAGAATTCCGGTATGGCGGATCGAGCTGCAATTGGACTTTCGGGATAGCCGGATCGGCAGTGGCCCGACGGGACAAGCCCGATAAGTTGGCTCGGTCGCACCTCGTCGCGGGTGCTCAACCGACATGCCGGGGGCGGCGGGTTCAGGTCGCTGGTGGGCGGCATGGTCGCGGGCGCCGACAGCATCGATGGCATGGACCGGCTGCGGCACGGCGCGATGGGCCGCCTGTTTGCCGGGGTGCGGGCCCCGTCCACGCTGGGATCGTTTCTGCGTTCCTTCACGCACGGGCACGTGAAGCAACTGCATGCCGTGGCACGCCGGTTCCTTCCCGCACTGGCCCGTCATACCCCGCTGCTGCCCGGCGCGGACCAGGTCGCCTACGTGGACATCGATGACACCATCCGCCGCACCTACGGCTACGCCAAGCAGGGCGCCGGCTACGGATACAGCAAGGTCAAGGGCCTGAACGCGCTGCTCGGCATCGTCTCCACGCCCCTGTCCGCCCCAGTGATCGCCGCCACCAGGCTGCGCAAGGGACCGGCGAACTCCGCGCGCGGGCGGCAGCATTCGTCGCCGAGACCATCCGCACCGCCCGCGCCTGCGGCGCCAGTGGCCTGTTGGTGATGCGGGCGGACTCCGCGTTCTACGGCGCCGATGTCGTCAACTCCTGCCGGGTGCTGGGCGCGCGGATTTCCATCACGGTGCGAATGAACGCCTCCGTCAAGTCCGCGATCGCCCGCATCGACGAGGACGCCTGGACGCCGATCAAGTACCCCAAGGCGGTCTGGGACGAGGAGGGCCAGTGCTGGATCTCGGACGCCGAGATAGCCGAGACCACCTACACCGCGTTCACGTCCAAGCCGAAGAAGCAGCAGGTCACCGCCCGGCTGATCGTGCGCCGCGTCAAACGCCTGGGCACTGGCACCGTCCCCGCCGGGCAGGGCACGCTGTTCGACACTTGGCGCTACCACGCCGCGTTCACCGACTCCCCGCTCTCCCTGAACGACGCCGAGGGTGACCACCGTCGGCACGCTGTCGTCGAGCAGGTGATCGCGGATGTCAAGAACAGTGCCTTCGCCCACGCGCCCTCCGGGCATTTCCAGGCCAACGCCGCATGGCTCGCCCTGGCAGCCCTGGCGCACAACCTGACCCGCGCCGCCGGCGCACTGGCCGGAACGTTCCATGCCAGAGCGACCACCGCCACCATCCGTGACCACCTGATCAACGTGCCCGCCCGCCTGGCCCGCTCAGCCCGCCGCCTCACCCTGCACCTACCCGAACGCTGGCCCTGGAGCGCGGACTTCACCCAGCTCTTCACCACGATGCAGGCACCACCAGCCCTCTGACAGGCCCTGACCGACCCGCCCGAAAGGGCCCGACACCTGTGGACAAGTGGAAAAGCTGGGCAGACCAGCGGCCACCCCACGCCCAAATCCGCGATTCAACCCCGACACGGCCCGCACAACCCCGAAACGCCCACCCCGAAATCAGCCGGTGGATCCGGGTTCAGGGGTGCTACTTGGCGGCGGAGTCTGCGTCGTCGAAGCCAGGGAAAGGGGCAGAAGCGCATCGTGTGATGGCTTCTGCCCCTGGTTGTGGGTCGGGCTCCCCGCCCGCGCGGTCCTACGGGTCCTACGGGACGCGTTGGATTGGTTCGTCCTGCTGCTCCGGGAATGCGCCGCATCCGCACGGGCGGAGGTAGGCGACTGCGGCGACGGCTGCGGCGGTACGGCTCTCCAGCCCCAGCTTGAGGAGGATGCGCCCCACGTGAGCCTTGATCGTTCCTTCGGACACGCCCAGCCGACGGGAGATGACGTGATTGGTGCCGCCGGTCGCCAGGAGAACCATGACCTGGTGCTCGCGTTCCGACAGCTGATCGATCCGGCGGATGGCCGGACGCAGGTCGGGGAGACCGTGCGGTGGGTCCGGACAAGTTCGGCCGATATTGCCAGGCATAGATGCTCGCAATCGTTCAACGCAGGCCTGAGAACGGCCTTTCGTTATCGGGAGTAACGCGGACCCCAGACTCCGCTGTCGGTGTCGGTGTCGGTGTCGGTGTCCGGCTGCCTGGTGGCAAGAGTGGTGGGAGCCGGCTGGGGGTTGCCGCTGCTGATTCCGAAACCGAGTGCAGTGATCAGGGCCAGTGCTGCGCCTGCGACTGCGAAGGTGTTCGCGATGCGAGTGCCGATCACGATCACGAGTGGGCCCTCCGTGAGGATTCTGGACGGTCGTCTGCCATCAACGGGCACGTGGCGGCGTTCCCCTTGGTTGGCATCCGGGCTTCCCGGTGCCGATGGCCAGCTTTCCCGACCGCCTGCATGCGCGGAAGGATTGCCCCCTGGACTCAAGAGGCCCTGACACAAAGGGGCCTCGGAGCTACTGCAGCTCCGCTTCGTAGAAGGGGCCGACAAAGGCGGCTGCGCATCGGACAAGGGTGTAACCGGTGAAGCATGTGTCCGAGTTGAGGGTGTTCAGGCAGGCTGCCTCGGCTGCCCGCTCGGCCTCCTCCAGGCTCCCGGCGGCGACGAAGAGTCCGAGGACTGGCCCCCCGGGGGCATTGAGGTGGGGCGTCACGTGTTCGATGCTCGCCGGACCGGTGGAGCGTGCGCGAATCCGGTCTCGAAGGTCTGCGGGCAGCCGTGTCCCCGGCGGCCCCACCATCTGTGCGTGGATGAGGTACACAGTGGTGACCCTGCCGGACCGCCACCTGTGCGCCTAGCGTTGCCCGGAGGCCCCTTGAGTCCATGGACTGAAGGGGCCAACGCGCCGGCGCCCGGCCCGCATGAGACGGGACAACGACTCATTCGTGAACAGTTCGGTTTCGCCGTCCGTATCCCGCCTCATAAGACTCCGAATCGGCGATTTGATCGGAATTCGCCGCGGTCAACCACTTGACAAAGCGTCAAGATGACTGGTCGTATTCTGCGAAAATGCGGTGAAGGTGGGCTGCGGCGGACGAGTCGTGTGATCGCTGCCCAGGTGGGTGACGGCGAGGAGAGGGCGTGCTGGAGGACCTGGGGCTCGACAAGCAGGCAGAAGCCGTCTACCGCGAAATGCTGAATCACCCGACCATGACCCGCGCCGAACTCGCCTTCGTGCTCGGCGAGACCGAGGACGTCATCGGTTCCGTGCTTGACCGGCTCAGTCGCCTGGCGCTCGTGCAGCAGGACGAGGCCGGACCTGTCCGCCCGGTCCGCCGTGTGCGGCCCGAGGCCAGGATGGAGCGGCTCTTGGCGCGTCAGGAGGCGCAGCTCGCCGCGTTGCAGCAGCAGATCGAGGCTTCCCGGGACGCCACCGCCCAACTGATGTCCGAGTGCACCGACCTCGTCCGGGGCGGGAGTGGATCGAGGGTGGAGCAATTGACCGGCATCGAGGCGATCCGCACGCGCATCGCCGAACTGACCGGGCGGATCTGCGAGGAGATCATGACCTTCGCTCCGGGCGGCGCTCAGCGCGCCGACGACCTGGAAGAGGCCCGGAGTGTCGACCGTCCGATGCTCGAGCGCGGAGTCCGAATGCGCACCCTGTGGCTGGACAGCATCCGCAACGACGGTCCGACGCTGGAGTATGCGCACTGGCTGCACTCTCTCCACGGCCAAGTACGCACGGTACCCAGCCTCCCGGTGCGGATGATCATCATGGACCGCGAGTGCGCCCTCCTGCCGGTGAACACGGACGACGCCACGGCCGGTGCGGTCGTCGTCCACGGCCAGGGAACCATCGCCGCCCTGTGTGCCTTGTTCGAGATCATCTGGAGCACGGGAACGGTGCTGGGCGCGCCCCAGCCGCTGGACGACCGCGGCCTCACGCCTCAGGAGCGGGGGTTCCTGCAACTCCTCGGGCAGGGGCTCACCGACCAGGCGATCGCGGTCCGGCTCGGGGTCTCCCATCGCACCGCGCGCCGCATCGCGGCAGCCCTCATGGAGAAGCTGGGGGCGCGCAGCCGCTTCGAGGCGGGCCTCAAGGCCGCCGCGCAAGGGTGGCTGCTGCCCAGCCAGTGAGGACCGTGGCCGGCATGTCGCCGCTGTTGGCGCTGCCGTGGTCCGACGGCGCCGGCGACCCGCACTCCAGGCTCTGACCGGTTCGCGGGATCGCCCCAGGCGAGGTCTTGTCCCTGTGTGCGAGGGAGCCGCCGCTCGTGTGCGCGAAGGCGCGCCGCGCACCCACGGCCGCAGGGCGAGGACCCTCAGGTCGCCGTGCTGCAACTTCTTGCGGATCCGTGTCTTCCGTGTGTCGCACACATGTCGAAGCCGTTGACCGATGGACCAACTACCCCTACGGTCACCTGCGCAGTGAGGTTTTCATTCTTGCAGCAAGAACATTCAATCCCCGCTCCACCCTTCCCCGCACCACCCCACCCCCCAACCTCCCTGAGCCGCAGGAGGAACCGCATGGCCAGCAGGTCTCTGGCCGCCGCACTCGCCCTCGTGGCGGGCGCGGCGGTCGTGACGATCGCGCCGACGGGGGCCGCGCAGGCGGCCCCGCCCGGTACCAAGGACGTCACCGCCGTTCTCTTCGAGTGGCGTTTCGCCTCGGTCGCGCAGGCGTGCACCAGCACCCTCGGCCCCTCCGGATACGGATACGTCCAGGTCTCGCCGCCCCAGGAGCACATACAGGGCAGCCAGTGGTGGACCTCGTACCAGCCCGTCAGCTACCGGATCGCGGGGCGGCTGGGCGACCGCACCGCGTTCACGAACATGGTCAACGCCTGCCACGCGGCGGGCGTCAAGGTCGTCGTCGACACCGTCATCAACCACATGTCCGCCGGATCGGGCACCGGCACCGGCGGCTCCTCGTACAGCAAGTACAACTACCCCGGCGTCTACTCCGATCCGGACTTCGACAACTGCAAGTCCCAGGTCAGCAACTACCAGGACCGCTGGAACGTCCAGAACTGCGAGCTCGTTGGCCTCGCCGACCTCGACACCGGCGAGGACTACGTACGCGGCCGCATCGCCGCGTACCTCAACGACCTGCTCTCCCTCGGCGTCGACGGCTTCCGGATCGACGCCTCCAAGCACATGGCCGCCGCCGACCTCGCGAACATCAAGTCGCGGCTGAGCAACCCCAACGTCTACTGGAAGCACGAGGTCATCTACGGGGCGGGGGAGGCCGTCCAGCCCGACGAGTACCTGGGCTCCGGCGATGTCCAGGAGTTCCGGTACGCCTACGACCTCAAGCGCCTCTTCAACAACGAGCGCCTCGCCTATCTGAAAAACTACGGCGAGGGCTGGGGCTATCTCAGTTCCGGCAAGGCCAGCGTCTTCGTCGACAACCACGACACCGAGCGCAACGGCTCCACGCTCAGCTACAAGTCCGGCGCGAACTACACCCTGGCCAACGTCTTCATGCTGGCATGGCCCTACGGCGCCCCGGACATCAACTCCGGCTACGAATGGAGCAACGCCGACGCCGGGCCACCGAACGGCGGCACCGTGAACGCGTGCTGGCAGGACGGCTGGAAGTGCCAGCACGCCTGGCCGGAGATCAAGGCCATGGTGGGCTTCCGCAACGCCACCCGCGGCCAGGCCGTCGTCAACTGGTGGGACAACGGCTACCAGGCCATCGCCTTCGGCCGCGGCACCAAGGGCTATGTCGTGGTCAACCACGAGGGCATCGCGCTCAACCGGTCCTTCCAGACCCAGCTGCCTGCGGGCAACTACCGCAACGTCCAGAACGGCGCGTGCGTGACGGTGAACAGCACGGGCTGGTTCACCGCCACCGTCGCGCCGCAGACGACACTCGCGCTGCACGCGGGCGCCGGCTGCTGACCACCGCCCCATCGCAGGCCGCCCGGTCCCCGCGCCGGGCGGCCACCGCCCAAGGAGACACCCGGATGAGACCCCCAGCCCCGCGCCGGACAGCCGCCCTGGCAGTCGCGGCGCTCGTCGCCGCCCTGGCTCCGGCGATACCGGCGCACGCCGCCCCGCCACCGCCACCCTCCGACCGGGCGCTCGCCGCGCAGCCCTCGAGGCACGACCTGACCCGGGAGCAGTTCTACTTCGTGCTGCCGGACCGGTTCGCGAACGGCGACCGCGCCAACGACCGCGGCGGACTGACCGGATCCCGGCTCACCACCGGGTACGACCCCACCGACAAGGGCTTCTACCAGGGTGGCGACCTCAAGGGGCTCACTCAGCGCCTCGACTACATCAAGGGCCTCGGGACCACCGCCATCTGGCTGGCGCCGATCTTCAAGAACCAGCCGGTGCAGGGCGAGGGCAAGGACGCCTCGGCCGGCTACCACGGCTACTGGATCACCGACTTCACCCAGGTCGATCCGCACTTCGGCACCAACGCCGACCTGGAAAGGCTCATCGACCGGGCCCACGCCAAGGGCATGAAGGTCTTCTTCGACGTCATCACCAACCACACCGCCGACGTCGTCGACTACAAGGAGAGGTCGTACGGCTATCTGTCCAAGGGCGCCTTCCCCTACCTCACCAAGGACGGCGTCCCCTTCGACGACGGCGACTACGCCGACGGCTCCAAGCCCTTCCCGCCGACCGACCGGGACTCCTTCCCGCGTACCCCCGTCGTGCCCGAGGCCAAGAAGAACCTCAAGGTCCCGTCCTGGCTCAACGACCCGACGATGTACCACAACCGGGGCGATTCGACCTTCGCGGGCGAGTCGTCCGGGCACGGCGACTTCGTTGGTCTCGACGACTTGTGGACCGAGCGCCCCGAGGTCGTCGAGGGCATGGAGAAGATCTACCAGCGCTGGGTGCGCGACTTCGACATCGACGGCTTCCGCATCGACACCGTCAAGCACGTCAACACCGAGTTCTGGACCCAGTGGGCCACCGCCCTGGACAAGTACGCCGCCGAGCAGGGCCGCGACGACTTCTTCATGTTCGGCGAGGTCTACTCCGCCGACCCGGCCATAACCGCCCCGTACGTCACCCAGGGCAGGCTCGACGCCACCCTCGACTTCCCCTTCCAGGACGCGGCCCGCGGCTTCGCCTCGCAGGGCGGCTCCGCGGCCAGGCTCGCGCAGCTCTTCGCCCAGGACTACCGCTACACCACCGACAAGGCCAACGCCTACGAGTCGGTGTCCTTCCTCGGCAACCACGACATGGGCCGCTTCGGCACCTTCCTCGAGCAGGACAACCCCAAGGCCGACGACGCCGAGCTGATCAAGCGCTACCGGCTCGCCAACGAGCTGATGTTCCTCTCCCGGGGCAACCCGGTCGTCTACTACGGCGACGAGCAGGGCTTCACCGGCCCGGGCGGCGACAAGGACGCCCGCCAGACCCTCTTCGCCTCGAAGACCGCCGACTACCTGGACGACGACCAGCTCGGCACGGACCGTACGCACGCCGACGACGCGTACGACCCGCAGCACCCGCTGTACCGGAACATCGCCGAGCTCTCCGCGCTCACCAAGGCCCACCCGACGCTGCGCGACGGCATCCAGACCGAGCGCCACACCGCCGACGGCCAGGGCGTGTACGCGTACTCCCGCACCGACGCCAAGTCCAAAGCGGAGTACGTCGTCGCGGTGAACAACGCGACCGCGCCGAAGACGGTGGAGATCCCCACCGGCTCCGCCGCCATGGCCTTCCGCACGCTCTACGGCGGCTCGGGCACCGTCACCAGTGGCTCCGACAAGAAGATCACCGTCACCGTCCCCGCCCTGTCCTCCGTGGTGCTGAAGGCGGCCGGCCCCCTCCCGGCTCCCGCGGCCGCGCCCACGATCACGCTCAAGGCCCCTGCGGCCGGCGCCACCGGCACCGTCGAGATCGGCGCCGACGTGGCCGGCGGACAGCTGAACCGGGTCGTCTTCGCCGCCCAGACCGGCAACGGAAAATGGCAGGTCCTCGGCTCGGCCGACCACGCCCCCTACAAGGTCACCCAGCACCTGAGCGCCAAGCTCCCCGCCGGAACCGACCTGCGCTACAAGGCCGTCGTCGTCGACAGCGCGGGCCGCACGGCGAGCGCCACGGCCGCCACGACCAGCGGCGCGCCCCCGGTGGAGCAGCCCCCGACCGCCGTCCAGCGGGACTACGCCGTCGTCCACTACAAGCGCGCCGACGGCGACTACGCCGACTGGGGCCTGTACACCTGGGGCGACATCGCCGACGGCGAAGGGACCACCTGGCCCGCGGGCAAGCCGTTCACGGGCCGCGACGCCTACGGCGCCTTCGCCTGGGTCAAGCTCAAGCCCGGCGCCTCCTCCGTCGGCTTCATCGCCGTCAACAAGGACGGCGTGAAGGACGTCGACGCCGACCGCTCCATCGACCTCACCAAGACCGGCGAGGTGTGGATCGAACAGGGCAAGCCCGAGGTCGGGAACGCCGCACCCGAGGGCGCCTACCCGCCCCAGGACACCACCAAGGCGATCCTCCACTACAAGCGCGCCGACGGCGACCACACCGGCTGGGGGCTGCACACCTGGACCGGCGCCGCCGACCCCACCGACTGGTCCAGGCCGCTGGAGCCCGTACGCACCGACGCGTACGGCGCGGTCTTCGAGGTACCGCTCGCCCCCGGGGCCACCTCGCTCAGCTACATCGTGCACAAGGGCGACGAGAAGGACCTCCCCGCCGACCAGTCCCTCGACCTCAAGGCCAGCGGCCACGAGGTGTGGCTGCTCGCCGGGCAGGAGAAGTACCTGCTTCCGCAGCCCAAGGGCGGCGGCGCGGCGCTCGACCTCACCAAGTCGAACGCCATCTGGATCGACGCGGACACCGTTGCCTGGAAGGGCAGCGACGCCGCGGCGTCGACCCAGCTCCTCTCCTCCCGCGACGGGTCCATCGCCGTCAAGGACGGAGCCCTGACCGGCAACGCGAGCTGGCTGCGGCTGACCAGGTCGGAGCTGAGCGACGCGCAGAAGGCGAAGTTCCCCCACCTGAAGAACCACACCGCCTACACCGTCGACCCGCGCGACCGTGACCGCGTACGCGAGGCGCTCAGGGGCCAACTGGTGGCCACCCAGCGTGCCGCCAACGGCGCGCTGCTCACGGCCACCGGTGTGCAGATCCCGGGCGTCCTCGACGATCTGTACGCCACGAAGGCACAGGGCGCGGCCCTCGGCCCGGTGTTCGGCAACGGCCGCCCGACCCTCTCGGTCTGGGCGCCGACCGCCCGGAAGGTCGCCCTCGAACTCGACGGGAAGACCGTCCCCATGCGCCGCGACGACGCCTCCGGCGTCTGGTCGGTCACCGGTCCGGCGGACTGGCGCGGAAAGCCGTACCGGTACGCCGTGACCGTCTGGGCGCCCGGCGTCCAGAAGCTCGTCACCAACAAGGTCACCGACCCGTACGCGACCGCCCTCACCGCCGACTCCGCCCGCAGCCTCGTCGTCGACCTGGCCGACCCGAAGCTCGCCCCCAAGGGCTGGGCCGGACTGAAGAAGCCGGCCGCCGTCCCGCTCCGTGACGCCCAGATCCAGGAGCTGCACGTCCGCGACTTCTCGATCGCCGACCGGACGTCTCGGCATCCCGGCGGCTACCTGGCCTTCACCGACCGCGAATCGGCCGGTATGAAGCACCTGCGCGAGCTCGCCTCCTCCGGCACCTCGTACGTCCATCTGCTGCCGGCCTTCGACATCGGCACCATCCCCGAGAAGAAGTCCGACCAGGCCACCCCGGCCTGCGACCTCAAGGTGTACGCCCCGGACTCCGAGGAACAGCAGGCGTGCGTCGCCGCCGCCGCCGCGAAGGACGCCTACAACTGGGGCTACGACCCGCTGCACTACACCGTCCCCGAGGGCTCGTACGCATCCGACCCCGACGGCACGCGCCGCACGGTCGAGTTCCGGCAGATGGTCCAGGGCCTGGCCGACGCCGGCCTGCGCACGGTCATGGACGTCGTCTACAACCACACCGTCGCGAGCGGGCAGGACAGCAAGTCCGTCCTCGACCGGATCGTGCCCGGCTACTACCAGCGGCTCCTCGACGACGGCACCGTGGCCACCTCCACCTGCTGCGCCAACACCGCCCCCGAGAACGCCATGATGGGCAAGCTCGTCGTCGACTCGGTCGTCACCTGGGCCAAGGAGTACAAGGTCGACGGCTTCCGCTTCGACCTCATGGGCCACCACCCGAAGGCCAACATCCTCGCCGTCCGCAAGGCTCTCGACGCGCTCACCGTCGAGAAGGACGGCGTCGACGGGAAGAGCATCGTCCTCTACGGCGAGGGGTGGAACTTCGGCGAGATCGCCGCCGACGCCCGCTTCGTCCAGGCCACGCAGAAGAACATGGCCGGGACGGGCATCGCGACCTTCTCCGACCGGGCACGGGACGCGGTCCGCGGCGGCGGCCCCTTCGACGAGGACCCCGGCATCCAGGGCTTCGCCTCCGGTCTGTACACCGAACCCAACTCCTCCAAGGCCAACGGCACCCCCGCCGAGCAGGAGGCGAGGCTGCTCCACTACCAGGACCTGATCAAGGTCGGACTGTCCGGCAACCTCGCCGGCTTCACCTTCACCGACACCTCGGGCCGTACGGTCAAGGGCTCGGACGTGGACTACAACGGCTCCCCGGCCGGCTATGCGGCCGCCCCCGGTGACGCCCTCGCCTACGCCGACGCCCATGACAACGAGAGCCTGTACGACGCGCTCGCCTTCAAGCTGCCCGCCGGCACACCGGCGGCCGACCGCGCCCGTATGCAGGTGCTCGCGATGGCGACGGCCGCCCTCTCGCAGGGCCCCGCGCTGTCCCAGGCCGGCTCGGACCTGCTCCGGTCGAAGTCGCTGGACCGCAACTCGTACGACAGCGGCGACTGGTTCAACGCCATCCACTGGTCCTGCGGACCGGACGGCAACGGCTTCGGCCGGGGCCTGCCGCCCGCGGCCGACAACAAGGCCAAGTGGTCCTACGCCAAGCCGCTGCTGACCGCTCCCACGCTGAAGCCGGGGTGCGCGGAGATCACCGGAGCCTCCGCGGCGTACCGCGACCTGCTGAAGATCCGCACGACCGAGAAGGCGTTCGGGCTCGGCACGGCGGACGAGGTCCAGTCCGCGCTCTCCTTCCCCCTGTCCGGGAAGGAGGAGACACCGGGCGTCATCACGATGCGCCTCGGTGACCTGGTCGTGGTCTTCAACGCCACTCCGGAGCGGCAGACGCAGCGGGTGGACACGCTCGCCGGCACGCCATACGCCCTGCACCCCGTGCAGGCGGCGGGCACCGATGCGGTCGTGAAGTCCGCCTCGTACGACGGTGGTTCGGGCGCCTTCAGCGTGCCGGGCCGCACGGTCGCCGTCTTCACCCGCGGCTGACCGCCGGCGGCGCGCCCGGGCCCTCGCGGCTCAGGCGCGCTGCTCCGGCACCCGTACCGCATGCGGTACGAGCGCCACGAGCCGGCCGACGAGCTCCCCGAAGGGCCCGTCGGCCGGCTCGTCCTCGAGGATCCGCAGCAGTACGCCCGCCATCTGCTTGTCGTACGCGGCCGACACGGCCGCGAGCGCCGCGAAGTCGTGCACCAGCTGCAGCTCCAGCTCGGCGCGCGGAATCTCCCGCCCGTCCAGCCAGATCAGTGCCGTCGACTCGGCCAGCGACACCCAGGACCGTACGACCAGCCGCAGCCGCGCCGGGGGTTCCGTGATGCCGAGGTGCGCCATGATCTGGTCGTACGCCGCCTGCCGGACCTCGTCGATCATGGCGTTGGTGGTCGTCGATCCGACGGCCGGGCCACCGCGCATCAGCGCCGAGAACCCCGGCCCGTGCTCGTCCACGAAGTCGAAGAACCGCCCCATGACCCGCAGCAGCCGCGCCCCGAGCGGCCCCTCCGGCCTCTCGGCGAACCGGCCCGCGAGCTCGTCGGCCGCACGGCGCAGCGCCGCCTCGTACAGGCTCTGCTTGCCGGGGAAGTAGTGGTAGACGAGCGGGCGCGAGATCCCGGCGGCGGCGGCGATCTCGTCGATCGACACGTCGTCGGGGGAGCGGTGGCTGAACAACTCCAGCGCCACTCCGATCAACTGCTGCCTGCGCTCCTCGACGCCCATCCTGCGGCGAACCCCGGTCGTCATGCGAACAGCGTCTCAGATCGGCTTGGGGATTTCCTCGGGGGGCCCGGGCTTCCCGGGACCACCTGCGAGGAGGAGTGACTCGGCCCCCGGATGATGGTGGTGTGGGCGTGGCGGTGGAAGCCCGCTCCGAGTCTTCCCCCGCTCGGCCGATGCCGGTTGGGGGTGCCGTTCGTGGTCGGTCCCTGCTGCTGCCGTCGTCGCCGCTGGCTGCGGCTTGTCGGGTGCTTGGAGTGCCGCCCCGCCGGACGCTTTCCACCTGGTGTGAACCCGGGTGGGGCGGGGACCCCGTGCCGCTGCCCGGGCACGGGGCGTTTCCTTGTGGGACCGCTCTTGCTGCGGTCCCGTGTCTGGTGCCGGACCGGGCGGTCCAAAGCCTGGATCACCGTGCGGATCACCAGGGTGCCGCTTGTACGGTCCCGGCAGGCCTTGGTCTGGTGGGTGAGGCCCCGGGCGCCGATGCGCTGCCAGACATCCGATGCGGTTGATCTGTCAAGCCGCTGCGGGGCGTTGCTGCTGGGCGAGGTCGGGGAAGGCGACGTTTTCGTCGTAGAGCACGTGTTGGGTAAGGCAGTGGTGGAGGCAGCCGATCATTCGGTTGACAGGGCAATACTTGGAGGTGCCGCGCGGGGGGACGATGACGACCGCGATCCCGTGCACACCGGCCTGGTGGCGCACATGGGCGACGATGGAGCCGCGGACGGTCTGGGACAGTCGCAGGTTGAGGGTGCGGCCCTTGCCGCGCGCTTCCATGTCCCGCAGGTCTTCAAGATAGATCACGCTTGCCTGGGCCGCGAGTGCGTGGTCGACCACGAACCGGGCCGCCGCATGGGCGAGGTGGGCGTTCAGCCTTCTTCGTCGCTGGGCGATGTGTCGGCGTTCGCGTTCCAGCACGGCGAGTTTCGTCAGTAGGTGGGGGTTGGGGCGCCGCCCGCGTTGCCGACAGGAGGCGGCCAGGGTGCGCAGGTGGTCTATGCGGGCGTCGATCGCCTCGCTGTGGCGGCGCAGGCGGTCGGACTTGGCGATCACGCCGTTCGCGCGGAAGTACACCGGGTGGGCGTCAGTCAGGACGCGGGGCTGGGGCTCGTTCGAGAGGGTAAGGGTGCCGCCGGTGAGCAGGGTGTTCAGCCCCCAGTCGAAAGCGACCGCCGTGCGGTGACCAGTCCGCTCCGGCTTGGGTACGGCGGTGGCGTAGGGGACATCGAGCAGCAGCCGTGCGCTGCGGACCCGCAGGGTCGGGGCGCAGAGCACCGCGTCGGCGGGCACGGACCGCGGGAGACGGAAACGTAACCGCGTCTCATGCCAGTCGTCGCGCGAGCGCGGGTTCGGGCGCGTCGGCAGGCGGACCGTCAGCACCCCGTGATGGCAGGGATCTTCGGCGCAGCGCTCGATGGTGGCGAGCTGCTTGTCCGCCGCTGCCAGGACCACTTGGCGGCCTGCGGCGGGGGCGGGTTCGAGCTCGGTGACATCAGTCGGCATCCGCCCGTGCTGCGTGTGGAAGGCGGCGATCTGCCGCGTACGGGCGCGCAGCACACTCGTCGGGATCGCAACACCGTCGGCGAGAGTCGCACGCAGCGCGGTCCACTCGGCCTCGGTGCGCCTGGCCGGGTCAGCCGGCCAGGCGGCCATGACCGCGCCCGTCACCTGCGCCCGCCACCAGGCCGAGCGCAGCACCCTCCCCGCCTGCTCCTCCGCCACTCGCAGGACACGGTCCGGCACATACACGCCCTCCGGAGCCTCGGTCCGCCAACCCAGACGTCGCAGAGCCATCCACGCTTGCGACGGCAGCCCTGCCCCCGTCGAATCCACCCCGGAGGCTAGACGGGCCAGATCGTCCGAACCTGGACGAAAACGAGGTGCGCCTTATCGACGACGCCTTGACGCTGGTGCAAGAGCTGGAGGCCGGCAGTCGAAGGTGACAGCCACGTGAGCACGGCACGAGGAGGTTCCCAGCCGGCGGCGGCAGATCAGGCTCGCCGTCACCCGCCGAGGGGCGTCCGTTACGCTCATTGCACATGACCGCATCTGACCAGGAGAGCCCTGCCCCCCAGGGCATGAACCCCCAGGGCATGACGCCGCGCCAGGCCCGGATACTGCGGATCACCGCCGCGTCCGTTCTGCTCGTGGCGCTGGCGGCGGTCCTCGCGGTGCGGCTGGCCAGCCGCACGTCCGTCCTCGTGGTCGGGGTGTACGGACTGGCCATGATCCTGTGCGGAGTTGTCATCGAGCTGAGCCGCCACGGCCGCACCCGGCTCGGCACGTGGCTGCTGGGCGCGGGGTTGGTGGCGGCGCTGGCGGCGGACTGGCTGCTGCTTCCCTGAGCCGTCCCCAGCCGTCCCCAGCCGCTCTCGGCCGTTCTCGGCCGTCCCGAGCCGTCACAGATCCAGGACGAGGCGTCCGCTCGTGCACCGTGAGACACAGATCAGCATCGAGTCGTCCCGTTCCGCGTCCGTGAGCAGTTCGTCGCGGTGGTCGATCCCGCCCTCCAGGACCCGCTGTTGGCAGGTGCCGCAGAAGCCCTGCTCGCAGGAGTACGGGACATCCGGCAGTTCGTCGCGTACGGCGGCGAGGACCGACCGGTCCGCGGGGACCGTGAGGGACCGGCCGGAGCGGCGCAGTTCGACCTCGAAGGCACCGCCGGGTGCGGTGGCCGCCGCGGTGAACCGTTCCAGGTGGAGCTTCCGGCCCTCGGGCAGGGCTGCGGCGACCGCGTCCATCAGCCCTTGCGGGCCGCAGCAGTAGACCACGGTCTCCTCGGGAAGGCCGGCCAGGAGCGTCAGGTCCAAAGGGCCGGTCGTGGTGTGCGCGCCCAGCTTCTCGGCCTCCTCGAGGTACGGCATGGTGGCCCGGTCGCGCCCGCAGTACAGCAGCCGCCAGTCGGCGGCACCTGCCGCGTGCAGCGCCCGCACCATGGGCAGGACGGGCGTGATGCCGATGCCGCCCGCGATGAAGAGGTACGAGGCGGCCCCGACCAGTGGGAAGCGGTTGCGCGGGCCGCGGATCTCGACCTCTGTGCCCTCGTGCAGCTGCTCGTGCACCTCGCGCGATCCGCCGCGGCCGTCCTCGACGAGGCGGGTCGCGATCGTGTAGGTACCGGAGTCCTCCGGGTCGCCGCAGAGCGAGTACTGGCGGACGAGACCGGATGGCAGGACGAGGTCTATGTGTGCGCCGGGCTCCCAGGGCGGCAGGGACTGGCCCTCGAGGAGCAGTTGGACGACGCCGTCGGCGGGGGAGGTGCGTTGGGTGACCAGGACGCGGTGCGAGGAGGGGCGGCGGCGTCCCTGGCCCGAGATCGGCTCCTCCAGGGCGGGCATGGGCCAGAGCGGGGACGCCGCGATGCGGCGGCGGACCGCATGCCTGGCGAGCAGGGCGGCCCCGGCGACGAGGGCGACGGTGCGGAGCCGGGGCATGTCAGCGGCCTCCGTTCGCGCCAGGTGAGCCGGCGAGATAGGCGACGGCCTGGGCCGTGCTGCCCTCCTGGCTGGGGTGGTACGCACGGCTCAGATAGCGCGGGATCGAGCGCAGCATGGCGGGAGTGGACGGGAGCACGCCCCGGTTTCCCGCGCGGTAGAAGTCGCGGAAGCTCGCTCTGCCGTCGACGAGGGTCGGGTCGTTCTCCATGAAGAACCGGGCGCCGCGCTGCCAGAGGAAGACGAGCGCGGAGAACGCCGTCGCCCAGGTCCGTACCCGGCGCCGGTAGCTGCCGTCGACGTGCATGAAGAGGTCGAAGGCGACCGACCGGTGCTCGACCTCCTCGGCGCCGTGCCAGCGCAGGAGGTCCAGCATCATCGGATCGGCTCCGCGCCGGTCGAGCTCATCGGCGTTGAGGACCCAGTTGCCGAGGAACGCCGTGTAGTGCTCGATCGCGGCGATCAGCGCGATGCGCTCCTTCAGCCACCACGCGCGCGGTTTGCCGGGCGGGAGGGTCCGGTCGCCGAGCAGTTTCTCGAAGAACCAGTCGACCTGCGCGGTGTAGGGCGTCGGGTCGAGCCCCAGTTCCCTGAGGTGCGGCAGCACCTCGTCGTGGGCCTGTGAGTGCACGGCTTCCTGGCCGATGAAGCCGATGACGTCCTCGCGCAGACGGTCGTCGCGGATGTGCGGCAGGACCTGCTTGTAGACGTGGACGAACCAGCGCTCGCCGGCGGGCAGCAGCAGGTGCAGCACATTGATGGTGTGGGTGGCGAACGGGTCTCCGGGGACCCAGTGGAGCGGGGTCTCCTCCCAGGCGAAGGAGACCTTCCGGGCCTTGAGCGGGGTGTGTTCCGACGCCGACGCGGCCGGCTTCGTATTAGACATGGCGTCAATGTACTGACGGGTACGCCGTCGGAACAGAGCCGTGCAGCGAGGAGTTGGCCGGTGTGCGCGAGGATTACGCGCACGTTCGCCGGGCCCGTTGCCGGTGCACCGCCCCCCGGCCTACTGTCCTCGACCATGACCGAGCCCTCGTACCTGCAGGCCACACGGACGTCCTACGACACCGTCGCCGTCGACTACGCCCGACTGCTCGAAGCCGAACTGGGGAAGAGACCGCTGGACCGCGCGATGCTCGCCGCGTTCGCCGAGGTCGTACGGGCCGACGGGGCCGGGCCGGTCGCCGATCTCGGCTGCGGGCCCGGGCGGGTGACGGCCCACCTGGCCTCGCTGGGGCTGGACGCCTTCGGCATCGACCTGTCGCCGGGGATGATCGCGGTGGCCCGGCGGAGGTACCCGGACCTGCGGTTCGACGTGGGGTCGATGACGGCCCTGGACCTCAAGGACGACCTGCTCGGCGGCGTCGTCGCCTGGTACTCCACCGTCCACACCCCGCTCGAGGAACTGCCTGTGGTGTTCGCCGAGTTCCACCGGGTCCTCGCCCCGGGCGGCCACCTGCTGATCGCCTTCAAGGCCGGCGACGGAGGCGTGCGACTGGAGCACGCGTACGGCCACGCGGTGGATCTCGACGTCTACCGGCTGCCGGTCGACCGGGTCGCCGAGTTGCTGGGCCGGGCGGGACTGACCGAGGTCGCCCGGCTCGTGCGCGAGCCGGGCGAGAACGAGAGGACCCCGCAGGGCTTCCTCCTGGCCCGCAAGCCGGAAAGGCCGTAGCGCAAGCCGCAAAGCCCGTAACGCATGCCGGAAGGGCCGCAGCCCAAGCCGGAAGGCCGTAGCGGAAGAGCCTCCCCCGCGGTTCAGCGCAGAGCGCCCACCTTCGTGCCGTCCGCGAGAGTGCCGTGCAGCTCCGCGCGTGCGCCCTGCGCGGCCCGTACGGCGAGGAGGTTGCCCTGGGCGCCGCTGCGCACCCCGCCGGAGGTGGCGAGTGACGTGAACTGCTCGCTGCCCGCGGCGAGGACGTACCACTGGCCCGCCCGTGACTTCCACAGGACGCCGGCCAGCACCCGGGGGTCGCGCGGCCCGCACGCCGGGGAACCCTCGGAGCGGGCCGCGACCGCGCCCGGGGCGTCGGCCGGCCTGCGCGACGTCGGGGCCTGGAACTGGGCGAAGGCACGGCTGCCCGTCCCGCGCCAGGTCTCCGCGCGGGTGCACAGCCAGGCCGCGGTGCCGTTCGCCTCGGGGAGGGGCTGACGGGCGTACTCCCAGGAGTTGACCGTGTGTACCCCGTGCGAGCGCACCGCGGGCAGCAGACAGGCCGTGCGCGCCCATGCCTTGCGGGCCGCGTCGCTCGACACATCGGCGGCCGCCGCCGGCGGACCCCAGGTCAGCCGGGCCGGGGCGAGCTCGCCGAGATCGGTCACCAGGCGTGTGGCGGGGCGGGGCCCGGCGCCGTCCCGCAGCTCCAGCGCCTCCCAGGAGCGGCAGTCCCGGATCCCGGCCGGGCTCGGCAGCGGATCGGTGATCCCGTGTGCGTCCCGGCCCAGCGGCCGCGCCGCCCGCGCCGGGTCGAGCAGCTCGCGCACCGCGACCCCGGTCACCCAAGGGGCCGTCAGATAACGGACGTTGCCCTGCCACCGGCCCACCACCAGTGCCCCGGAGGACGCCGCGTCCGCCCCGTCGACCCGGGCGAAGTCGAGGACGGCGCCGCCCGTCGTCCCGTCGCCCGGCTCGGCGTACCGCACGACCCTCAGCCCGTCGTGGAACAGCACCACCCGCGCCTGGTCGACCGTCCCCGCGAACAGCAGCTGCGGGGCGCCCATCGGCGGCCCCGGCGGAGTGCCGCGCGTGGCCGACGTCCGCACCCGGCTGCCCGGCCGCGCCCAGACGGCGAGCGCCCGCCGCAGCAGCGCACGGTCGCCGGTCAGCGGTCCGCGCGTCGGCCACACCGAGAAGTCGGTCCGGGCGGAGCTCTGCCAGGCCGCGGGTGCGACACGGCCCAGCCGGTCAGGGTCGAGGGCCTCCTCGGAGGCCGGGTTGCGGGCGTACAGGGGGGCGGCGGCGCCGTCGGGGCCCCAGCCCTCGCCGGGCAGACCCAGCAGTGTGCCGCACACCAGCACCGCCGCGGCCGCCGCGAGCGCCGCCTTGGCGTGCTGGCGGCGGCGCATGAGATCCGTGGGGCGGGCCTGCAGCGAACAGGGGTCGAACTCGGGGGAGTCGAGCAGGGCGGCAGCGCTCTTTCCGCCCGGCGCCTCGACCCCGTCCGCCTCGGCGAGCGCCGCGCGCGGATCACCGACACCGGCGTCGGCGAGGGCGTGCCGTACCTCCGCGTCCGGCAGCCGCTCGATACCCCGCAGCACGAACGCGGCGCGGGCCGGGCTCGAGAGCCCGGACAGCCGCTGGTCCAGGGCGAGTTCGTCCGCACCGCCGGAGCGCGGGAAGAGCCGCAGCCCCCACACCTGGGGCAGCAGCGGCGGGAACTGCGCCCGCTTGGGCCAGGCCCGGCGCCGGAGCGGAAGCCCCGCGTCAAGGGCCTGCCGCAGCACCCGCCGGCGGACGAACACGTACCCGGGCGCGGCGCCACCACCGCGAGGCACGCCGCCACCGCGAGGCGCCGCGCCCTCGCGAGGCACGGGTACATGCCCGCGTATGCCCCCGCCCCCCGCGGCCCCGTCGGCCGTGCGCGCCCGGCCGCGCGGCAGCGAGCGCTGGACGACGGAGTGCGCGGTGAGCACCCGCCGGTTGCGGCCGAGCGACGGCGGCAGCACGAGATACGCGATCCGTACCAGACGCGGATAGTGCTCGACGAGCGCGGCCTCGGCCTGCTCGACGTCGATGGTGGCGGGGGCGAGTTCCTGGGTGCTCACGTTCAGCAGAACGAGGGAATCGTCCGATAGTCACCACCGCTACCCGGTCGTCGTCAGTCGCTCCCGGATGCGTTCCGCCGTCTCGTCCGGCACCCCGAGACCGTCCCGTACGTACCGCTCCATCGACCCGTGGCGCCGGGTCACCTCGTCGAAGGCCGCCGCCAGATAGTCAGGCGTCACCCCGACGACCGCCAGCGCGATCTCCGGTCGCCGCCCTGCGCGGTGAAGCCCTCGACGAGCGGCGCGAAGGCATGGCGCACGGCGGGATTCACCGACAGGTACTCCGCCTCGATCGTCGCCGCGTCCGCCCCGAGCAGGCTCAGGACGACCGTCGTGGCCCAGCCGGTCCTGTCCTTGCCGGCCGTGCAGTGGAACAGGACGGTGCCCGACTCCGGGTCGGCCAGCTCCCTCAGGAACGCCCCGTACCCGAGGCGGGCCGACTCCGTCGACACGAGCGCCCGGTACGTCTCCGCGAACATCGCGTGCGCCCGGCCCCCTCCCAGCTCCTGCTCGGCGATCTCCGGATCGGTCAGCACCTCCCTCAGCCGGGCGGCCGCGGGCAGTGCCCCCGAGGCGAGGTAGTCCTCGAGCACATCGGCGGCCCAGCCGCCCGTCCGGTGGGACATGATCGGGCCGCGCCCGGCGCTCCCCCTGAGTCCGGAAGTCGACGACGGTCCGGATCCCCAGCTTCGCCACCGCCGGATCCGCCACCGGATCGAGGCGGTCCAGCGGCCCGGACCTCAGCAGCAGCCCCGGCCGTACGACCCGCCCGCCGGCCAGCGGGATGGAGCCGAGGTCGCGGAGGTTGGCGACGGTGGCGGCGGGGATCGCGGTCATGGGGGTGACTCCAGCGGTCGTTCTCTCCCGGTCCTACCGGTTTCCTCCGAAACGTTAGTCGAGGGTGGGCGAAGCCTCACGGGTTGGACGGGGCGGCGCGATGCCGGGCGCCGACGCCCGCGCCGGGCGGCCCGCCGGTGCGGAGAGCCGCGCTGCCGCAGGTCAGGGCGTGGCCCACCCCGCCGGCCCGCTGAACCCGGCCGTGCCCCGCGCCCCGGTGCCGCCGTGCACGGCCGTCATGAACAGGCCCGCGTCCTGCACCGCCGCGGCGCCCGGCACCGTGACCGTGGCGACCGGTCGCCACGAGGCGCCGGCATCCGTGGAGAACGCACCGGTGAAGGAGGCACCCGAGCGGCTCAGCCGCAGCAGCACCGGCGCCGCCACGCCCGCGATGCGCCGGTTGCTGTCGAGCCTGCCGTCGCCGTCCGCGTCGTACGAGAGCATCACACCTTTCGCCGGGGTGACCGCGAGGGTGAGGAAGCCGGGGGAGCGGGACGTCGCCAGGCGATTGCGTACGGCGATGCCCGCCCGCGCCCACGGGCCGGTCGCCGTCTGCGCGTCCACGCGGACCGTGAGGCCGCCGCCGTCCCGCAGCGCACCCTCCTGGTACACCGTGCCGAACTGCTCCGTCGTCCGCCACAGGCCCCCGCCGCTGCCGTTGATCGCGAAGCGCTCGCCCAGCTGCCCGAACACGGCCGAGTTGCTCGAATGCGTACGCCACCCCGCGGCCAGTGGCCCGGCCACGAACAGGGTCCCGCGCTGCACGGCGGCGACCGGGTCCTCGCCCTCCGGGCCGAAGGAGGCGCTCAGCTCGTACGGGAGCGGCTCCAGTGGGGACGTGAGCGGACCAGGCGGGGCGTGGAGGGTCCAGGCCACCTTCGCGGAGCCCGCCGCCGGGACGGACGGCAGAGAGCGGGGCGGCAGCGCGTCGAGCCCGGTGACGGTGACGGCGAAGCCGACGGGGCCGGTCGCGCGGAAACCGTTCACATTGCGGAAGGAGGCCGTGAGTTCGGACGTACCGCCCGGCGCCAGCACCACGGGCGCGGTCGTGACGGTGACCGTGCCCTGGTACGGCGCACGGGCCAGCACCTCGTACACGCGGCGCGCCGTACGGTACGGATCGTGCAGCGGGCGCAGCGGATACGCGTTCCGCTTCCGTGTCCACGGCTCCTCGACCGCGTACCAGTCGAACGTCCTCGGCGGGCGGCCCTGGAACAGCGCGTCCTCGAGCTCGTCCAGGAACGCCTGCCACTGCGGCAGATGGAAGTCCCCGATCAGCCCCTGCCAGTCACGGTTGGCGTAGTTCGCGAGCCTCCCGTCGTCCGCCGTGGCACGGTCCGCCCAGGTCGTGATGAGGACGCGGGCGCTCCGCTCCAACTGCTCGCGCTCGCCGTCCGACCCGGCCATGCGCCGCGCGTCCTCCAGCCACGGCCCGAGCAGGAAGGCGCGGTGCGAGCCGGCCATTTCCTCGCTGAGGCGCATCAGCTTCAGCCAGAGCCGGGCCAGGGTCCGGAAGGCCGCCAGGTCGCCGCGTCCGTGGGCGGAGCGGAGGTGCGGCAGCAGCTGCCAGGAGCGGTTGGCGAGAACCTGACGGCCGAGGTCGGTGAGGTCGTACCGGTACGCGTCGGAGCCGCGCAGGGGCGGCCGCACGCCGAGGAGCGCCGCGAAGGCCTGGTCGAGGACTCCGGGGTGGTAGGCGGGGGTCCTGGTGGCATAGGTGCCGGACGCGGCGGTCAGCGACGGCCGGTCCGTGAAGATCGAGTCGTGCGGGCGGCCGTCGCGGCTGCTGAGCCGGTAGGCCGAGTCCCGCAGCGCGGCGAACGCCCGGCGCGCCGCGTCGTCCCGGCCGCCGTAACGCAGATCGGCGTACGACGCGAACCACGCGTCGCGGTCGATGGTCTCCGTCCGCCACGCCAGCTCGGAGAACAGCTCCAGCGCCACCGGGTCCCGCTCGGCGGACTCGGGCATGTAGGCGGTGCCGACGAGGGAGGAGCCCGGCTTGTCGCGCCAGGCCGGGAACCGTTCGGTCCAGATGTGGGTCCTGGCGCCGAGTGTGGTCCGGCCGCCGAAGTTGGGGATGGTGCCGAAGGCGTACGGCGCTCCTCCCCAGTCCTTCTCGCGGTCGGTGACGGCGTCGAGGTCGGAGAGGCCGTCGACGACGAGGAGGTGCCGCTTGTCGAGGGCGTCGAGCAGATCGCGGCGGGGGTTGGTCTGCCAGCCGAGGATCATCCACAGCGCGCCGGGGCGGGCGGTCCGCAGGGCGCGCTCCACGGCGCGGGCGGCCTCCGGCACGGGCACGTCGCCCGCCGAGCCTCCCTCGTGCAGCAGGTCCATCTTGAAGTGCCGGACCTCGCCGAAGAGCTCCTGCTGGTGACGGTAGAAGGCGGCCGCGACCTGTGCGAAGGCGTCGGTGCGAGGGTCGAGCCAGTCGGGGCGCCGCAGGCCGTTCCAAGTGCCCTGGCGGACGGTGCGGGCGCCGGGGTTGCGGGCGGCGAAGCCGTCGGGGACGGTGCCGAAATAGCCGGGCACGACGGGGGACATGCCGAGCTCGCGCAGCCTGTGGACGATCCGCCGGCCGAGCTCGGCGCGCTTGGCGATCAGCACGGGGCTCGGCGGACCGCCGTACGCGCTCATGTTCTGCAGCAGCCACCACGGCTGGTGGGAGGGGGTAGGCAGCCAGGTGCGCGCCTCGGTGTCGGAGTAGCCGAAGTCGAGCAGCAGCCGGTGGTAGACGGCCTCCTGACCCGCTGTCACGAGCACCTCGTTGCAGCCGTGGAGAGCGAGGACGTCGATCAGCCGCTCCCAGCGCGGCCAGTCGGCGTACGGGGCGGTGTAACCGTCGTGGGTGTCGTTGAACGCGAAGCGGTGCGGGACGGTGGCTGTGCGCTCCAGGGTGCGGCCAGGGGCGGGCAGCCGGTGCGGGAGGTCCAGCCGGCTGCCGGACCAGGAGACATGGGCTCCGCACACATATTTGAGGTACCAGTGGACGCCGGTGAGCAGGCCGGCCGGGCTGGTGCCCTCGACCTCGACGCGTCCGGTGCTGCCGGACACGCGGAAGCGCTCGGGACCGGGTGTGTCCGGGCGGGCGGGAAGCAGTGTGAGGCGGAACTGGTCCGCGTGCCGGGGGAGCAGCCGCCGGAGCGCGCTGTGGGCCGGAGCCGTATCCGCACCCGCACCCGCACCCGAACCCGGTCCCGGGCCCGTGCCGGTGCCCCTGCCCGGACCCGTGCCCGTACTCGCGCTCATCGAGACTCCCGAAGCGGGGGATGCGAACGCCGCACCCATGCCGACGGCCCCTGCGGTGCCCAGCAGCGAACGTCTCGACAGCGCGCTCATCGGCGCTCCTCCGTGTTGCTCAAGAGACAACAGGTGCGTGCGTGGCGCACGTTACCCGGCGTTCGCCAGCGCACCGGGGCGCCGAGCGGGCACGATGGCGAGATGCGTACGGAACGACGGCGAACCACCACCCCGATAGCCCTGGCCGCACTGGCCCTGGCGGCTGCCACGGCCCTCACCGCCTGCGGCGCGGACGACGAAAAGGCCCCCGACGTGCCGAAGACGGCGACGGGGACCCTGGAGCAGCTGGCCGCGCAGGCCAAGTGCGAGCCGAACATCCAGACGGACGCCAAGGAGCTCCGGCAGGCGAACTGCAGGACGGACGACGGCAAGTACGTGCTGGCCACCTTCGCCACCGACCGCGGCCAGCGCGAGTGGATCAACGAGGCCAATGACTACGGCGGCTCGTATCTCGTCGGCAGGAAGTGGGTCGCGGTCGGCGACGCGAAGGTGGTCGCAGCGCTGCGCGGCCGGCTCGGCGGGACCGTGGAGACCGGCTCTTCGCATGACCAGCACGCGGGGAGTAGCGGTGGTCATGAGGGTAGCGAAGAGGGGCACTCCGGCCATCACTGAGCAGGCCGCGCAGGTCTGGGGGATGTGGGGGAGACGACGTGGGGGGAGAGGACGTAGGGAGAACGCAGGGGGAGAGAAGGCGCCGAACCTCCGGGCTCAGCCCGGGAGCGGGAGGTTCGGCGCCGGCTCGGTCAGCGGCACCTACGGCCTTCGTTGATGCACTTCACGACCTTGTTCATCAGGCTCTGGTCGAAGACGTTGATGAAGTCGCCGTGGTCGGTGATCGGCTTGTGCAGCTGCTCCGGGAAGGAGTCGACGGCGAATACACTGGGGTTGTCCCCGCCGAAGGCGGGCGGCGGAACGTCGTAGACGATCCGCTGGACCAGCTGCGGAATGGCCCGGAACCCGTTCTGGCAGCGACCGTTGGCATCCGCGAACGCGACATGAGTGCGGTGGTTCGCACTGTCGGTGTTCTGGCCGTCCCAGCAGCTCTGGAACTTGAATGTGCGGACCACCTGACTGCCCTCGGGGCAGATCGGGTACTTGTCCTTCAACTGCCGGTCCTCGAATCCCGTGCAACTCCAGGACGCATTCGCATTGGCGTCCCCGTTGACGAAGGCCTTGGCGTCACCGGTGATGATCCGGAGGAAACGCGGCATGGCCGTGACCTTGCCGACCGGACTTCCCACGAAATTCAGGGTGACCTGCGCCGGGGTCTGGATTTCTCCCACGTTCCGGTCCTTGCCACCGCCGTCGGCGTTCGCGTCGTTCTCGTCCTGCCCGTTCTGCACTCGCAGCACGGGCCAGTAATAAGTCGACTTGTCGCCCTGATTGCGGCAGGTGGTGGCGCCGTTGGCGAGATCGTCGTCGCTCGCGAAGGCGTCGTTCGCCTGGTTGCCGACGTAGTCGTGCATATGGTGTGCGCCATTGCTCACACCCGGGGCGACGATGACGTTGTCCGGATTGAACTTGCCGTTCTGGTTCCGTCCGCAGTCGGTGGTGAAGGTGCCTCGGGAGGCACCCTGGCGCTTGCGGGGGTTCTGGACGTTCGGCTGGACGTCCTGGATGTCGACGAAGTCGGCCTCCTCGGGGCCGTTGCCGGCCTGGCCGGCGTTGCCCTGGTCACCGCCCTGGTCGCCGTCACCCTGGCCCTGGTCGCCGCCCTGGTCCTGGCCCCCGTCCTGGCCCTGGTCCTGACCGGCGTCCTGGCCGCCGTCCTGTCCGGCGTCCTGGCCCTGGTCCTGGCCGCCGTTCCCCGCGCCGCCGTTGTCGTCGGCGCGCAGGGTGCAGGGGGCGAGTTTCTCGAGGCCCTGCGGTTTGTCGGCCTCGCGCTCGATGAGGGCGACGATCCGCTGGATGATCACCAGCCGCTCGTTTCTCAGCGGCGCCAGAATCTGCTGCTCGCCGAAGGACGGGTCGCTCTCGATCCGTTCCTTGTTCTCGGCGAAACGCTGATAGGCGGTGGTGATCTGGGTGTCGAGCGTGGCCAGTTCACGGTCCACCGCCCCGCGTACCCCTTCGGGTACTTCCGGAAGTTCATTGCCGACGTCCGGACAGTCGATGGTCGAAACGGACTGGCCGGCATTCTTGGTCTGGGCCGGACTCTGGCCGGACCAGTTCCAGCCCTCACCCGCGGATGCGTAGTAATTGACCGCCACCAGCCCACCCCCGCCCAGAATCAGGGCAGCCGAGGCGGCGATCGCCCGGTGTGCCAACGTCGAGCGTTTGCGTGATGTGCGTCCCATGGAACTCCAATCCCGGGGGGGCGTAGCGCCGTTCCATACGGACGCAGTCGGCGGCACGTTCAGCCGGAGCCGGAATTCGTAGAAATCTCCATTCGCAAACCGGACGGAAGGAGCGACAAGGCGCAAGACCGCGCGAGGCCGCCCGGCCACCGGTCGAGTCGGCCCCGCACGCGCCCGCCCTCGGCAGCGGTCAGGAGTCCGGAAGCAGTGCCGCCTCCTGCTCGGGTGAGAGGCCCGCGGGGCTGCGGACCGCGCGCAGCGGGGGCTCGCCGCCGAGGGACCGGAGCCAGTCCCAGGTGTCCGCGACCGTCTCCGCGACCGGCCGGCAGTGCAGGCCCGCGGCCAGCGCCCTGGACACGTCCGCACGGTGCATCGCGTCGTGCGACTCGCCCCGGGGGATCCAGATCGGCAGGTCCGTCCACGGCTCGACGCCGACCGCGGCGATCGTCTCCTCGTCGAGCCAGCGCAGTTCCGCGTCCGCGCCGGTCACGCGGACGCACTCCGCCAGCAGTCCGCCCATGGTCGTGTGCCCGGGCGGGCTGACGAGGTTGTACGCGCCGGACAGCCGCTCCTGCGACGCGTCGAGGAGCCACTCCGCGAGGTCGCGTGCGTCGATGTACTGCAGCGGCAGGTCGCGCGGCCCTGGAGCCGGCACCGGGCCGCCCCTGGCCACCCGCTTCAGCCACCAGGGCAGCCGGCCCACGTTCTCCCAGGGGCCGAGGATCAACCCGGCCCGCGCCAGCAGCGAGCGGTCCTCGCCGAAGGCCGCCACCGCGGCCAGCTCGCCGCCCCGCTTGTCGTGGGCGTAGTCGGTGGACCCGGCATCGGCCGCGGCGCCTTCGACCAGGGGGCCGTTCTCGTCCAGCCCGGCAGCCATCGGCCAGGCGTGGACCGAGCGGCTGGACACGTACGCGTACCGCCCCGCGCGGTCCGCGAGCAGCCGTGCCGCCTCCAGCACGGCGGAGGGCTCGGACGACCAGGTGTCGACCACGACGTCCCAGTCGCCCTCCGCCTCCGCCAGCGCCCTCAGCCCACCGGGCGCGGTGCGGTCGCCGTGCAGCACGGACACGCCCTCCGGCGCCTCGTGCTGCCCCCGGTGGAACACGGTCACCTGCCAGTCGCGCGCGAGCGCCGCGCCCACGACCGCCCGCCCCACGAACTCCGTCCCGCCCAGCATCAGAAGTCTCATGAGCCGGACTCTGCCGTGCTGCGGCCCCCGCGTCGGCCCTTTTCCGCTGCCAGTGGATTCCGCTACGAGGAGAAGGCGTTCCCGGGAGATACCGCCCCCGGCGAAACCGGCCGCGCCGCCCGTCTGCCGTTACCGGCGGAACGGATGGCACCATGTCGAGGTCATGACGAATGCCCGGTCGCCGATGCGCACCCTGCGAGCCGCACTTTTCGCGGCGGTGTGCACGACATTGGCTGCGATGGGACATTCGTCCCTGTCCGGGCATGATCTGCCGGCCGGCGTGCTCCTCCTCGCCTTCGCGGTGAGCGGAGGCGCGGCCTGGCTGGCCGGTACGCGTCGCCGGGGAACGTTCTGCATCGGTACGGGACTCCTGACCGTCCAGGGCGCCCTGCATCTGCTGTTCGCCGGCTCCGACGCGCACACCACCTCGCTCCCGCACTCCGCCCACGCCGGCGGAGCCGCGCCCACCGTCGGCACGGACCCCATGGCGGCCGAGGCGATGGCGAGCGCCACCACTGTGTACGGCGCCGGCCCCGCCGACTCCGCCGGAATGCTCGCCGCCCACTTCGTCGGTGCGGCCGTGTGCGCCCTCTGGCTCGCGCACGGCGAAGTCGCGTTCTTCCGGCTGGCCCGCACGGTCGGCACCCTCGCCTTCGCGCCGCTGCGGCTCCTGCTCGCGGTCGTCCGCGTACCGGAACTCCCGCACGCCGTACGCCCGCGTCCCCGCACCCGACGTCTTCACGGCGTCGTCCTCGCGCATGCCCTCTCACGGCGCGGGCCGCCCGGCCGTCCGTTCACCCGCGCCACGGCCCCTGGAGCACTCGTCTGACAGCCGGGGGCCGATTCCCCCATGTCAACGCCAACTCCAAGGATCAACATGGCCATTGACGATCCCGTAAAGCCGGACGAGCCGACGGCCGGTGCCGGCTCCCCGTCCCCGACCGGCCCCGCCTCCACATGGAGCGCACTGCGCCCGCTCGTGCTGCGCGTCCACTTCTACGCGGGCATCCTCATCGCCCCGCTCCTCCTCGTCGCCGCGGCCAGCGGACTGCTGTACGCACTGTCCTTCCAGGCGGAGAAGGTCCTCTACAGCCACGAGCTGACCACCGACGTCGGCGGGCGCACCCTCCCGCTCGGCACCCAGGTCGCCGCCGCCCGTGAAGCCCATCCGCAGGGCACGGTGACCGCCGTGTGGCCGTCGTCCGAGGACGGTGCGACCACCCGCGTGCTCATGTCGAGCCCGGACGTCGAGGAGGGCAAGTCCCTCGCCGTCTTCGTCGACCCGTACACCGGGAAGGTACGAGGCGAACTGCCCAGCTACGGCAGTTCCGGCGCCCTCCCGCTCCGTATCTGGCTCGACGAACTCCACCGCGATCTGCACCTCGGTGACCTCGGCCGCAACTACAGCGAACTCGCCGCCAGCTGGCTGTGGGCGGTCGCCCTCGGCGGCCTGCTGCTGTGGATCGGCCGCAAGCGGGCGTCGAAGCGCGCCCTGCTGGTCCCCGAGCGCACCGCCAAGGGCCGCCGCCGCACCCTGTCCTGGCACGGCTCCGTCGGACTGTGGGCCGTCACCGGCCTGGTGCTGCTCTCGGCCACCGGCCTGACCTGGTCGAAGTACGCGGGCGAGAACATCGGCGCCGTCCAGGACCAGCTCGGCGGCGCTACCCCGGGCGTCTCCGCCACGCTCGACGGCGCGGCCGGAGCCGGCGACGGGCACGAGGGCCACGGCGGCGGCGGACACGAAGGCGGCCACCAGGGCCCGGACGTCGGCATCGACAAGGCGGTCGAAGCGGCCGCGGCCAAGGGCGTCGAGGGCAGGATCTCCGTCATACTCCCGGCCGACGGCAGTGGATATGTCGTCAAGGAGACCGACACCCAGTTCCCGGTCCACCTCGACTCGGTCGCGATCGATCCGGCCGACGGCAGGGTCATGGACGAGCTGCGCTTCGCGGACTATCCGCTGCTCGCCAAGCTCACCCGGATCGGGATCGACGCCCACATGGGCGTCTTCCTCGGCCTCGTCAACCAGCTCGCCCTCGCGGTGCTGATGGTCGCGCTGATCCTGCTCATTGTCTGGGGCTACCGCATGTGGTGGCTGCGCAGGCCGACCAAGGAGCGGGCGCTGAGCGTGGGCCGGCCGATGCCGCGCGGCGCCTGGCGCAAGGTGCCGCTCCCGGTGCTGCTGCCGCTCGCCGCTGCGACGGCGGTCGTGGGCTGGTTCGTCCCGATGCTGGGCATCAGCCTGCTGGTGTTCCTCGCGGTCGACATCGCGCTGGGCCTGGCAGCCAGGACCCGGGCGAAGGCCTGAAGGGAGGAGGGGGCCGGCCCGCGACCGGGCGGCCCCCTCCCGCTCCCCTCAGGGCGCGTACTTGTAGCCGACCCGCCGCACGGTCTGGATCGTGTGGCGGTGCTCGGCGCCCAGCTTGCGGCGCAGCCGGGCGACGTGGACGTCGACCGTCCGCCCGTCCCCGACGTGCCCGTAGCCCCACACCGTCGTCACCAACTGGTCGCGCGTGTGCACCCGGTGCGGGTGCGCCACCAGATGCGCGAGCAGCTCGAACTCGAGGTACGTGAGATCCAGCGTGCGCCCGTCCACGGCGGCGGTGCGCCGGGAGGAGTCGATCCGCACCCGCCCCTCGTCGTCATCGGCGGAGGCGGGTGCGCCGGCGTCGTCGACGGGGCTGGGCGGCTGCTGGTCGGCCGGTACGAGCACGAGGTACCCGACCATCGGCGGCCGGCCCGGCAGCGCGGGGAGCGTGTGCTGGGGCGCCGGGAGCCATGTGGCGCCCGGCGGAAGGAAGTCCGGGACATGCACCAAATCGTCCGGGTCGACGGCCCTGAGTCGGTGCCGGCCCTCGCCGGCACGTGTGGCGCTGGTCGCAGCAGAGAGGGAACGGGTGTTCGCCATGAGAGGTCAGCTCTTTCGCGCGAAGGAGTACGGACGTACGTCGTGCGCGTCGGCCGAAGGCCGGACCTGAACAGGGGCTCAGGGGCTTTGGAGGGCCGACGCGTTCCTCGCGCGGCAACACACCCGGTCGAAGTCGTGGTGCTGACGGGAAGGCCAGAACGGCTCGAGGTCGCTGCGACCCGTCGCGATGCTCTGGAGGCTGGCCATTCCCCCATTCAAGCAGACGAGGGGCCCCGGGAGCAGGCCCCTCTCACCAGACGGACGCAACCTTGGCGTGATCTTGATCTCTGCGGCTCACCGCGCAATCCCGGCCGCTCAGCGCATCTCTGCTGCTCACCGCCGCGTCCTCACCCCACCAGCCGCTTGAGCCAGTCCAGCGGCGTCACCGTGACGGACTGACCGGGGTCACCGTCCCACTCCACGCTCAGCCCCGCCTCGGCGAGCGCTGCCACGACCTCCCGCCCGACGGCCGCCGTGGTCCGCGAGGACCCGTCGAACCCGCCGTACAGCAGCGTGAGTCCGTGCCCCGCCGAGGCAGCGTCCGTGCACTGCGTGTGGAAGTAGACGAATCCCCGTGCGTCGGGGGATCCGGCAGCACCGATCTCGGACTGGCCGCAGCTGCGGCAGCAGGTGAAGTGCTCCCGGGCGGTGATCCCGCTCGCCTCGAGGGCCGCGAAGGCCCGGGTGAGCCGCTCCGGGTCCGTCTCGCCCTCCCAGCCGGCCTGCTCGGCCACCCGCTCCAGCCACATCCGGTCGACGAGCTGCCGCGCCTGCTCCGATGAGACCGGGCGGTCGTCGCCGTCGACGAGATGGTCCTCGGCCGCCTCCGCCAGCTCCGCCCGTGTGCCGTAGCCGCCGACGAGCAGTTCACGCACCCGCTCCTCGAGCTGCGCGCGGTCGTCCGGGTCCAGTTCGGGCGCGGGCTCCGGCGCCGGCCCCATGTCGAGCAGGGTCCAGTCCAGGCCGGCGTCCCAGCCGTCCTCGCGCCGCGCCCAGCCGAGCATGGCCGTCAGGACCGCCCCGGGCTCTTCGACCTGCACCTGGAAGTGGCGGTCGTGCGCGCCGTCGCGGTGCTCGAGCGTGTAGTCGCCGCCCGTCCTGTGCAAGACCTGGATGAAGACATCGGGCAGGTCCGGTATCCGCTGGACGACGAGGAACTTGTCGCCCTCGCCGCCGATCCGGTGCACCAGCTCGTCGAGCTGCTGCGCCGTCGGCCGGACGTGCTCCTGCCAGTTCTCGGTCTTCACTTTGATCGCAAGCATGCGCACCACGATGGCAGAGCCCACCGACAGCGAAGGGGGCGCCCACCGGAAACCGGCGGGCGCCCCCTCGCGAGCGAGTGTGGAACGGATCAGACCTGGCCGGCCTTCTCCAGCGCGCTGCAGCACGTGTCCACCAGCAGGCGGGTCACGACGTACGGGTCGACGTTCGCGTTCGGACGGCGGTCCTCGATGTAGCCCTTGCCGTCCTTCTCGACCTGCCACGGGATACGGACCGACGCGCCGCGGTTCGAGACGCCGTACGAGTACTCGTTCCACGGGGCCGTCTCGTGCAGACCGGTCAGCCGGTCGTCGATGCCCGCGCCGTAGTTCTTGACGTGGTCGAGCGGCTTCGAGCCCTCGCCGAGCGACTCGCACGCGGTGATGATCGCGTCGTAGCCCTCGCGCATCGCCTTCGTGGAGAAGTTGGTGTGCGCACCCGCGCCGTTCCAGTCGCCCTTGACCGGCTTCGGGTCGAGGGTCGCGGAGACGCCGAAGTCCTCGGCGGTGCGGTAGAGCAGCCAACGGGCCACCCACAGCTGGTCGGCGACCACGAGCGGGGCGAGCGGGCCTACCTGGAACTCCCACTGGCCCGGCATGACCTCGGCGTTGATGCCGGAGATGCCCAGACCCGCCTTCAGGCAGTTCTCCAGGTGCGCCTCGACGACGTCACGGCCGTGGATCTCGTCGGAGCCGACGCCGCAGTAGTAGCCGCCCTGCGGGGCCGGGAAGCCGCCCTCCTTCGGGAAGCCGAGCGGACGGTGACCGTCGAAGAAGGTGTACTCCTGCTCGATGCCGAAGATCGGCTCCTGGGCGGCGAACTTCTCCGCCACCTCGACCAGCCGCGCCCGCGTGTTGGACGGGTGCGGGGTCATGTCCGTGTTCAGGACCTCGCACAGCACCAGCACGTTGTCGCCGCCGCGGATCGGGTCGGGACACGTGAAGACCGGCTTCAGCACACAGTCGGAGGCGTGACCCTCGGCCTGGTTGGTGCTGGACCCGTCGAAGCCCCAGATGGGCAGCTCGGCACCGTCGGCCAGTATCTTCGTCTTCGAGCGAAGCTTGGCCGTCGGCTCGGTGCCGTCGATCCAGATGTACTCAGCCTTGAAGGTCACGGGCCTCATCCTTTGCGGTGCATCGGGGTGTGGCCGCAGCTTCGCAACACGGGATTTCCCGGCGGTTGCTCGATTGTGAACCCCGTGTTACCGAGGTTTCCTGCGATTGTCGTGCCCTGCCGGGCCCATGGGCGGTACGAGCCCGCGCCGTCGTATACCAGGCCGGGGTCGTCACACCCGTCACCGTCCGTTCCGCCGTCCGTTGCGCCGCCGGTGGTGCCCGGGGTGCAGACTGGGCCGTATGACGAAGCTGCGCATCGGACTTCTCGGCACCGGCCCGTGGGCGGAGCACACACAGGCCCCGGCGCTCGCCGCCCATCCGCAGGCCGAGTTCAGCGGGGTGTGGGGGCGTCGCCCGGAGGCGGCCGCCGCGCTGGCCACCGCCCACGGCGTCAAGGCGTACGAGGACGTGGACGCCCTCATCGAGGCGAGCGACGCCGTCGCGTTCGCCCTGCCGCCGGACGTCCAGGCGCCGCTGGCGGCCCGTGCGGCGGCGGCAGGGCGGCACCTGCTGCTGGACAAGCCCGTCGCGACCACGGTGACGGGGGCGCGCGAGGTCGTGGCGGCCGCGGAGGCGACGGGCGTCGCGTCCATCGTCTTCTGCACGCTGCGCTTCGCCGCGGACACGGCGCCGTGGATCGCCGAACAGGCCGCCGCGGGCGGCTGGTTCACCGCACGGGCACAGTGGCTCGGCTCGCTCTTCGCGAACGGCTCGACCAGCCCGTACGCCGCCTCGCCGTGGCGGCGCGAGAAGGGCGGGCTGTGGGACGTGGGCCCGCACGTGCTCTCCGTACTGCTGCCCGTGCTCGGGGACGTCACCGCGCTGACGGCGCTGCGGGGCCGGGCCGACACGGTGCACCTCGCCCTGCGGCACGCCTCCGGTGCGTCGAGCACGGCGACGCTGAGCCTGAGCGCGCCGCGGGAGGCGTCCGGGGCGGCGGTCGAGCTGCTGGGCGAGCGGGGGAGGGCGACCCTGCCCGAGTGGGGGGACGCGATCGGCTCGTTCCGGTCCGCGGTGGACGCGCTGATCGAATCGGTACGGGGCGGGGACACGCACGCCTGCGATGTACGGCTCGGGCTGCGGATCACGGAGATCCTGGCTGAGGCGGAGTCCGTCATGGAGCCCGTTGCGGAGTCCGCCATGGAGCCGGTTGTGGAACCCGCAACGGAGGGGCGGCCCGTCTGAGCCCTGTCCGGCCGATCTTGCCGGGCTCGCATGCCCTGGCACCGCACCGGACCCCGCTCACCGATCCGGCCTGATCGACCGGACAGGACCTGGCCACCCCTCCGTCCCCCCGAGGTCCCTCGGTCGGCCGACCCTGCTGGGCCGGCCGACCTGCCGGGTCAGCCGACCCGCTCGATCCTGGCCTTGCGGATCAGGAACTTGCCGGGCTCCCGTACCTGCTCGAACGCCGCGTTGTTCAGCAGGGCGCAACTGCCGGAGACCGAAGTGACCTCGACGGTGGTCGACTTGTTGTTGTCGAGGTTGGTCACCTTCAGCTTGGTGCCGATCGGGAACTGGTTGCTGGAGGCGGCCGGGGCACCGCCCTCGCCGGACAGCGTCACGGTCGACCCGGCGCAGACGACCTCACCGGCGGCACCGCCGCCCTGCCCCGCACCGTTGTCCGCGCCACCGCCCGCGTCGTCCGCGGGCGGCTGCTCCTCGGCGCCGTCGTCGGCCGGGGGCTGCTCCATGCCGGGCGGCTGCTCCTCGGCAGGCGGCTGCGCCGGCGGGGCCGCCTGGCCGCCACCTGCCTCCCCGCTGCCCTCGCCGACCTCACAGCCCGCCGCCTTCTGCTGGACCTTGATCTGCGCGATCACGGCCTCCCGGTTGGCGATCCTGGCGGCCGACTGGGCGTCGGGATTGGCCCGTTGACCGGCGATGAAGTTCTCGTTGTTGCGAATCGCCTGGGCGAGTCCGTCACAGGCCACAGACGCCTGGCTTGTCCCGGTCATGACAATCGCAGTACCGCCGACGAGCGCCGCTGCGCCGACGAGCAGAGCGATCTTCTTCTTGCCGCTGAGGGTCTTCTTGCGCGACACGTGAGAGCTCCTGTCCCCGGCCGCGAACGGCGGCCGGATCGGTTCCGTGTGCCGTTACGTACGAGTAGGCCCAGCGCTCTGCTCAACCGCCACAGGGGTGACTTCCTTAACTGGGGCTTAAGTTTTCGCAGGTGGGCGGGAGCTGGGTCTTACGCGCAGCGGTGGGTGACGCGGGTCAGCGGCCCAGGGCGTCCCGTACCGCTTCCTCCGTGCGGGCCACCACCGCCGTGCCGTCCTCCGCCGTGATGATCGGACGCTGGATCAGTTTCGGGTGCCGGGCCAGCGCCTCGATCCAGCGGTCGCGCGAGGCCTCGTCGCGCGGCCAGTCCTTCACGCCCAGCTCCTTGGCGGCGGCCTCCTGGGTCCGGGTGATGTCCCAGGGCTCCAGGCCGAGGCGTGCGAGGACGTCGCGGATCTCGTCCTCGGAGGGCACGTCCTCCAGGTAACGGCGCACGGTGTACGAGGCGCCCTCCTCGTCGAGCAGATGCAGTGCGCTGCGGCACTTCGAACATGCGGGATTGATCCAGATCTCCATCCCGCCACGGTACTCCCACCAGCCCCTCGAACACCCCCTGGCCAGCGGCGATTGTCAGTGATGGGCGGTAAAATCGAACTAGTTCGTGAGGGTCCAACCACCGCGCCTGGAGGTCGCCGATGGCCGTTGCCGCAGTCACGACGAAGCGGAAGCCCACGACAACGAACCCGACGAGGACGACGCACGCGAAACTGGTCAAGCAGCCACTGCCCGCGGGCCTGCCCCGTGAGTGGTACGAAACCCACAACCGCCGGCTCAAGGCCATGCGCCTCGCCATCGCCCTGCTCGACACGGGCATCTACCACCCGGCGAACGCCAGCAACCGCCGGATACGCACGACCGCCGAGCGCATCGGAATCCACCCGCCGTCCGACACGACGTGCCGCCTCGTGCGGTCGCTGATCCACTACGCCGACTGATCCGCGCACGGACCGGCCCGGGGCGCGCGCCCGCCCCGGGCCGTCCACCGATGACCGTTCACCGACGACCCGTCACCGACGACCGGTCACCGACCACCGGTCGCGGTGACCGGTCACCCGCGCCGCGGCTCGATCGGCGGCAGCCGGTAACTCCCGTCCAACACCGGCGCCTTCGGCGTGTAGAGGCGGGCCATGGGCCGGAAGGCGCCGGGCGGTGCGGGCAGCCAGTTCGCGGCCTCGGCCGGGTCGTCCGGCCGGTCCTGCTGGATGTGGACGGTGAGCGAGCCGTCGTCGCCGTACACGAGCCCGGGTGTGCGGTCGCCGATCGCGTACCGCCCGATGGGGCTGGCGACGAGATAGTGGTCCGGGGTGTCGTACATCGTCACCGACCAGAACGACTCGACCGGCGGCGGCTGTTCGAAGCGCAGCGTGTACGCCTTCGAGCCGTTCAGCGGCGCGCCCTCGGAGTCGGCGAAGACCTGCGCGCTCACGAACTCGTAGCCATGGCAGCCCCAGAGCGTGGTGCGCGCCGCCACGGCCCGGCGGAGGTACGACTCCTCGCGGTCGGCGGCCTTCCACTGCGGGGAGTCGTGGGTGCCGATCCCGAAGTGGTCGAGGTTGTAGTCGTAGGCGTGCGGGTCGAGCCGCCACTCCCCGGGTGCCGCGCTCCCGGGCTCCCCGCCGGTCGACGGCCGTGCCGCCCGACCGACCCGGTCCCGGCCCTCGACGAAGCCGTCCTTGAGCGCTTTCGCCAGCCCGGGATCCGGGGACACGTACGGCGAAGGCCCCTCCTCCAGCAGCCCGAGCGGCTGGAACCGCTCCTGGTACGCGGCGTCCGCGGCCGCCGGTGGGAAGTCCCCCAGCCACACCCGCAGTTTCTCGAAGAACCCGAGCCCCTCCGGAACGCCCGGCTCCGGCGTCGGCAGCCCCGTCGGATGGACGGCTCCGTCGAGCGGCTCGATCGCCAGCGCGTCCTGCAACGCCCTCACCCGCGGCAGGTCGTCGGGCCCGTCGCAGGCCCACCGCCCCACGACCGTGACGACAGCGGTCGGCGCGTCGATGACCCCGCGCACCCCCGCGGGCTCCTCGCCGGCCCACCCGGGCGGAGCGATCAGCCAGCGCCCCTCCGCGGAGCCGGTCGCGCGGGTGCCCACGTACGCGAAGTTGTCGGTCCACGCGTCCACGAACTGCAGCACGTGGTACGCCTCGCCGCTGTCCGGCACGTGCAGCACCAGCGGTCCGCCGGAGAGATCGAGCTGCGCGACCGAGTACAGGGTGTCGTTGTTGACCGACACGTACGAGTCGTGGTGGTCCGCGAGCTTCCGGGCATGCGCGAACGCGTTGAACGGCGTGGGCGGCAGGGGCCCGATGCCCTTGCGGACGAAGGCCCCGGCCACCGTGAGCTCGTACACCAGCGGATACCCGTACACATACGCCTCGGCGGCCAGCGCACTCGTCACCGATACATCGGCCATCGAACAGCCCCTCCGGACAGGGGCGTATGCCCCGAATGAGCGATTGATCAGCATCCGGAGTCTAGAGCGCGCCCGTCCTCCGGGCGGTGAGGAGCCCCGCCGCCATGTGGCTCATGTGGCCGGCGACGGGGCCTGGGGTGTCTCAGCGGGTGTCCCCTGTCAGTCGGTCCCGGCACGCGGAGCCGGGATTCCGCGGTCGTTCTGGAGCTGCCACAGCTCCCGGAACAGACCGGGGGCCGCCACGAGTTCGTCGAAACTGCCCTGCTGGATGACGCGGCCGTGGTCGAGGACGACGATGCGGTCGGCGACGGCGACGTTCGCGAGGCGGTGGGTCACGAGGACGACGGCACGGTCCCGGGCGATGGCGCGCAGCCCGGTGAAGATGCGGTGCTCCGCGCGGGGGTCCAGGGCGCTGGTCGGTTCGTCCATGACGAGGAGCCCGGCGGGGCGGTGGAAGGCACGGGCGATGGCGATGCGCTGCCACTGGCCGCCCGAGAGCTCGACGCCGCCGAACCACTCCCGGGCCAGCAGCGTGTCGAGACCGCTGCGCAGCCCGTCCACGACCTCGTCCGCACCGGACCGCTCGGCGGCGCGGGCCACGGAGTCGTCGCCGCCTTGGGGCTGGCCGAGGGTGATGTTCTCGCGGGCGGACATGGGCCAGCGGGCGAAGTCCTGCGGGACGACGGCCGTGTGGGACCACAGGGCGTACGCGTCGAGGTCACGGGTGTCCTGGCCGTCCCAGGTCACCCGGCCGTCGGTGGGCAGATAGAGGCCGGAGAGGAGCTTGCTCAGAGTGGTCTTGCCCGAGCCGTTCTCCCCGACCAGGGCGAGGACCTCGCCGCGCCGCACTTCGAGGCTGACCTTCTCCAGGGCGGGCGCGTCGGACGCCGGGTAGGTGAAGGTGAGGGCCTCGGTCCTGACGACCGCCGGAGGCGCCGGGGCGAGCGTCCCGCGCCTGATGCGGTGGCCCCCGGCCTCCTGGGTGAACTCGACCCAGTCGTCGAAGTACAGGCCCGTACGGAACAGACGCGTGCCGTAGCCGACGATGCCCTGGAGCGACGTACCGACCGTGCGGAGCGCGAAGACGGCGGTGCCCGCCGAGGCCACCGACATCCGGCCGGTCGCGAGCAGCAGCCCGAGGGAGACCCAGAGCAGCCCCGAGGCGACGCCGCCCCCGAGCGCGCCGACGACCGCGTACCGCGCGCCCCGGTGCACGGCCTTGTCGGTGGCGGCGTCGACCCGCGCCCCGATGGAGCGGTAGCGGCCCAGCAGGAAGTCGGCCATCGTGCCGGAGCGGAGCTGGTCGGCGGTGAGCTTGTCGGCGATGTACCAGCGAAGATGGGCAAGGGTGCGGCGCTCGGCGGCCATGGCGCGGCTGGTCTCGTAGTGGACGCGGGCGCCCTTCATGCTGGCGATCCCCTGCGGAAGCACCGCGAGCGCGAGCAGCGGCAGCAGCGCCGGATGCAGCACGGTGATGACGCCTGCCGCCGCGACAACGGACGCCACGCAGGCCATGACCTGCTGCGACTCGGTGATCAGATCCTGCGCGACCTCGGCGCCACGGTCGGCGTTCTCCCACTTGTCGTTGAAACCGGGGTTGTCGTACGCGACGAGTTCCGTGTGCACGGCCGCGTCGAGCATCTCCAGCTCGGCCTCGCGCGAGATCCGGGGCGAGAGCCGGCTGGAGATGCTGGTGATCGCGATCGCGAGGAGGGCGCGGAGCCCGGCCGCCGCGGCGAGGAGCGAGATCGCGGGGAGCGCGCCGACCAGCCGGTCCTGGATGTCACCGGAGGCGATGAGGGCGGTGATGGTCTGCGTCGTCGCGATCAGCCCGAAGGCCTCCAGCGCCGCGGACAGTGCCTGACAGGCCAGCAGCGCGACGACGGCCTTGCGGTCGATGCGCCAGGCGAGCGCGAGCGCCCGTCGCACCAGCTCGGGCAGCCGGCGCGCCATGGCCCAGGTGGTGACGGGACGTCGCTCGACGGTGGCTGTGCGGGAGGAGCGGTAGCGGAACTCCTCGGTGTGTTCGGGTCTGCCGGTGGAGTCGGTCGTTCGGCCGGTGGTTGCGTCGGTCCGTTCGTGGGTGTCCTCGGCGGTCAACTCGGGCCCTTCCTGCCGCTGTTCAGGCAGGTCAGCGTGCAGGATCGGACAGGTGTACGCGCCGTGAACCGATCGACACCACCCGATCGGGTCGAGCGAAGGGCGTTATCGCGCCATCGGCACACCCCGCCTCCTCGACGGGTTCGGGCTCTGGGCAGCGGCCGGTGCAGCCCCTACGCTGCTGAGAGCGCTCTCAGTACCTGATGTTCCACCCCCACGTCACCGGAACAACAGAAGGGATCACAGCCGTGAGACGCAGACCGACCGCGTTACGTACAGCCTTCTCCGCCCTCTGCGCACTGCTCCTGCTCGGCGCCGGGGGCGGCGCCGTGTTCGCACCCTCCGCCGCCGCGGCACCAGTTGCCGCTCCCGAACCCCCGGCATCGCCCGGACTGATCACCGCCATGCAGAGGGACCTGGGCCTGACCGAGCGGCAGGCGCGCGAGCGCCTCGCACAGGAGAAGGCGGCCTTCGCCGTCCAGGGCAAGGCGGAACGTGCGGCCGGCGACGCCTTCGCCGGGACCTGGTTCGACGCGACGAGCGGCAGGCTGACAGTTGCCGTGACCAGCCGTCAGAAGGCCGACGCCGTACGGGCGACCGGCGCCGCAACCCGCATCGTCACGCACACCGCCGCACAGCTCGACGAGGCCAAGCGGCGGATCGACCGCCAGAACGCGCCCGCCGGAGTGAGCAGCTGGCACGTCGACCCGAAGGCCAACCGGATCCTCGTCCGCGTCGTCGCCGGCCGCAGCGGCGACGCCAAGGTCAAGGCGTTCCTCGACCGGGCCCGGCGCACCGGCCCCGTACAGGTCGAGACGGTGCGCGAGGCGCCGACGACCTTCGCCGCCGGGGTCGTGGGCGGCGACCCGTACTACACCGGCAACGTCCGCTGCTCCATCGGCTTCTCGGTGTACGGCGGCTTCGTCACGGCCGGCCACTGCGGCGGACCCGGCAGCTTCGTCCGCGGCTGGGACGGCTCCGACATGGGCTGGTTCCAGGGCTCGTCCTTCCCGGGCAACGACTATGCCTGGGTGAGTACCGGCTACGGCTGGTGGACCGTCCCCGTGGTGCTTGGCTGGGGTCAGACCCCGGACCGGCTCGTGCGCGGATCCTGGGAGGCTCCGGTCGGCACGTCGATCTGCCGCTCGGGCTCCACGACCCACTGGCACTGCGGCACGGTGCTGGGCCGGAACGAGACCGTCCACTACGCCCAGGGTGACGTCTACGAGATGGTCAGAACGGACGTCTGCGCCGAAGGCGGCGACTCGGGCGGCTCCTTCATCAGCGGCGACCAGGCCCAGGGCGTCACCTCGGGCGGCTGGGGCAACTGCAGCTCGGGTGGCAACACCTGGTTCCAGCCCGTCAACGAGATCCTCAACCGCTACGGACTGACGCTGCACACGGCCTGATCCGGCCGGCCTGTCACGACGGAAGCCGCGCCCGCGCGCGTCGCGGGCGCGGCCTTCTGCTTCTCAGCAGTTCACGGTGTCCGCCATGGGCTACGGACCTGACCAGGGACAGGTCCTGGGCGCGGCGCTGCCACGGCGGAAGTTCCGTTCCCTACGGCTCGCCCACAGTGAAGTACGCAGTCAACCCGGCCCAGGCCCACTCGCCGCTGGACGGATCACGGCGGATGTGTTCCTCGGCCAGGAGCCAGTTGAGCCTCCCGCGTATGGACTCCGGGCCCGGCCCCGAAAGCCAGCGGTGGCCCGGGCAGAAGAGGAGGCCGCGCCGATAGAGATCATCCATCAGGGCGTCGACGGTGTCGATGACGTCGACATCCGGACCCGCGAGCAGGTGCGGAGGCATCCGGTTCAACACGCCACAGATCTCGGCAGGGGGATGAAGGGCCTGCTCGGCCCGTGCTGCTGTGGTGAAGGCAGCTTCCATTCTCCGGAGGCTACTCGCCACCACCTCGTCCGATCCCCTCTCGGCAACGGCTCGGCTCACACCCGGCCCTCGACCGCGGCGCGGAAGCGTCAAGGCGCCTCACGCCCCGGGGTGATATTCCGCTGCGCAGTGTGACGGGTCACAGACAACCTGGCGGATGCTGTGCCAGCTTCAACTCCGTTACTTCTCAGTCAGGTTGCTGAAGAATCCCGGAGCGAGGGCGGATCGCATGAGCACTCTGGAAGCCGTGCCGCTTGACCAGGTGATCGACACGGCTCGTTACCCCCTTTCGGAACTCGAAGGTGCCGAGGGGCAGGCCGTGGTCACCCGTGCCCGGCGCGAACTACGCGCCGTCGGCTGCACCGTACTGCCGGACTTCATCCGTCCCTCGCTCCGCGACGTCCTGCGGGAGGAGTGCTCGGCCATCGCCCCTCGGGCGCACTTCGACGTCGAAACCGTCAACGTCTACAACATCGCCGTCGACTCGGCCCTCCCTGCGGATCACCCCGGCCGCAGGACCTTCCAGCGGGGCAACGCGTTCGTCGCACGGGACCGTGTACCCGCCGATTCCCTCATCAGCCGGCTCTACTCCCACGAGGAGTTCCAGCGCTTCATCGCCCGCTGCTTCGGACTGCCGCAGCTGCACGAGCTGGCGGATCCGCTCTCCGGACTCGTGCTCAACGTCGTCGCGCCGGGCATGGAGCACCCCTGGCATTTCGACACCAACGAGTTCACCGTGAGCATGCTCACCCAGCAGGCGCAGGCAGGAGGCGACTTCGAGTACTGCCCGAACATCAGGAGCGCGGACGACGAGAGATTCGACGACGTCCGGGACGTGCTGGACGGCCGGGGCGAGCGGCTCGTCCGGTGCCTCCCCCTGCAACCCGGTGATCTGCAGTTGTTCAAGGGCCGCTACTCGCTGCACCGGGTGAGCCCCGTGCGGGGTGAGGTCGCGCGCCACTCCGCGATATTCGCCTACAGCGAGCGTCCCGGGGTCATCGGGAGCGTGGCACGGACCCGGCAGCTCTTCGGCCGGGTACTGCCCGAGCACCTGGCTGCCGAGGGCCGGGCCGTGCGGGGCGACCGACTGCTGGACTAGCGGGCGCCGGGGGCATGCGGTGTGCCTCAGACGTCCCGTGGACGACATCCAGGCGTTTCCCACTCTGCGATCCACGGAGGAGCAAGCCCTGTGCGTTTCGACGCGACCGGAAAAGTCTCGCTCGATCACATCTACACACAGCCCGACCCGCGCACCTACTTCAGCGTGCTGCGTCCGCTCGGCTACTGCGTTCCGCAGCACGCCAAGCCCTACTTCGCCAAGCTGATCAAGGAGTACCGGGAGTCTCAGCACGTCGAGGTACCGAAGGTGCTGGACATCGGCTGCTCGTACGGAATCAACGCCGCCCTGCTGAAGTACGACGCGACCATGGACGAGCTGTACGAGCGCTACGGCGACGACGAGCGCGAGGGGGAGAGCCGCGATGCCGTGCTGTCCCGCGACCGCGAGCTGTCCCGCTCGCGCCGGCCCGCGCAGGGCATACGTTTCGTCGGCCTGGACACCTCCGGCAGCGCGCTGTCCTACGCGCTGGAGGCCGGACTCCTCGACGACGCCGTGCACGCCGACCTGGAGAACGACGAGCCGACACCCCGGCAGCGCGACCAGCTTTCCGGGACGCACCTGGTGATCTCGACGGGCTGCCTCGGTTACGTCACGGAACGGACGCTCACGCGCGTCGTACGGGCCCAAGGCGACCGCAGGCCATGGATGGCGCACTTCGTCCTGCGGATGTTCCCGTTCGACCGCGTCGAGCGCGCACTGACCGGGCTGGGGTACCGGACCGTCCGCGTCGACGAGGTGTTCAGGCAGAGGCGGTTCGCCTCCGCGGAGGAACAGGCGCTCGTGGTGGACACCATGTCGTCCGCAGGGGTGGATCCGCGGGGCCTCGAGACGGAAGGCTGGCTCTACGCACAGCTCTACGTGTCCCGGCCGTACGGCACCACAGATTCCAACGACCCGAATCGAGTGCAGAAGTGAACAACAGTCAGGGCGCGGTGGACAGCGGGACCTTCTCTCTGGAGGACCGCCTGCCGCGCGTGCCGCTGCCCACGCTGGAGGCGAGCTGCGAGAGGTTCCTCGCCTGGTGCGCACCGCTGCTGTCCGCCGGCGAGCGGGCGGCGACCGAGGCGGAAGTGGCCGCATTCCTCCGGCCCGGAGGACCCGGCCGGGTGCTGCAGGCGGCGCTGGAGGAGTACGACGCCACGGAGGGCGTGCACAGCTGGCTCGACACCTTCTGGCCGTACCGCTACCTGGGCCGCCGGGACCGGATCGCGCTCAACGCCAACTTCTTCTTCCTGTTCCAGGAATCCGGCCAGGCGCAGGTGGAGCGGGCGGCCGGACTCATCGCCGGGGCCCTCAACTACAAGCGGCAGCTCGATCAGGAGCTCATTGCGCCGGTGGGGCTGCGCGGTGTGCCCCAGTCGATGGTGCAGAACAAGTTCCTGTTCTCCACGACCCGGATCCCCGGCGCACAGCAGGACACCGTGCGGGCCCCCTACAGCGACGAGTGGCCGGGCCCGTCCAAGGCCCGGCACATCGTGGTCTTCTTCCGCGGCGGCATGTTCCGGCTGGACGTGCTGGGCGCTGGCGGCGTCCCGTACGGCCTGGACGACCTCGAAGCGGGCCTTCGCGCCGTGATGAAGGCAGGAGCCGAGCCCGCCGCCCCGACGTCCGTGGGCCATCTCACCACCATGGCCCGTGCGGAGTGGGCGGCCGCCCGTGAGTCCCTGCTCGCTTGCCACCCCGGCAACGCGGATGCGCTGGACATCGTCGAGTCCGCGCTGTTCTGCGTCTGCCTGGAGGACTTCGCCCCCGCGGACACCCAGGAGGCCTGTGACGAACTGCTCTACGGCGACCGTGGCAACCGCTGGTTCGACAAGGCCGTGTCGCTGATCGTCTTCGCGGACGGCCGGGCCGGCATCAACGTGGAGCACTGCGAGCTGGACGGGACCACCATCCTCAGCTTCACCGACTTCCTCCTGAGCACCTCGGCCGAGGAGCACAGCCGGCAGTCCGGAGCCCGCTCCCAGGGCCTGCCGACGCTGGAGCCGGTCGTGTTCGAGGTGGACGACGCGCTACGGGCCCAGGTGCGCGCCGCGGCCGACGTGTTCGCCGCGTACGGGGAGGCCACGGCGACCACGACCGTGTCCTTCGCGGACTTCGGCAGCACCACGGCCAAGTCGCTCGGCGTCTCGCCTGACGCCTTCGTCCAGTGCGCCTACCAGCTCGCCCATCAGCGCGCCAAGGGACTGCTGGGCGCCACGTACGAGTCGATCGCCACCCGGCAGTACCGCAACGGCCGGACCGAGGCGATGCGTGTCGTCACTCCCGAGATGCTGGAGTTCGTGACGGCGATGGAGGACCCGGCGGCCGACGCGGACACCCGTCGCGCAGCATTCCGGGCCGCCGCCGAGGCCCACGTCTCCCGCGCAAAGGCATCCCAGGCCGGCCAGGTCCCCGAGCAGCACCTGTGGGAACTGGAAATGATCCAGCGCCGCCGCGGCACAGAACTCGGCGTGCCCGAGCAGCCCGCGCTCTACCGGACCCCGGGCTGGCTGACGATGCGGGACGACTACCTGAGCACCAGCTCCGCGCCGTCCCACAACATCCAGTACTTCGGCTTCGGATCGACGAGCAGCCGGTGCATCGGCGTCGCCTATGTGCTGCTGCCCGAGCGGTTCAACCTCTATCTGAGCACCCCGCAGGCGGTGGCCGACCAGATGCGGACCTTCGCCGACCGGCTCCGGGAGGCGGTGGGGGAGCTGCGGGAGCTGCTGGGGTCCGAGCGGTCCGAGGTCTGAACCAGGCGTCTCCCCTCAGCGGCGGCAGACCAGAATGCCGCCCAGGCAGGTGATCTCGAATGCCCCGTACTGGGCGATGTGTTCGACGAGGATGGCGCGGGCCCGGTCGATGGTGGCCTCGAAGGGTACGTTCGAGTGTGTCCAACGGCGAGGAGGCGGACCGCTCGGACGCGATGCCGAAACGGCCGTCGGCCGTGCCTTCCGGTGAGGGAGGAGCACGGCCGACGGCCTGCTGACGGACGGCCCAGGCGAGCGGAAACCCGCTCTGACCTGCGGCGTTCTGAGATGTCGAAGAGCTGATCACTCCTGTCGGCGACCTGCGGGCCTGCGTCGAGGGGGTTCCTGACCTGCGAGAAGCGGCTGTCATTGGTCGTTGGCGGTCGCCGTCGGCCAACCCTCCACGGCCCACGGACGGCCCGGCGGTTTGGTCTCAGTAGTCCTTCAGCAGTGCCTGGCAGGCGGAGCGGGCGGTCCAGGTCTGGGCGCGGTCGAACGGCCAGGCGCGTTCGCCGACGAGCGTCATCCAGGCGTGAGGGCCGAGGTGGAACCAGAGGATGTCGACGGCCTCCGCGCGAGGGACGTCGGCACGGAGTGCGTCGAGCGCCACGAGGCGGTCGGCTACGCGGGTCAGGGCCTGGACGTAGCCGTCGGCCCCCCTGTCCAGGACCGCCTTGACGGCGGGTTCCCCCGGGGGGTTTCGGTAGAAGAGCCCGTACACGAGCTCCCAGTGGCGTTCGTGGGTGAGCCGGGTGCCCTCGGCGGTCAGCTCGATCACGGTGCGCGGGTTGTCGCTGGCCTCGACGGCGGCGAGGGTGTCGGCGATGGCCGGGTCGGTGAGGGCCGGCTCCAGCAGGGCCGTCAGGATGCTCGGCTTGTTTCCCGCGCTGCTGTACACGGTTGGCACGGCGACGTTTGCTGCCTCCGCGATCTCCCCGATGGTGACCCCGGCGTACCCGCGGGCCAGGAAGAGCCTGTGCGCGTTGCTCAGGATGGCCTCATGCGTGGCGGCTGCCGAGCTGGTGCGGCGGGGGCAGTCGTACTTCCGGGTGGCCACCGACGCAGTATACCTCTTCCACGATGAGTCACTATTTTGACGATTGGACCCTCTAATGAATATCTTCGCGGTATGACGAAAGATGCCCCCGAGCACCCCCCGGCGGTCGTTGAGACCCGGCTTGTTCATGAGGTCCACCGCGTTGCCACCACCCTGCTGGCCGAGGCGGCCGTTCGCCCTTCGGTGCCGCTCGGCGCACTGGTGCAGCTGCGCGACTTTCTCGTCGTGAACCTGCGCCATCACCACGAGACCGAGGACGAGGACCTGTGGCCGCGGATCGTCGCGGCGGCGCCGGCCACGGAACACGCGCTCGACGCGCTGAGCGAGGAGCACGAGCGCCTGGACGCGGCGCTCGATCTGCTGGCCGCGGTGGCCGTGAGCGGCGACGAGGCTGAGGGCGGGGCCGGTGAGGCAGGCAGTGCCGGCCTCGGTGACGGCGGCGTGGTGGACGCAGTCCGGGCCGCGCTGCGGGACGCGGCCGTCGCGGTGCGCGACACGGTGCACGACCACCTGGCCCGTGAAGAGCCGATCCTCTTCCCCGCGCTCCGCGACCACATCAGTCCCGAGGACTGGCAGGACTTCGCCCAGCGGGTGATCGCCACCACGCCGCCCGTGGCCGGACACCTCATGGTGGGCCTCCTCGACGAGGTGGGCACGCCCGCGGAGGTGGAACTGGTGCTCGCGAGCCTGCCGGAGCCGGTGCGTCCGCTCCTCCCCGCCATGCGCCGTCAGGCGACGGACGACCTGCGGATCCTGCGCGGCGCCGGCTCATGACCTCCGCCACCGTCGGGCGGCCCGACGCGGCGGACGCCGTGATCAGGGGCGACCTCGCGGTTGCGGTCGCTTGCGTCATCCCGGGCCGGCGGCGCCGTGGTCACCGGCGTCTCGCCGGTGGGCCTCGCAGACCGGGAGGTGAGCCTTGCCGGCTTCACCACCTCGCTCGGCTTCCCGAAGAAACCGGAGCGCACTCTGCGGCGAGGCAGCCGGACACCTGAGTGGCGACGCACTGTCCCCCTTGATCCCGTGGCGCCTGCCATGAAGGGGTGAGCAGATGCGGAACCCGCTTTCTCCACCAGCGATAAGCGCAAATTTGAACATTTGCGGCCAGAGAGGGATTCAAGCATGACGACAGTACTTGACCGCTATTTCGAACTCGTGGACTCGGCCGATAGTGGCCACTCCGGCCTGGACGACCTTCGTGACATCTTCGCCGAGAACGTGATGCTGATGCACAGCGGGGAAATGGTCCGGGGCCGGGAGCTGGCCGTCGACTTCCACCGGGCACAGGCAGCCAAGTGGAAGGAGTCCAAGCACCATTGGACGGCTTCCGTGGAGGCCGACGGCTCCATCACTGGCAAGTGGAGCCAGGCCGGGCTGGACCTGCAGGGCAACGGGTGCTCCGGAAGCGGCCATGTCACCGTCTCCCTGGACTCGGACGGGCGGATCTCCCGGCTCCACCTGACTCTGATTGGTGGGTCGGACCGCGCCCGGGTGCTCATAGCCAAGCATCTGGAGGTCTGGATGATCCCGGATGCGGCCGAGCGCGCCAAGGCGATGGAGGAGATCTACACGGAGAACGTCACGTTCATGGAGCCTGAGGACGTCTTCGTAGGCCGAGACGTCATCAACGACTACATCGACGTTGTGCAGCGCAAGGCTCCGCCCCTGAGCGGCCGGCTCGTGAGCCACTCCCAGAACAAGGAATTCATCCACTGGAGCTGGGCCTTCGGATTCCTGGGCAACAAGACGGCACTGGGATCCGAGGTCCTCCACCTCAATGGCGATCTGATCGAGAAGGTCGTCATCTTCAGCGCGGACAGTGATGTTTTCACGGAGGGCACCCGGTAGGTTTCGCGGCAAACGGTGTTGAGCCGTGCATCCGGCTCAACACCGTCCCTGAGCGCGGCCATGCAGCCATGAAGCACCTCTCTTCCCGCACCGGTTCCGCTCCCGACCCTCGGATTCGAATCCCCCAAGCGGCACTCGCACCTCGGGAGCTTCGCCCGCGGGGCGGACCAGCGCGGTCGGCCCCTGGCGGCGCCGGCGATGATGCCGTTGACCGTCTGGCGGTCGCGCTACGCGCCCGTACCAGCACGGAAGCCCCCGAGACCCTCGCCGCAGCTCTCCTGGAAGGCCAAGGGGCTCCCGGCGCTGCGCGCTGGACGACATCCGGGCACGGTTTCTCCGTCAACGACGGCGATTACTCCTTCCGAAACCCCGCCAACCGCTTCGCGCTGTCAGCCGCTCGCCTGGCCCGAGTGGCCGCCGCGCTGGCACCGTGACCGCTTCACGCAGTCCGCACAGTCCGCAGGACACCCGATCAGGACCGTCGCACCCCATCGCCAGTCATCGCCAAAAGACCAGGTCAGCGACCTGCGGCCATCATCGCCGCAGGTCACCGACCCGACCCGTTACTAGGAGACGAAGAAGGCCGCCGCCGCACACAGAGTCTGGACAAGCAGTGAGGGCCGCTACCCCGACTATGGGGTAACGGCCCTCGCTGTCGTTTCTGACATCAAGTCAGAGGATTGGCCGGGCGGTGCACACTCGGTGCACAAGGGGGGCGGAAAGCAAGCGGTGACAGTGAGAACTACTGAGAAGAGTTTTCGCAGGTCACAGCCTGTTTGCAGGGCTTCCGCCCAGGTCGCCCGGCCCCGCCTCTTAGATGTCGAAGTAGAGCTCGAACTCGTGCGGGTGCGGACGCAGCTGGATCGGCGCGATCTCGTTCGTCCGCTTGTAGTCGATCCAGGTCTCGATGAGGTCCGCCGTGAAGACGCCGCCCGCCTGCAGGTACTCGTTGTCCGCCTCGAGGGCGTCGAGGACCGCCGGGAGGGAGGTCGGGACCTGCGGGACGCCCGCGTGCTCCTCGGGGGCGAGCTCGTAGAGGTCCTTGTCGATCGGCTCGGCCGGCTCGATCTTGTTCTTGACGCCGTCGAGGCCGGCGAGGAGCAGCGCCGAGAAGGCCAGGTACGGGTTCGAGGACGGGTCAGGGGCGCGGAACTCGACGCGCTTGGCCTTCGGGTTGGAGCCCGTGATCGGGATCCGCATCGCGGCCGAGCGGTTGCGCTGCGAGTACACCAGGTTGACCGGCGCCTCGAAGCCCGGGACCAGGCGGTGGTACGAGTTCACCGTCGGGTTGGTGAAGGCCAGCAGCGACGGGGCGTGCTTCAGGATGCCGCCGATGTAGTAGCGGGCGGTGTCCGAGAGGCCCGCGTAACCCTGCTCGTCGTAGAAGAGCGGCGCGCCGCCCTGCCACAGGGACTGGTGGACGTGCATGCCGGAGCCGTTGTCGCCGAAGATCGGCTTGGGCATGAAGGTCGCGGTCTTGCCGTTGCGCCAGGCGACGTTCTTCACGATGTACTTGAAGAGCATCAGGTCGTCGGCCGCGGCGAGCAGCGTGTTGAACTTGTAGTTGATCTCGGCCTGGCCGGCGGTGCCGACCTCGTGGTGCTGGCGCTCGACCTGGATGCCGACGTTCTCCAGCTCCAGGGAGATCTCGGCGCGCAGGTCGGCGAAGTGGTCGACCGGCGGGGCCGGGAAGTAGCCGCCCTTGTAGCGGACCTTGTACCCACGGTTGTCCTCGATCGCGCCCGTGTTCCAGGCTCCGGCCTCGGAGTCGATGTGGTAGAAGCCCTCGTTCGCGCTGGTCTGGAAGCGCACGCTGTCGAAGACGTAGAACTCGGCCTCGGGACCGAAGTACGCGGTGTCCGCGATGCCGGTGGAGGCGAGGTAGGTCTCGGCCTTCTTGGCGATGTTCCGCGGGTCGCGGCTGTACTGCTCGCCGGTGATCGGGTCGTGGATGAAGAAGTTGATGTTCAGGGTCTTGTCACGGCGGAACGGGTCCAGGCGCGCCGTGGACAGGTCCGCGCGCAGCGCCATGTCGGACTCGTGGATCGCCTGGAAGCCGCGGATCGACGAGCCGTCGAAGGCCAGCTCATCAGACGGGTCGAACGCCGTGGCCGGAATCGTGAAGTGCTGCATCACGCCGGGAAGGTCGCAGAACCGGACGTCGATCATCTTGACGTCATTGTCCGCAATGTACTTCTTGGCGTCGTCGGCGTTCTGGAACATCCAACTCCTCCTACTCCCACCCGGGGAGGGGCGGGGTTGTCACTCGGTCGTGCAGCCAGTGCGGTGGCACACGCTGAACACGACCCTAGGCAGATGGGATTTCTCCAGCATGACTCATTTGTTTCGCGGAAGTTAACCGGGCCGGTGATGCGGCATGTCCTGGCGCCGCCGGCCGGACCCGGGCAGGGGTGATCAAAAGCGCGCACAGTACCGTGGACGGGTGGACAACAGGCAGGCAATCGGTTCGTGGCTTTCCGGCCCCCGCGCGGCGGCCGAGGACATGGGAGCCGACTTCGGCTACCGGGGTGAGCGGCTCGGACTCCCGCAGGAGGGACCCGGCGCCATCGCCCCGCTCGGGCGGCGCTTCGGTGCCCTCTTCATCGACTGGGCGCTGTGCATGCTGATCGCATACGGGCTGCTCGCCAACGGCAACCAGCAGGCGGCCGGCAACTGGGCGCTGCTGATCTTCCTCGTACTGAGCGTGCTCACCGTCGGCACCATCGGCAGTACGCCCGGCAAACGGCTCCTCGGCATCCGCGTCATCGCCGAGAACGGCGGGCGGCTGGGTGTCGTCCGCGTGGTCGTACGGAGCGTGCTGCTCTGCCTCGCCATCCCGGCGCTCGTCTGGGACCGCGACGGCCGCGGGCTCCACGACCGGCTGTCCCGCGCCGTTCAGGTGCGGATCTAGTCCGTCGGGCCAGGGTCCGGTCAGACCCGGCTTCTGGTCCCTGGGCCCGGGTCCGGTCAGACCCGGCTTCTGGTCCCTGGGCCCGGGTCCGGTAGGCCTCGTATTTCGCCCCGGTCTCCCCACCCCCATACGCGACCCGCACACGAAGAGGGCGCCCCCGCATCCGCGGGGGCGCCCTCTTCGTACTCGTCTCGTCGGGAAAACGTCAGCGCATCTTCCCGCCGCGCGGCATCCGCATTCCCTTGGGCATCGGGCCCTTCGGCAGCGGCATGTTGCTCATCAGGTCGCCCATGGCGCGCAGTCGGTCGTTCGCCTGCGTCACCTGCGGGCCGCTGAGCACCCGCGGCAGCTTGATCATCGTGGTGCGCAGCTTCTTCAGCGGCACCTGGCCCTCGCCGTTGCCGACGATGATGTCGTGCACAGGGACGTCCACGACGACCCGGGCCATCTTCTTCTTCTCGGCCGCCAGCATGCTCTTCAGCCGGTTCGGGTTGCCCTCGGCCACCAGCACGACGCCGGCCTTGCCGACGGCGCGGTGGACGACGTCCTGGCTGCGGTTCATCGCGATCGCCGGGGTCGTGCTCCAGCCACGGCCGATGTTCTGCAGCACCGCGGCCGCCGCGCCCGGCTGTCCCTCCATCTGCCCGAAGGCAGCCCGCTCGGCGCGGCGTCCGAAGACGATCGCCATCGCGAGGAAGGCCAGTAGGAAGCCCAGAATGCCGAGATAGACCGGGTACCCGATCAGAAAGCCGATCGCGAGGAAGACACCGAAGGTGACGATTCCCACACCCGCGACGACAAGACCGACCTTCGAGTCGGCCCGCCGGGTCATCTTGTACGTCAGGGCGATCTGCTTGAGTCGCCCGGGATTCGCATCGGCAGCAGCAGCTGCCTGTTCCTTCCTCGCCATGTCTTGAAGTTTACGTGGCTCAGGAGGAGCGAGTCAGCGCGGCCTCCAGCACGTGCTCGGCCTCGACCCGGTCCTTGGCGCGGCGCCGGTCCTCGAGCACCGCGGTCCAGGCGTTGCGGCGGGCGGTGCGCTGGCCGCTGCCCAGGAGCACGGCCTCGACGGCACGGAGGGCCTGGGCGAGGGTCGGGAGCGCGTTGGCGCGTACGGAGGTCGCGGCCTGCATGGCGAAGGTCTCCCTCGGGGGCGTGGTGTGGAACGGGAGCGTGCGTGCGGTGCGTAAAGACAGAGTCACTGATTGGTGTTACCAGGGCGTGACCGGCCGGTCAAACGCTGATGAAACGTTTACTCGTTCGACCGGAACGCCGACGCGGCCCGTACGCGCCCCCGACCTGCGGGGGAGCGTACGAGCCGCGCCGAATCGGCCATTACTGGCCGGTAGTTTCTTGTGCGGGAATTCACACGGCCTGCGTAGCCGCCACCTCGCCGCGCTTCTCGATCGCCTGCTGGAAGAGCCGTCCGGCCCGGTACGACGAACGCACCAGCGGGCCCGACATCACACCGGAGAAGCCGATCTCCTCGGCCTCCTCCTTGAGCTCCACGAACTCGTGCGGCTTGACCCAGCGCTCCACGGGGTGGTGCCGCACCGACGGGCGCAGGTACTGCGTGATCGTGATCAGCTCGCAGCCGGCGTCGTGCAGGTGCTGCAGCGCCTCGCTGACCTCCTCACGGGTCTCGCCCATGCCGAGGATCAGGTTCGACTTGGTGACGAGACCGGCCGCGCGGGCCTCGGTGATCACCTTCAGCGAGCGCTCGTAACGGAAGCCGGGGCGGATGCGCTTGAAGATCCGCGGCACGGTCTCGACGTTGTGCGCGAGCACCTCGGGGCGGGACGAGAAGACCTCGGCCAGCTGGTCCGGCTCCGCGTTGAAGTCCGGGATCAGCAGCTCGACCTTGGTGCGGCCGGCTTCGCGGTCCGCGGTCTGCGCGTGGATCTGGCGCACGGTCTCCGCGTACAGCCAGGCGCCGCCGTCCTCCAGGTCGTCGCGGGCGACGCCGGTGATCGTGGCGTAGTTCAGGTCCATCGTGACGACCGATTCGCCGACGCGGCGCGGCTCGTCACGGTCGAGCGCCTGCGGCTTGCCCGTGTCGATCTGGCAGAAGTCGCAGCGCCGGGTGCACTGGTCGCCGCCGATGAGGAAGGTCGCCTCGCGGTCCTCCCAGCACTCGAAGATGTTGGGACAGCCGGCCTCCTGGCAGACCGTGTGCAGACCCTCGCTCTTGACGAGCTTCTGCAGCTGGTTGTACTCGGGGCCCATTTTCGCCCGGGTCTTGATCCACTCGGGCTTGCGCTCGATGGGGGTCTGGCTGTTCCGGACCTCCAGACGCAGCATCTTGCGTCCGTCGGGTGCGACAGCGGACACGACCGGCTCCCTACACTTCGATTCTTCGGCGTCCACCAGGGTACGCCCGTTGATTGTGATGCCCTTACGGCTGGCCAACCTCTGGCCAGAGGCGGGCATTCCTCAGGCGGTCGGCGCCGGGGCCGGCTCGGGCTCGTGCTCGATCGTCCGGGGCTGCAGGTCCGCGTTCTCCAGCACCTCGCGCAGGTGCTTCTCGACGACCGGCAGGACCTCGGCGATCGTCACGTCTTGGCCCACCTCGTTCGCGAGCGAGGCCACGCCCGCGTCCCGGATGCCGCACGGCACGATCCGGTCGAACCAGGTGTTGTCTGGGTTCACGTTCAGGGCGAAGCCGTGCATCGTCACGCCCTTGGCGACCCGGATGCCGATGGCGGCGAGCTTGCGGTCCTCGCGCCGCTGTCCGGCGTTGGACGGGGCGTACTCCGGGCCGCTGAGGCGCGGGTCGAACTCCTCGTCGTGCAGCCGCGGGTCGAAGTCGAGCGAGAGCCCTCCGATCGACGGTCGCTGCTCGACCGGATCACCGAGCACCCACACGCCGCTGCGGCCCTCCACCCGGCTGGTCTCCACGCCGAACTCCGCACACGTGCGGATCAGCGCCTCCTCCAGCCGCCGGACATGGGCGACGACGTCCACCGGGCGGGGCAGCTGCATGATCGGGTAGCCGACGAGCTGGCCGGGGCCGTGCCAGGTGATCTTGCCGCCGCGGTCGACGTCGATGACCGGAGTGCCGTCCAGGGGGCGCTCGCTGTCCTCCGTACGCCGGCCCGCGGTGTAGACCGGCGGGTGCTCCAGCAGCAGACACGTGTCGGGGATCTCGCCGGCGAACCGGGCCGCGTGCACGCGGCGCTGCTCGTCCCAGGCCGCCTGGTACTCGACGGCGTCGTCGCCGAAGCCCAGATGGACAAATCGCAGCTCGCTCACCGTTGTGCCTCCCTAAAGCTTTCACGGTGCACTTATCGCGCCCGGCCACTCTACGACTCGCGCCGCGCCCGTCAGCGCCGCCCTCAATCCTCACACGATCGGATGAATGCGGGGCGAAGGTGGTGGCTGAGTCGGTTAGGGCCGCTAAATTCGCGCCGTTCCATGAGGGCTGCACCCGGGGCCCGGAAGGCAGGAGACCGCACAGCTGATGACGGAACGACCCCCGCAGCGCATTCCCAACCGCCAGCTCGCCGCGCTCATCGCCGAGGCCGGATTCTCCAACGCAGGGCTTGCCCGCCGAGTGGACCAGCTCGGCCTCGAGCACGGCCTCGACCTCCGGTACGACAAGACCTCGGTGACCCGGTGGCTGCGCGGGCAGCAGCCGCGCGGTACGACGCCCGCCCTGATCGCCGAGGTCTTCACCCGGCGGCTCGGGCGACGGCTGTCCGCGCAGGACCTGGGGCTGGACGCCTGTGCGCCGGTCTACGCGGGGCTGGAGTTCGCGGCCACGCCCGAGGAGGCCGTGGACATCGTCAGCGGGCTGTGGCGCAAGGACTCGGGCAGCCACGCCGAGCTGCGGAAGATCGCGTTCACGCCGGCCGGTCTCGTCGTGCCGAGCCGGGACTGGCTGATCGGGCGGGCCGACGAGCGGGTCGGCCGCACGGACCCGGCCACCGCGCAACCGGGTGCGGTGCGGGTCCCCGCGCAGGGCCGGCCCTCCGTACCGCGGCAGCGCGGGACGGACCGCGACCCCGGCCAGAAGGTCACCGCCGGGGACATCGCGGCCCTGCGCTCCGTCGCCGACCTCTTCCGCACGCTCGACCAGGCGTACGGAGGCGGGCACGCCCGTCAGGCCCTCGTCCGGTACCTGGAGCACGAGGCCGAGCCGATGCTGCGCGGCACGTACGGGGAGTCCACCGGGCGGCGGCTCTTCGCCGCCGCGGCCGATCTGACCCGCCTCGCGGGCTGGACGTCGTACGACATCGCCGCGCACGGCCTCGCCCAGCGGTACTTCGTCCAGGCGCTGCGCCTCGCCCAGGCGGCCGGCGACCGGGCGTACGGGTCGTACGTCCTGGTCACGATGGCCCGGCAGGCGGTCTACCTGGGCCACGGCCGCGAGGCCGTCCAGCTGACCCGCGTCGCCCAGCAGGGCGTCGGCTCCTCCGCCCCGCCCGTCGTCCAGGCCCTCCTGCACGCCGTCGAGGGCCGCGGCCACGGGGTGCTCGGGGAGGTCCGCGCCTGCACGGCCTCGCTCGTACGGGCCGAGCGCGCGCTGGAGGCGGCGCGGCCGGGGGACGAGGTCCCGCACTGGGCGCGCTTCTTCGACGAGGCACAGCTGGCGGACGAATTCGGGCACTGCCACCGCGATCTGCAGCAGTACCGGGCGGCGGTCCAGCACGCGGAGCGGTCGTTGCAGCTGCGGGGGCCCGGCTTCGCGCGCAGCCGGCTGTTCTGCCGGGTCGTGCTCGCGTCCGCGCGCCTCGGGCTCGGCGAGCTCGACCAGGCCTGCGCGCTCGGCGCCGAGGCCGCTCAGCAGGCCTCCGAGATGCGCTCGGCCCGCGCGACCGAGTACGTACGCGACTTCGAGCGCCGCCTGGAGCCGTACCGCGACGCGGCCGCGGTACGGGGGTACCGGGACCGCGTCGCGGCGATCGGCTGAGCGTCCGCTGCCGCGGGGGAGCGGGTTCCGGAAGCGTGCCGCTTCGCGTCGGATGGGCCCGTGTGCCCGTCCTCAGGCGCCGAACGGGCTGGGTTCCCGGGCGTCCGCCCCAGGGTGCGTCGGCCGGTGCCTCCGCCTCGAGCGCCCGCCGCAAGTACTGGCGGTGACAAGAGAGAGGTCGGATGAATCAGGCGGCGGCGGTGGTGAGCGACGCTGTCGAATACCCCGGCCGGACGCCGAAGTCGTGCAGGATCGCCTGCGCGGCCCTGCGGCCCGAGAACAGCGCGCCCTGCACCGTGCTCGTGTCCCGGTGGTCGCCGCAGACGTAGAGCCCGTCGATCAGCCGCACGGCGCGGCGCGGGTCGTGCGGCGGGGGCATCGCGGGCACGGCCTCCGGGTCGTGGTGGACGGCGAGCAGCTCCCAGTCGTCGGTGGGCGTGCCGTACAGGCCGGCGAGCTGGGCGCGGACACGGCGGTCGAGGTCGGCGGGCGGGCGGCCGGGGACGGTGGAGGTGATCAGGGGGCGGCCGTGCGGGGCACGGGAGGGGTCGACCTCGCTCATCACCGCGGTGTGCGACACGGGACCGGTGCGGTCCGCGTCCAGCAGCAGTGCGGGCTCGCGCAACGGCGGTGTGGGTGCGGTGTGGTGAAGGACCGTCACGGGATGGAAGGCGGGCACGCGCAGGCCCGGCAGAAGCGTGGCGGCGGTGCGCGCGCCGGTCGCGAGGAGCAGGGAACGGCAGCTGACGCGGCCGTGCTCCTCGGTGACGACCGAGCTGATCGACGCGTCGGTGACGCGTACGCCGGTGCGGACCGTGCCGGGCGGGAGGGTGTCCGCGAGCGCCTCGGGAAGCGCGGCGGCCCCGCCCGCCGGGACGCACAGCCGGCCCCGGGCGAAGCCGCGCAGCACGAGGTCGGCGACGCGGCTGGACGTGGTGAGCTCCGGGTCCCCCAGCAGGGCGGAGAGGAGGGGGCGCAGGAAGCCGTTGACGGTACGGGCGGAGAATCCGCGGGCGTGCAGGGCCTCCAGGGTGGGAAGTTCGGGGCGCGCGAGGAGGCGGCGCGGAGGGGTGGCGGCGATGCGGCCGAGAGCGGCTGCCAGGCGCGCCTGGTCGAAGGCCTCGCCGAGCGGGGTGCGGGGGGCGCTTGCGAGGGCGCGCGCGGCGGTGAGTGCTCCCCCTACGCGCCGGGGGGTGTGGGGGGAGCTCCGGCGCACGCCCGCCCTGTGGTGCCGGCCCTCGCTGTGCACGAGCACGCCGGGCGAGAACGTGCGGAGTTCGAGCCCGAGGTCGGCGAGGCCGGGGGTGCGGCGTAGCTCCGGGTACGAGGTGTTGAGCAACTGCCCGATCCGGTCGAGCCGGAACCCGTCGACCCGTTCCGTGGCCATCCGGCCACCGACGGTGGGCGCGGCCTCCAGCACGGTGACCGTGACCCCCGCGCTGGTCAGCTGATGAGCCGCCGACAGGCCGGCGACACCGGCCCCGATGATGACGACGTCCGCGTGGCGTGCGCTGCTGAGCACGTGCCCCTCCCCGAGGTCGGCGCGGCTGGTGTGGGGCCTCATTCCCCCAACAGGCCTGCGCAATGCCGGAGTTCGGGTGGAGAGTAGAAACCCTGCGGTGGGCGGCCCGCCAGCCGCGCACATCGGTCGCCCGGCAGCACGGGGTCGCACGTGTGTGCGCCTCCCTGCGGGTCGGGTCGGGTCGGGGTGGGTCGGGGTGCGGGTCGCCTGCGGCGGGCCTTTTCCCCACCCCACCCCACCCCGCCCCTTCCCGAACCGGGGGCTCCGCCCCCGGACCCCGGCGGGGCTTGCGCCCGGACGCGGGTTTCGGGGCGCGGGCCCCCAGCTCCGGGTTCGGGGACTTCGCCCCGGACCGTGGCTCGGGGCTCCAACCCAGCTCCAGTTCGGGGGACTGGCCCCTGGCTTGGTTCGGGTGATCTGTCCCCGCGACCCGCGACCCGCGACCCGCGACCCGCGCCTCGAGCTCCCCTACGCCCTGCGGGCGTGGGGGCCCAGCGGGGCCGGACTCCTCGGCTCCGCCCGCACCCTCCCCCTACGCCCTGGCGGGCGTGGGGCGTAGGGCTCCCTGGTACCCGTCCGGCGGGGACCGCTGCCCGGCCCGGCCGTCGGCGCGCGGCCACATTTCAAGCCCGCATCCGGCGCACTTCCAGCCGGTCCGGCGTTTGAGGACCGACACCCCGCCTGCCTCGCGGTACCGCGCAAGCGCCGCCTGTCCGGCGTTTGAGGACGGACATGCGGCCGCCCCGTCGGTGTGGGGCGCTCTTCCAGCCCGTCCGGCGTTTGAGGACGGACATGCGGCCGCCCCGTCGGTGTGGGGCGCTCTTCCAGCCCGTCCCGCGTTTGAGAACGGACACGCGGGCCCCCGCGGTACCGCGACCGCGAGCCAGGCAGAGCGCGCGGGGCCCCAGGGGCGGAGGCCCCCGTCAGGGGAGGGCCGCGCGGATGGCTTCGTCGATCGAGGGGTGGGTGAAGGTGAAGCCCGAGTCGAGGAGCTTCTTCGGGAGGACGCGCTGGCTGCTCAGGACGTCCTCGGCGAACTCTCCCAGGGCGATGCGCAGGGCGAAGGGCGGGACCGTGAAGAGGGCCGGGCGGTGGAGGATGCGGCCCATGGCCTCCGTGACCTCGCGGTTGGTCAGGGGGGTCGGGGTGGTGAGGTTGACCGGGCCGGAGAGGGTGTCCGTGTCGATGATGTGGCGGAACGCCGCGACCTCGTCGTGCAGGGAGATGAAGCTCCAGAACTGGTGGCCCTTGCCGAGCCGCCCGCCCAGGCCCGCCCGGAAGACGGGGAACAGCCGCCCCCAGGCGCCCCCCTCGCCGGCCACCACCAGGCCCGTACGGGCGAACGCCACGCGGATGCCCGCCGCTTCGGCCGGGGCCGCCGCCGCCTCCCACTCCTCGCACACCGACGCGAGGAAACCGGAGCCGGGCGGCGCGCTCTCGTCGACGGCGCGGTCACCCGTGTCACCGTAATAGCCGATCGCGCTCCCGCAGACCAGCACCCTCGGCGGCACCTCCAGCGAGGCCACCGCCTCCGCGATCGCGGCCGTGCCGAGCACCCGGCTGTCCCGGATCTCCTTCTTGTACGCCTCCGTCCACCGCCGGTCGCCGACCCCCGCGCCCGCCAGGTGCACGACCGCCTCGCAACCGATGAGGCCCACCGCGTCCACGGACTGGCGGAGCGGATCCCACTCCACCTCGTCCGCCGCACGCGCGGTGCGCCGCACGAGCCGTACCACGTCGTGCTTGTCCGCCCGCAGCGAGCGAACCAGTGCCGTACCGATGAGTCCGGTCGAGCCGGTGACCGCGATGCGCATGTGGCCATCCTGCCCCATCAGGTGAACAACAGCCCGAGCGCGACTTTCCGGTAGTGCTGCACGTGCCGCAGCGAGCAGTCCGCCGCCGCGTCCGAGTCCGCCGCCGCGATCGCGTCGTACAGCTCGCGGTGCTCGTCCCACAGCGGGCCGGGATCGTCGATCTGCTGGAAGAGCCAGCGCAGCCGCCCTTCCAGGGACTCCAGCGTGGAGGCGAGCAGTTCGTTGCCGGACAGCTCCACGATGTGGTGGTGGAACGCCGCGTTCGCGCGCGAGATGAGCTCTGCCCTGCCGGACGCCGTGGCCTGTCGTGCGGTCTCCAGCAGCTCGTCCAGCCGGCGCAGTTGCTCGTCGCTGCGGCGCTCCGCGGCGCGTCGCACCGCCAGCACCTCCAGCGCCTCCCGCATGTCGAAGAGGTTTTCGACGTCCTGCCGGGACAGCTGTTTGACGACGATCCGGCGCGGCGACAGCGCCTCCAGGAACCCCTCGCCCAGCAGGATGCGGATCGCCTCACGCACCGGGACCCGGGAGACCCCGAACTCCTCCGCCACATCGCGCTCCACGAGCCGGTCCCCCGGCTTGAGCCGTCCGGTGATGATCCGGTCGCGCAGGCCCTCGCAGACCTGGTCGCGCAGCCAGCCGATTCCGTTGCCGCCGGCGTCCCCTGTCGCACCGGCGGGCGTCGTCGCACTGGTCCCGGTCATGTTTCCTCCCCGTATCGAAGTCATCACGGTATACCAAACGCTTGACGACCTCCGGGAGTGCCCTCATTGTTTGGTATACCAAAACGCCGGTTCAGTGAATCGAGGGTTTGCCATGAGTACACCAGCGGTCGGCAAGACCGTCAGTGAAAGGTCCGCCACCCCGGCCGGAACCCGCCCCACCCGCGTCCGTTGGAAGATGTTCGTCCTTCTGCTCGGCGTCGTCGCTCTCAACTACATCGACCGCGGCTCCGTCTCCGTCGCCCTCCCCCTCATCACCGAGGACCTGGGCCTCTCCAAGGAGACGACCGGTTTCGTGCTCAGCGCGTTCTTCTGGACGTACGCACTGATGCAGATACCGAGCGGCTGGCTCGCCGACCGCTTCGGCGCCCGCCGCATGGTCTCCGGCGCCTGCGTGGGCTGGGGCGTCGCCCAGGGTCTCACCGCAGCCTCGACCGGCGCCGGGTCGCTCCTCGGCTACCGGCTGCTGCTCGGCGCCGTCGAGGCTCCCGTCATGCCGGCCGGCGGCAAGCTCAACGCCCAGTGGCTGCCCGCGAAGGAACGGGGGCGCGGCGCCGTCCTCCTCGACGGCGGCGCCCCCCTCGGCGCGGCGCTCGGCGGCATCATCATCTCCGCGCTGATCGCCTGGACCGGCAGCTGGCGGCTCAGCTTCGTCATCGCGGGCATCCTCACGATCGCCGTCGGCCTGTACGCCGGCTGGTACATCCGCAACACCCCGGCCGAGCACCCCGCCGTCAATGCGGACGAGCGTACGTACATCGAGAGCGCCCATGCCGAGGAGGACGCCGCAGGACCCGCCGACGAGCGCGGCGGATTGCGCCCCTACCTCCGGTACCGCTCCTTCTGGGCCATGTGCCTGGGCTGGATGGGTTTCAACGGCGTCTTCTACGGACTGCTCACGTGGGGCCCGCTCTACCTCGCCGAGACGAAGGGCTTCGACATCAAGACCATCGGCTGGTCGACCCTGGTCATCTTCGGCGCGGGCTTCGTCGGCGAACTCATCGGCGGGTGGCTCTCCGACCGCTGGAAGGCGAGCGGCGCCGGCGCCAACAAGGTCATGCGCACCCTGATGGGCGTGGCGGGCGCGGCCGTCGTCGCCGGACTGCTCGGTGTGGTCCTCGTCCCGGACGCGATCACCGCGGTCGTGCTCCTCTCCGTCGTGCTGTTCTTCCTGCGCTGGGCGGGTCTGTACTGGTCGCTGCCGTCCATCCTCGCCGGGCGTGCCAACGCCGGCATCGTCGGCGGTGCCATGAACCTCTCCGGCAACATCGCGGGAATCGCCACGCCGATCGCGGTCGGCTTCATCGTCGGCGGCACCGGGTCGTACACCTGGGCGCTGCTCTACTTCGTCGGCGCGGGCGTCCTGTTCACCGTGTCGTCCCTCGTCCTCGACTACAGCAAGAGGCTGGCCGCCTGATGAACGCATACCGCCTGGGGATGCTCACCCCGTCCTCCAACACCTGTCTGGAGCCGGTCACCTATCGGCTGCTGCACGGTACGGACGTCGCCACCGCCCATTTCGCCCGCGTACCCGTCACCCGCATCGCCCTCGACGGCGCATCCGATGCCCAGTTCGACGCTGCGCCCATGCTCGCGGCCGCCCGGCAACTCGCCGACGCACGGGTCGACGTCATCGTCTGGAACGGCACCTCCGGCTCCTGGCTCGGCCCCGACCGCGACCGGGCGCTGTGCGCCGCGATCACCGAGGCCACCGGCATCCCCGCTACCACCTCCACGCTCGCGCTGCTCGACGCCTGCGCCGCGTACGGAGTGACCCGGCTCGGTCTCGCCCTGCCCTACACACGGGACGTGGCGGACCGCATCGTCACGACGTACGCCGCCGAGGGCCTGGAGTGCACGCCCGCCGAGCCGTTCGGCATCGACGACAACGAGGCGTTCGCCCGGATCCCGGAGTTGGACGTCGCGCGCCGGATCGAGGCGGCGGCTCCCGACGCGCACGCCGTCGCCGTCGTCTGCACCAATGTGTACGGAGCCGCCGCCGCGGCCGGACTCGAAGAGGCCCTGGGCATCCCGGTGTTCGACAGCGTCGCCGCCTCGTTGTGGAAGGCCCTGGACCTCGCGGGCGCCGCGCCCGCGCTCGAGGGCCAGGGCGAGCTGCTGCGCTCCGGCAGCCTGCGCGTCCGCTTCCAGGACGTCCTGCGGCAGCTGCGCGAGACCACCGGCGCCGACCGCACCACCCTTCGGCTCGATGTCCCGGCCCATGGGCTGCACGTCGATCTGACCGCCGCCGAGGCGCTCGGCGCGGGCGTACGGCCCATCCGTCGCGACGCCTCCCTCGACCAGCGCCGGCTGAACACGGTCGAGTGGCTGGAACGCCACAGGATCCCTCTCGTCCAGCCGCACTTCGGCGCGGATCCGCACCCTCCGCAGGCACTCGTCGACGTCTACGGCGTGCACGCCCAGATGCTCTCGCCCGTTGTCCGCGACGGCGCGATGACCGGCTGGATCTCGGTCCACAGCCTCCACGAACGGGACTGGACGGAGGCGGACCGGTCGGCCCTGGCCGCGGCCACCGACCAGGTCCAGCACATTCTCGACACGTACGGAAAGGCCCACTCCGCATGACCGGTACGACCAAGGACATCAAGATCGCGCTCGGTGTGGACGTCGACGCCGTCGCCGGCTGGCTGGGCTCCTACGGCGGCGAGGACTCCCCGAACGACATCCAGCGCGGTGTCTTCGCGGGCGAGGTCGGCACCCCGCGGCTGCTCAAGCTGTTCGCGCGGTACGGGATACGCACCAGCTGGTTCATCCCCGGCCACTCGATCGAGACGTTCCCCGAGCAGACCCGGATGGTCGTCGAGGCGGGCCACGAGGTCGGCGCGCACGGCTACTCGCACGAGAACCCCATCGCGATGAGCCCGCAGCAGGAGGAGGACGTCCTCGCCCGCTCCGTCGAACTGATCGAGGAGTACACCGGACAGCGGCCGCGCGGCTATGTGGCGCCCTGGTGGGAGATGTCGGCTCACACCGCCGCCCTGCTCCACAAGTACGGCTTCTCGTACGACCACAGCCAGAACTACCGCGACTTCACCCCCTTCTACGCCCGCGTCGGCGACAGCTGGACGAAGATCGACTACACCAAGGAGGCCAAGGAGTGGATGAAGCCGCTCGTCCACGGTCATGAGGTGGACCTCGTCGAGTTCTGCGGCAACTGGTACGTGGACGACCTGCCGCCCATGATGTTCAACAAGCACGCCCACAACAGCCATGGCTATGTGAGCCCGCGCGCCCTGGAGCAGGACTGGCGCGACCAGTTCGACTGGGTCCACCGCGAGCTGGACTACGCGGTCCTGCCGGTCACCCTGCACCCCGACGTGAGCGGGCGGCCGCAGGTGCTGCTCATGCTCGAGCGCTTCATCGAGTACGTCTCCGGGCACGACGGGGTCAGCTTCTGCGCGCTGGAGGACGCGGCCGGCGACTTCCGCCGCCGCTTCCCCTTCGAGGGCACCGAACGCCCGGCCGACATGCGCTGACCTCGGGCCGGGCTCCTGGCAGAGTGGCGGCATGTCCGAGCCCGACACGCCGCCCCTCGCCATACGCCCCGCCCGCCCCGCCGACGACGCCGCACTGGGTGAGCTGGACCGGGCCACCTGGTCCACGCTGCACGCCGTCCTGCCGCGTCCGATGCCGCCGTACGAGCCGTTCTTCAACGACGCGCACCGGCCCGACAGCTACCTCGTGGCGGAGGGGGGTGGCGGCGAGGGCGTTCGCCGCATCGCCGGCTACATCCGCCTCGTGCCGCCCACCCCGCTCGCCTGCAACCAGCACGTACGCCAGATCCAGGGCCTCGCGGTGGCCGACTGGGCCCGCGGGCAGGGGGCCGGACGGGCGCTGCTGCGGGCCGCGGGCGACGAGGCGCGGAGGCAGGGCGCGGCCCGGATCACCCTGCGTGTGCTCGGCCACAACACATCCGCCCGGCGGCTGTACGAGTCCGAGGGCTATGTCGTCGAGGGCGTCCTGCCCGGCGAGTTCTTCCTGGCCGGGCGGTACGTCGACGACGTACTCATGGGCCGCTCGCTCACCCGGTAGCGGACCCCCCGCCCCGCGGCCCGCCCGTCAACGGGCGCATCCCGCCCATCAGTTCCCGCAGACACCGCACCGCGAGCGCGGCCGGTGCGTCCGCCGTCCCCGCCGCCGGCGCGTCCGTCTCCGCCCAGGCCTCCAGTGCCACCCGGATCGCGTCCGTGGCCGCCGCCGCGGCGAGCCGGACGCCCAGCGGGTCGGCACCCGGGCCCGCCGGCGCGGCCGGCACCGGCACCAGTCGTTCCTCGGACTCCTGGTTCACCCTGTACCAGACGGCCCGCAGGGCCGGGTCCGCCGCGGCCGCGCGCAGCAGCCCCCGCGTCCAGCACAGGCCCTCCTCCGCCTCCTCGCCCTGCCCGGACAGCGCTTCGGCGATTGACCGCTCCAGCGCCTCGGGCACGGTCGTGCCCGGCTCCGCCGCCGCCGGCAGCGCCGCCGGCGGTCGGCGCCGCCCGCGAGCAGCGGGGCGACCGCGTCCTGCTTGCCGCGGAAGTAGCGGTAGAAGGTGCGCAGCGCGACCCCGGCGCGCCCGGCGATGTCCTCGGCCGTGGTGCCGTCGGGGCCGCGTTCGGCGAACAACTCTGCGGCGGCGCGCGCGATGTCGAGCTGGGTCGCCGCCTTGCGGCGCTCGGTCACATGACCAGCGGCACGGGCCCGGTATCCCCGACGACGCCGACATGTCGCTGTTCGCGAAGCTCGCCCCCGCCATCGGCGCCGGCTTCGCGAGCCCCGACACGGTCGCGGGTGTCGTCGCCATGCTCGGTTGGGACGATGGTGCCTTCATCACCGGTACGGAGATCCGCATCGACGGCGGCACGCACTTCTGACGCCACGACAGGCCAGGCGGCGGGCCGTCACATCCCGAAGCGCTCCCAGAGCGAGGGGAAGCGCTCCGCCAGCGCGCGGTCGTCGTCGAAGTCGAACGGCGTACCCTCCGGCTCCGCCGCCTGCGCAGGGATCCCCAGATCGGGTGCGACCACTCCGGTGAGCTGCTCGTACGCCTCGTCCGCCGCGTACCCCAGCTCCTCCCCGTCCCCGTCGATCTCCTCGTCGAAGTCGTCCAGGAGCTCGGCGAGGGAGTCGGGGTCGTGCACGGCGCCCTCGTAGACCTCCCGCCCCTGGCCGATCAGCCAGCACCGGAAGTAGTCGAAGGCGTCGTCGCTCGCGCCGCCCAGCAGCACGGCGGCCGCTCCCCACAGGTCCCAGCGGTACGCACGGTTGTAGCGCGCCTCGAAGTGGCGGGCGAAGTCCAGCACGGAGTCGGGATCGAGTTGCAGCAGCCGTTCGACGAGCAGGTCGGCATGCTCCTCGGGATCGCCCTCGGCGGTCCCGCGAGTGCTGTCGATGATCTCCCAGAACTCCGTCTCGTCCATCACGGGACAAGCATCGGGGTTTGCGGAGAGTGGCGCACGTGGAGCCACCGAAATGCTGCCTTTCGGAAATGTGGACAGAGGGTGTCGGATTTTCCTGAGAACGTCGCAGCATGACGACCGACACAGCACTGCAGGGGAAGATCGCGCTGGTCGCGGGCGCGACACGGGGCGCGGGCCGCGCCATCGCTGTTCAACTGGGCGCGGCGGGCGCGACGGTCTATGTGACCGGCCGTACGACGAGGGAACACACCAGCGAGGTCGGGAGGGCGACGGAGACGATCGAGCAGACGGCGGAGCTCGTCACCGAGGCGGGCGGCAGGGGCATCGCCGTCCCGACCGACCATCTCGACGTGGCGCAGGTCCGGGCGCTGGTCGCCGGCATCGACAAGGACCACGGCCGGCTGGACATCCTCGTCAACGACATCTGGGGCGGCGAGCACCTCATCGTCTGGAACACCAAGATGTGGGACACCGGCCTGGACAGCGGGCTGCGCATGCTGGAGCTCGGCGTCCGCAGCCACATCATCACGAGCAGCTGCGCCCTGCCGCTGCTCGTGCGCAACCCCGGCGGACTCGTGGTCGAGGTCACCGACGGCACGGCCGAGTCCAACCGGCGCTTCCGCGAGAACTTCTACTACGACCTCGCCAAGAACGCCCCGATCCGGATGGCCTTCACGCTCGGCGAGGACCTGAAGAGCGTCGGCGGCACGGCGGTCTGCATCAGCCCCGGCTTCCTCCGCTCCGAGCAGATGCTGGAGGTCTTCGGGGTACGGGAGGAGAACTGGCGGGACGCCATCGCCGAGCAGCCGCACTTCGCCATCGCCGAATCGCCCGTGTACGTGGGCCGCGCGGTTGCCGCGCTCGCCGCCGACCCGGAGCGGGCGCGCTGGAACGGCCGGTCGCTCTCCAGCGGACAGCTCGCCAAGGAGTACGGCTTCACGGACGTGGACGGGAGCCGGCCGGACGCGTGGGGGTACTTCGAGGACGTCGTGTACGGGGACAAGGACGGGTCGGTGGACGACTACCGCTGACCGGCGTCGCCCGAATAGAGGGCGTGCATACGGGCCGCGGCATCCGCGAACCGCTTGCGGAGGTCCGCGGGTTCCAGCAGCTCCGCCTCCGCGCCGAGGGAGAGGAGCTGGCCGAACGCCACCACGTCGGACTCGACGGGCAGGGTGACCGTGACCCGGCCCTGCCCGTCGGGCGGGCCCGCGGCCGCCAGCGCCTCCTCGGCGGCGGCGCGGTCCGTGACGTACGGGAGGCGGCGGGCGCCGTCCGGGGAGAGCCGGACGACGATCTCGGCGCGCAGGATCGACCGGGCGAACTGCGCGGCGCGCTCCTCCCAGAAGGCCGGGAGGTCGAAGGACTCCTCCCGTTCGAAGCGGCGCCCGGTGAGGGCGACGGCGGTGAAGCGGTCGATCCGGTAGACGCGGAACGACGTGCCGTCGGCACGGGCGCACAAGTACCAGACCCCAGCCTTGAGGACGAGCCCGTACGGCTCCAACTCCCGCTCGGCGTCCCGATAGCGGGCTGCGAGCACCCGGTCGTCCCAGACGGCCTCCGCGACGACCGGAAGCAGGTCGGGGGTCTCCGGCTCCTGGTACCAGCCGGGCGCGTCCAGATGGAACCGCTGCGTCGCCGACCGGGAGGCGTCCCGCAGTGACGGCAGCAGCGCGGCGGACACCTTGAGCCGGGCGGCGGAGGCGGCGTCCTCCAGGCCCATCTCGCGCAGCGCCCCCGGCACCCCGGACAGGAACAGCGCCTCCGCCTCGCTCCTGGCCAGCCCGGTCAGCCGTGTCCGGTACCCCCCGATCAGCCGGTAGCCACCGGCCCGCCCCCGGTCCGCGTACACCGGAACTCCGGCCTCCGACAGCGCGAGCGCGTCCCTGGTGATGGTGCGCTCGGACACCTCGAGCTCCTGGGCGAGCTCGGCGGCGGTCATGGAGGGCCGAGATTGGAGGAGGAGGACCATCTTGATGAGCCGGGCAGCACGCATGAGGTCATTGTCGCGGGGCCGGTCCCGCATGCCCCGGTGCGCCCTGCGACGCGTGCCGCCCCCGTCCGGCGGACCGGGGTGTCCGTCCTCAAGCGCCGGACGGGCAGGGTGTGGCCGGTATCCGGCGCGAAACGCGCCGCCCCCGGCGCCCGATGGGCGACGGGGGCGGCACAACGCGGCGCGCGGGGCTCAGAGGCCGTAGCGCTCGCGGGCGTCCTTGACCGACGAGGCCGGGACCTCGCCGCGGCGGGCGAGCTGGGCCAGGGCGGCGACCACGATCGACTGGGCGTCGACACCGAAGTGGCGGCGGGCCGCCTCGCGGGTGTCGGACAGGCCGAAGCCGTCCGCGCCGAGCGAGGACCAGTCCTGCTCCACCCACTGGGCGATCTGGTCCGGGACCTGGCGCATGTAGTCGCTCACCGCGAGCACCGGACCCTCGGCGCCCTCGAGCGCCTGGCGTACGTACGGCACACGGGACTCGCCCCGCAGCAGCGCCGCGTCCGCCTCCAGCGCGTCGCGCCGCAGCTCGGTCCAGGAGGTCGCGGACCAGACGTCCGCCGTCACGCCCCACTCGTCCGCGAGCAGCTTCTGCGCCTCCAGCGCCCAGTGGATCGCCGTACCCGAGGCGAGCAGCTGGATGCGCGGGTCGTCCGCCGCGCCCTCGCCCTCCTTGAAGCGGTACAGACCGCGGACGATGCCCTCGTCGACGCCCTCCGGCTTCGCGGGCTGCGGCATCGGCTCGTTGTAGACCGTCAGGTAGTAGAAGACGTCCGCGTCCTCATCCGGGCGGGCTTCGCCGTACATCCTCCGCAGACCGTCCTTGACGATGGCCGCGACCTCGTACGCGAACGCCGGGTCGTACGTCAGCGCCGCCGGGTTGGTCGCCGCGATCACCGGCGAGTGGCCGTCCGCGTGCTGCAGACCCTCACCCGTCAGCGTCGTACGGCCGGCCGTGGCGCCCACCAGGAAGCCCTTGCCGAGCTGGTCGCCGAGCTGCCACATCTGGTCGGCGGTCCGCTGCCAGCCGAACATCGAGTAGAAGATGTAGAAGGGGATCATCGTCTCGCCGTGCGTCGAGTACGACGTCGACGCGGCGATGAAGTCGGCCATCGAACCGGCCTCGGTGATGCCCTCGTTGAGGATCTGGCCGTCCTTGGCCTCGCGGTAGTACATCAGCTGGTCGCGGTCGACCGGCTCGTACGTCTGGCCCTTCGGCGAGTAGATGCCGAGCGACGGGAAGAGCGACTCCATACCGAAGGTGCGCGCCTCGTCGGGGACGATCGGCACCCAGCGCTTGCCGGTCTCCTTGTCGCGGATCAGGTCCTTGACCAGGCGGACAAAGGCCATCGTGGTCGCCACGGACTGGTTGCCGGAGCCCTTGTCGAAGGCGGCGAACGCCTTCTCGGCGGGCGCGGGCAGCGGGGCGACCGGGTGCACGCGGCGGGCCGGGGCCGGGCCGCCGAGGGCCGCGCGGCGCTCCTGCAGGTAGCGGACCTCGGGGGAGTCCGCACCCGGGTGGCCGTAGGGCACCTGACCGTCGGCGAAGGCCGAGTCGGAAATCGGCAGGCCGAGCAGGTCCCGCATCGTCTTGAACTCGTCCACCGTCAGCTTCTTCATCTGGTGGTTGGCGTTCTTGGACGCGAAGCCCTCGCCGAGCGTGTAGCCCTTGACCGTCTGGGCCAGGATCACCGTCGGGGCGCCCTTGTGCTCCAGGGCGGCCTTGTACGCGGCGTACACCTTGCGCGACTCGTGGCCACCGCGCGAGAGGTGGAAGCACTCGAGGATCTTGTCGTCGGACAGCAGCTTCGCCATCTCGACCAGCGCGGGGTCCTTGCCGAAGAAGTCCTCGCGGATGTAGGCCGCGTCGCGGGTCTGGTACGTCTGGACCTGCGCGTCCGGGACCTCACGGAGGCGGCGGACGAGGGCGCCGGTGGTGTCGAGCTGGAAGAGCTCGTCCCAGGCATTGCCCCACAGGGTCTTGACGACGTTCCAGCCGGCGCCGCGGAACTGGGCCTCCAGCTCCTGCACGATCTTGAAGTTGGCGCGGACCGGGCCGTCGAGGCGCTGCAGGTTGCAGTTGATGACGAAGGTCAGGTTGTCGAGACCCTCGCGGCTCGCGAGCGCGAGTGCCGCGGTCGACTCGGGCTCGTCCATCTCGCCGTCGCCGAGGAACGCCCAGACGTGCGACGCGGAGACGTCCTTGATGCCGCGGTTCGTCAGATAGCGGTTGAAGCGCGCCTGGTAGATCGCCGAGAGCGGGCCGAGGCCCATGGAGACCGTCGGGAACTCCCAGAGCCACGGCAGCCGGCGCGGGTGCGGGTACGACGGCAGACCGTCGCCGCCGGACTCCTGGCGGAACCTGTCCAGGTGGGCCTCGGTGAGGCGGCCGTCGAGGAAGGCGCGGGCGTAGATGCCGGGGGACGCGTGGCCCTGGATGTAGAGCTGGTCGCCGGAACCGTCGGCCTCCTTCCCGCGGAAGAAGTGGTTGAAGCCGGTCTCGTAGAGCCAGGCCGCGGAGGCGAAGGTGGCGATGTGGCCGCCGACGCCGTACTTGGCGCCGCGGGTGACCATCGCGGCGGCGTTCCACCGGTTCCAGGCGGTGATCCGGCGCTCCATCTCCTCGTCGCCGTCCACGGTGGGCTCGGCGGCGGTGGGGATGGTGTTGACGTAATCCGTCTCGAGCAGCTTGGGCAGGGCGAGCCCGGCGACACCCTCCGCGTGCTGGAGGGTACGCCGCATGAGGTACGCGGCGCGGTGCGGGCCGGCAGCCTTCGTGACGGCGTCGAGGGAGGCCGCCCATTCGGCGGTCTCCTCGGTGTCACGGTCCGGGAGCTGGTCGAGCTCGCTCGGAAGCAGCTTGCCTACGGGGTCGGTCATGATCGCCGCCTTCCGGAGTGGGAGGGGGTGGAGAAAGGGGGCCTTGTCTGGCAGGACGGGGCCGCGGACTGGTGGGTCCGTCGATGACTGTAAGCGAACGATCGATGATCGATCAAAGCGTTGAGCGAAAAACTTCTTCAGATCGGCAAAGTCGGCACAGGGTGCCGCGAATCCGGGCACCCGGTGCCGGTTTTTTCTGTGCGGGCTCCGCCTCACGGGCCCGGAGCTTCGGGTGTCCGGGGTGCCCGGTGCCGCGGGGGCCAGGTGTGTCCGTCCTCACGCGCCGGACGGGCCTCGGTGCGGCTGCTGTCGGTGGGGGGCGGACACGCGGGCCCATCGGGCGGTGCCGGTACGGGCACCCCGGCCCACCGTCGCGGCACCGGGCGCGCCCGGAACCGTGGGGGCACGGGTTCCCGGAGCCGGAGGCTCAGGCGCGGGGCGCGCAGCCCAGGACGTGGGCCTTGACCAGCGCCCCGATCTGCGGATCGCGGCGACGGAACGCCGCCACCAGCTCCTCGTGCTCCTCCGCGTACGACTTCTGCTTCGTCCCCAGCCACCGGATCGACAGCGCTGTGAAGACCTCGATCCCGAGGCCCTCCCACGTGTGCAGCAGCACCCCGTTGCCCGCCGCCTTCACCAGCTCCCGGTGGAACGCCACGGTGTGGCGTACCTGCGCAGTGCCGTCCGCCGCGCGGTCCGCCTCGTACAGCGCCGCCACATGCGGCTCCAGGGCCGAGCAGTCGGCCGCCAGCCGCTCCGCGGCCAGCTCGGCCGCGATCTGCTCCAGGCCTGCCCGGACGGGGTAGCTCTCCTCAAGGTCAGCCGCCGTCAGATTCCGTACGCGTACGCCCTTGTTGGGGGCGGACTCGATCAGCCGGAGGGACTCCAGCTCGCGCAGCGCCTCCCGCACGGGCGTCTGGCTCACGGCCAGTTCCGTTGCGATCCTGCGCTCGACGATCCGCTCGCCCGGCTTCCAGCGGCCGCTGACGATGCCCTCCACGATGTGCTCGCGGATCTGATCGCGCAGCGAGTGGACGACGGGCATGGTCATGGACCGCTCCTTCAAGAAGAGAAGACCCCTAGACAATACGGCGGCGGGGGGGGGGGGGGGGGATGGCTGTGCGCCTCCGCCCCCCCGAGCCCCGCAGCCGGGGGCGTCGTCGCCGTGCACCCCCCCCCCCCCCCCAC
>NZ_JBHWKX010000004.1:196035-197447 GCF_042730885.1 Streptomyces sp. NPDC059909
TTCTTAAAAGAGGAAAGCCCCCTGAGACAGCTTGTGGTCGCCCCCCCGGGGGATTCCTCCGGGGGTTGCCCGCCGCTGGTGAGGCTGGTTACAGCCGAGTAGCTCGGCCGTGGCCGCCGAGTGGATCAGAGGCCGAGCTCGACCTCGAACTCGCCGGCCTCCAGGATCGCCTTGACCGCGGTCAGGTAGCGGGCGGCGTCGGCGCCGTCCACCAGACGGTGGTCGTAGGAGAGCGTCAGGTACGTCATGTCGCGGACGCCGATGACGGTGCCCTCGGCGGTCTCGATGACGGCCGGACGCTTGACCGTCGCGCCGATGCCCAGGATCGCGACCTGGTTCGGCGGCACGATGATCGTGTCGAACAGCGCACCGCGCGATCCGGTGTTGCTGATGGTGAAGGTCGCACCGGCCAGCTCGTCCGGCGTGATCTTGTTGCCGCGGACCTTGGCCGCCAGGTCGGCGGTGGCCTTGGAGATACCGGCCAGGTTGAGGTTGCCCGCACCCTTGATGACCGGGGTCATCAGGCCCTTCTCGGAGTCGACGGCGATGCCGATGTTCTCCGAGTCGAAGTAGGTGATGGTGCCCTCGTCCTCGTTGATCCGGGCGTTGATGACCGGGTGGGCCTTCAGCGCCTGGGCCGCCGCCTTGACGAAGAACGGCATCGGGGACAGCTTGACGCCCTCGCGGGCGGCGAACGCGTCCTTGGCCTGGTTGCGCAGCTTCATCAGCCGGGTGACGTCGACCTCGACGACCGAGGACAGCTGGGCCTGGCCGTGCAGCGCCTTCATCATGTTGTCGCCGATGACCTTGCGCATGCGGGTCATCTTGACGGTCTGACCGCGCAGCGGGGACACCTCGAGGGCCGGGGCCTTCTTCGCGGCGGCCGGAGCGGCGGCGGCGGCCGGAGCCGGGGCGGCAGCGGCGGCCTTCGCGGCCTCGGCGGCGGCGATGACGTCCTGCTTGCGGATACGGCCACCGACGCCGGTGCCCTTGACCGTCGACAGGTCCACACCGCTCTCGGCGGCGAGCTTGCGGACGAGCGGCGTGACGTACGCGCCCTCGTCCGCGACCGGAGCGGCCGGAGCCGGGGCGGCCGGGGCAACAGGCGCGGCCGGAGCCGGAGCCGGAGCCGGGGCAGCCGGCGCGACCGGAGCCGGAGCGGCAGCGGCGGGAGCGGCCTGGACCGGCGCGGGCGCCGGAGCCGGGGCGGCCGGAGCAGCAGGCGCGGCGGCGGCCGGAGCCGGAGCCGGGGCGGCAGGCGCGGCCGGGGCAGCCGGAGCGGCACCCGGGGCACCGATCACGGCGAGCTTGGCGCCGACCTCGGCGGTCCGGCGGACCTGGCTCGACACCCATCTGCCCGCGTACCGCGAGCGGTTGGCGGACGATCCGGTCACCGCGCTGCTCGTACGCGC
>NZ_JBHWKX010000005.1:0-40299 GCF_042730885.1 Streptomyces sp. NPDC059909
TCAGTTGAGGGTGGCCACTCCTGGTTGAGGAGGGGTGGGTGGGCACCGCGTCCGTGCCCTGAGCCCGTCGGTTGGCCCGCCGGTCAGGGGGAGGTCTCCCCGGGATCACTTGATGACCTGTCACATATCGACCTACGATGACAAGTCGGGAACACTTGGTGAAAAAACCACGAACTCCGTTATCCGACTTTGACATTCGGAGGGCACTGAATGGCCCAGTGTCGTGACATGCCAGTCCGACGGACGCCCCGGCGGCAGGTGGGCCCGGAGGCGCGACCCGAGAAAGTCAGGGCAGGACAAGGCCGTGCCGCGCCTCCGGAGTCGTGGCGACCCTCAGGTGGGGCCGGGGCGGGGTAGGGGCGATCGCGTCGCCGAAGACCCCGGGGCAGTTTGGTGAAGTGTCAACTAGTCTACACTTTCTCCATGGAAGAAACGGTGCGGTGGTTGACGCCCGAGGAGCAGCACGCGTGGCGCAGCTTCGTCCGCCTTCAGGAGAGGCTCCGGGGCCGGTTGTCACGCTTGTTGCAGACGGAGTCCAATGTCTCGGTCGCGGACTTCGCAGTGCTGGTCGAGCTGACGGACGCTCCGGATGGGCGGCAGCGGTTTCTGGATCTTTCCCGTGCGTTGGAATGGGAGAAGAGTCGGATCTCCCACCACATCTCCCGTATGGTCACGCGTGGGCTGGTGGTGCGGGAAGAGTGTCCCGAGGACGGGCGCGGCGCCTTCGTGGTGATGACGGACGCGGGGCGCGCGATGATCGAGGCCGCTGCCCCGCGTCACGTAGAGGCGGTGCGCGCTCTGTTCCTCGACCATGTCACGCCGGCGGAGCTGCGGGTGCTGGCTCAGATCTCCGAGCGCGTGGTGGAGAAGCTGGACGAGGACGCGTCCTGACCGGGACGGGTCGGGGCGAGCCGTGTCGCGTGGGCGGTCCGACGCGGGTCACATGGCCAGAGCGAGCGCCGCGGCGGTGGCCGCGGAGACTGGGATGAGAATGACCGCGGCCATGGCGTTCCCCCGGGTCTCGGGGTTGGCGTAGTCGCCGACCTGGACGTGGTAGCCCACGGCGCCGATCATGGTGAGGGCGAAGCCGATGGCCGCCGCGATGCCCAGAGGCTGCCAGAAGAGCCCGACGACCAGGCCCGCCGTTGCGGAGACCTCGGCCAGGCCGACGAGGCGGACGACCCTCGCACTCAGCCCCATATGCGACTGCAGAGCGGCCGAGACATCGCCCTTGAGCACCGCCTTGGGTGCACCCGCGGCCAGCGTCACAAGGGCGAGGAGCACGCTGAGAACGGCGGCGGTGACGTACATGAGGGTCCTATCTATCGATGCGGGTCTGAACTGGTCATTCGTAAGATCGACGCGGCTCAGGGGCCCGGGGTATGGCTGCCACGGGCGAGCCGCTGGATGGCTTGAAGGACATGGCCGCCGGGGACCCGTGACGCCCCGGCCGCCGATCGGGAGACGCGACTCGATCGCTGCACAGGACGACGTCGGAGAGGTCGTCTGCTTGGTTCTGGATGGGGAACTCGCCGAGGTGACCGTGCCCGAGATCTGGGCCGGAGTAGACATCGGCAAGACACACCACCATCCGGTAGTGATCGACGCGGATGGCGAACGTCTGCTGTCCCGCCGTATCCAAAGCGATGAGTCCGAGCGCTGGATTGGGGTGTCCTTCCGTGCGACTGCGCCGCAGGGAAGGGACGCAGGCCGGCTTGGACCGCTGCCCGCCTAGGGGGCCTGGCGGGGGACTACGGGGAGAGTGATCGAGCTGGGGAGCAGGCGACCCGTGAAAACGCGGTTGACGGCTTCATGGTGATAGGAGTCGTCGTAGTCACGTTCCCAGCCTGGGGTGGCCCCGCGGCCCTCAGCGGGTGAAATCTCAATGCGCAGGTGATGTCCTGCCGCGATGCGTCCGGTGGCCGCCATCATTTCGACCTCCAACTTGACGACTTTGCCGGGCAGTAGAGGCAGGGCGTCTTCGCGTCGGTGCGTGTGCCAGGGGCGCTCGGTGGTGGAACGTTCGGGATCAAGAACCCGGTGCGAGGCCTTGAGGCATCCCCAGGTGAGCGGGGCAACCGATTCAGGGTCGCGCGTCTGGTAGGTGACTTCTCGCTGACCGTCCATGACGCGTAGCGCGACGAAGAAGTCGGCGTCGGCCGACGAAGACGCGACCCACAAGACGGCCCGGAAATGACCCGCCAACTCGAGGTCCTCGTCGAAGGGGGCTGATTCGAACACCGCCATCGGCAGCCCGGGGGCCGCAGCCCGCACATCGGCGGAATACTCAGCAGTTCCCATGTGCTCGGGCAGCTGCGGAGTGATGGTTCCGTGTCCGTGTCCGTTACCAGTGTCGAGGTAGAGTTTGCGGTATTCCGTGCCGGGAACCGGCCAGGTGGCTGCGTCACGCCATTCGAAGCCTCCGTCGCCTGTCCGCATGATCATGCGGACAGGCGACGGCTCCCGGGCCGGCTCCGCTCCCTTGAGGAACCGGTCGAAGAACGTTTCCAGTTCGGGCCGGCAGTCCTCATACATGTACGAGCTGTAACCGGCGTCCAGGACCAGCAGTTGTTTGAAAGGCGACGACAGCTGTGAGAACGCTTCGAAACCGGCGCGCGAGTGAATCATCAAGGTCTGGCTCACCGCCGTGAGGACGGGGATGTCGATGCCGGCGAAATCAGCCGACAGGAGCCCCTCTCCCGCGTAGTAATCGTCGTCCCACGGGTGGCTGGCCAACTCATCAATAAAGTCTACGGCGTCAGCGTTCCGGCCTCGCGCCTTGCCCACCATCTCCTCCCACCACCAGCGGCGGTAGTTCTTGAGGAGGATGCCTCCCGGATACGCCAGGTCGCGATAGGCGTCCGAGTCCGATGAAAGGGGAGCAATCGCTTTGAGAGCGGGCGGCTGCAGAGCAGCGACGTTCCACTGGATGGTTGCGTTGTACGAGCCGCCGTAGAGTCCGACGTTGCCATTGCTCCAGGACTGTTCGGCAGCCCATTGGATGGCGTCGTAGTAGTCGAGTGCTTCCTGCCTCGAGAAGGGATTCAGCGTTCCCGGTGTGTTGCCCACTCCGCGGCCGTCCACTCGGACGACGACATACCCACGCGGTACCCACGTGCCGGCGTTTGCGCTGACCGCGTTTTCCGAGTACCGGAAATACGGGGGGATGCCGTCGGTGCTCTTCTCGAACCAAGCGGCTTCCTTCTCCTCACTCGCAGCGTGGTCTGCCTCACTGAAGGCCGACCCCGTCTCGAACGCTCTACCGTAGATCCCCAGCCGCATGAGGACCGGGTAGGAACCGGCCTCCAGGGGGCGGAAGACGTCTGCCAGGAGATAGCTCCCGTCGCGGGTGGGGACCTTGACGTCCCGGAAGAGCTTGATGCCCGCAAGAGCACGCCGCAGGTGGTTGCGTGCCTCAGCAGATCCTCGGAAGCGGAGCCCGAGACCGCTGAATACCGCGCGGACGGCGTCCGACGTCGCGAAGGACTCCGCGTCGCGCTCGAACGAAATGTCTTCGGCATGGAGGCTGACCACGTCGCGGACGGTCTTGTCGATCGTCACGCCGCTGCGTAGGTCTGCCTCCCGTCCCAGGCTCTGCACGAAGCGCGCACGATTGACTGTTCCCGGGAGCGTGGGATCCGGATCCCCCGCCGCGGCGCTGTCACGCAGACTCGCCAGCGTCAGATGCGCAGCCGCAGCCGCGGTGCCGATGACCAGGCTGCCGATGAAGAAGGTCACCGTCTCGCCGGCCTGATAGAAGAACCTCCCCGCCTCGTCGGTCACGCCCTCATGGGTAGACGTCTGATAGCCCAGGCCCACGAAGGGCCCGTCACGGAAGTCACCGGTCAGCGACCCATCAGAAGGTGTTGACTGCGATGCACTCATTATTTCTCTCCGCGCATTACTTGACTGATCGGGTGGGATGGCGGCTGTTCAGAGACCATCGATCACGGTGATCGCGTGGAATGGGGTGGGCGGTGCGGTGAAGAAGGGCGCCACCGCGGTGGAGAACCTGGTGAATCCCTCGGTCTTCACGAACACATCGGTGTGGTGCTCCATCGACTGCCACAGGACAAGGAGCAGGAACACGCCTTCCCGGTCGACGGCGCGGAGCAGTTGTAGGTCCAAACAACCGTCGGCCTCTTCAAGGATCGGCAACTGCGATCGGAAAACGGACTCGAAATCGTCTTCACTGCCCTGCGCGACCGTAAGCTGGACAACTTCCCAGACAGCCATTTCTCTCCGCCCTGTGTTCAGTCTTCTTCGCGGGCCGCAGGCGGCCGCGAAAGCTATTCGCCTTGTCATGCCATGGAGCTGATATGTTCGGATGGGATTCACCGCGAGAATTACTTCTTCGGCGGCAGCGTCATCGGGAGATTGTGCTTCACCTGATGGAGCGAAAACGCCCAGCCGTCCTCGGTCCTGACCAGGTGGGAGTCATAGCGGCCGATCATGGTGATTGCCAGCCCCCCGTGCACCATGTTGAATCCGAAGGGCCAGCCGTTGTCAGGTTCGGGCCGAGCGTCGGCATTGGACTCCACTACCACAAACTGGGCGCGCATTCGCGCCGTGTCCCCGGTGATTTCCACGATGTGGTCGGTGGTGAGGTAATGCATGCCGCGCCCGGCAGGCAGGGAGCTGTTCTGCATCATGGCGCGGATAGTGGCGCGGCCGATCACGTCCGCGCCGTGTGCGACGTAGTCGTCTCGGCCGTACCGGCTGAATATCTGGAATTCCCCATCCGGGGCGAACAATTCCGCGAGGGCTTCTCCGTCACGTTCTTCGAGTGCCTGCCCATACCGTGCAAGAAGTTCGGTGATTTCATGCCTGTCACTCATGGAAAGACCTTTCTGTAGTTGAACTCGGTGGGTGTTTCTGTCGTCTGAAAGGGAGGGGATCGCCGTGTTGTCTGACCGGGGCCGGATGAGCCCGGACGTGTCACCTAAGGACGCGGATCGGCGTGCCGGCGGCGAACGCTGCGATGTCCTCGACGGCCTCTTTGTAGAAGGTCTCGTAGTTGCCTTCCGTCACGTAGCCGATGTGCGGGGTGACGACGGCGTTGTCCAGGCTGCGCAGTACGTGGCGTGCCGGCAGGGGCTCGACGTCGAACACGTCGAGCGCTGCACCGCCGATCCGTCGCGCCTGCAAGGCGCCGACCAGTGCGTCTTCGTCCACGATGGGTCCTCGCGAGGTGTTGACCAGCACAGCCGTCGGTTTCATGGAGGAAAGTTCGGTCGCTCCGACGAGGCCGCGGGTGCGGTCGCTGAGAAGCAGGTGGACCGACAGCACATCGGAGCTGGTGAACAGCTCCTGCTTGGACACAGCGGTCACACCGTGTTCCGCGGCCTTCTCGGCTGTGAGGTTCTGGCTCCAGGCGACTGTCTTCATGCCGAACGCCTGGCCCACCCGGGCCACCCTGGATCCGATCCTGCCGAGTCCCAGCAAACCAAGCGTCTTGCCCTCCAGGTCGGAGCCGACGCCCAGTTGCCACCCGCCTTCGCGTACCAGCTGCGTCTCGCCGGGAATGTTCTTGGCCGCAGCGAGGATCAGAGCCCAGGTGAGCTCAGGCGCGGCCGAGAAACGGGGGTAGTCCGTACCGCACACCACGATGCCCTGTGCGTTGGCGGCTGGGATGTCGATGGCGGCGTTGCCCATCCCGGTGGTGACGAGCAGCTTCAGCTGACTGAGTCGCCGCAGTACATCGGCCGGGAACGGCGTACGCTCTCGCATCGCCACCACCACATCGAAATCGGCCAGCTGCGCTACAACTTCGTCCGCGTCAGGAAGAGGCCCGTGGAATACCTCCACGTGGGCTTTCAGGGAATCCCAGTCGGCAAACTTCCTTGCCACGTGCTGGTAATCGTCAAGCACAGCGATGCGCATGTTATCCATTCCGTCCGATGCCTCCGTCGAATGCCGGGATCGTGAAGCAGTCAGCAGGAGGAAATATTTTCCCTGCCGACCTGTCGCCTTGTGGGTGCGATTAATTCAGGACAATTCCATGCCCTAGGGGTGGAGAGCGACTTGAGGCGGCGCATGGCAGTCGGATGCCCGCCCCGTGTGTCGATCCCGCAAAGCGGCTCCTGTTTCGGAAGACCAAGTGGTCTCCTCCGATGACCAGGCAAAGCCCGGGCCCCCGCAGCTGATAGAGGTATATCAGTTGCGCTTCGGCGGGGCAAGTGATAGACCGATATCAGTTTGCGGTCGGGTCACCCGGCGGGGCTGCGAGTCGGCAACTTGATCTACGACTACGGGTGCCACGAACATCACAACGCCCGCACGGCGGGACGTATCGGGCAAAGCTCAACGCGGAAGGATCTGGAAATGACGATCACCCCTGAGGGGATCAAGGCAGAGGCTCAGGTGCGGGAACGGGCCCGCAAGAGGGCGGCATCGCTGAGCTACTCCACTGGTTTCGGCAACGAGCACAGCAGTGAGGCCCTGGCGGGGACGCTGCCGGAGGGACGCAACAACCCTCAGCGCCCTGCACACGGCTTGTACACGGAGCTGCTGTCCGGCACGGCGTTCACCGAACTCCGGCCGATCACTCGCCGGACCTGGCTCTACCGCATCCGTCCGTCGATCGTGCACCCGCCTTTCCATCGCATCGATCACCCGACCCTGCTCACGCCGCCGTTCACGGAGACTCCCGTAGAGCCGAGGCTGCTGTTCTGGGCGCCGAGGCCGGCGCCTGCGGCAGGAACCGATTTCGTCTCGGGCCTGTGGACCGTGGGCGGCAACGGTGATCCCGCCCTGCGTAGCGGCATGGCGATCCACCTCTACACGGCCGACACGTCCATGACCGATCGCGTGTTCAGCAATGCTGACGGCGAATTGCTGATCATGCCCGAGCTGGGCGGTCTGCTCATCCACACCGAACTCGGTCTGCTGAGCGTGGAGCCCGGCTCGGTCGCCCTGATACCCCGTGGCATCAAGTTCCGCGTCGAGATCATGGGCGCCGCCGGCCAGGAAGACGCCCCGGCGTTCGTCCGCGGGTACGTGTGCGAGAACTTCGGCACGCCGTTCGCCCTCCCGGAACTCGGCCTCATCGGCGCCACGGGACTGGCGAACGCCCGCGATTTCCGTGCCCCCGTTGCCGCCTATGACGATGAAGAGCGGCCGTTCGAGGTGATCCACAAGGTCGCCGGAAATCTCTGGAGCGCCACCTACGACCACTCTCCGCTGGACGTCGTGGCGTGGCACGGGAACAGCGTCCCCTACGTCTACAAGCTCCGTGACTTCCAGGCTCTGGGCACGGTCAGCTTCGACCACCCGGATCCTTCGATGCTGACGGCGCTCACTTCGGTGACCAGCACACCGGGCCTGCCCAACATCGACTTCCTCATCGTGCCTTCCGTATGGTCGGTCGCAGAGAACACCTTCCGGCCCCCGTGGTACCACCGCAACGTGAGCACCGAGTGGGTCGGCGTGATCGAGGAGGCGCCGAATCCGGGCGGCTACCTGCAGGGCATAAGCACGCTGACCAACATGATGACCTCGCACGGGATGGGAGAACCCGTCTGGGAGGCTGCCACTCAGGCCGACCTCGTGCCGGAGAAGTTCGAGGGGATGATGGTCATGGTGGAGACGCAGTGGCCGATTGTGGTCACGGCGCAGGCGGCTCAGGCGGTCGGCTCCCCCGATGGTGAGGTGCTGTGCAGCGAGGCGAACCTCCCGAGCAATTTCCGTTACTGACACCCTGAGCCAGCACGGTGCCTCAAGCAGCGGCCCGGCGCACGGTTCCTCCCTGTCCCATTCCCGGACAGGGGAACGGCGGCGTCGAGGCCGCGGCTTCGGTGTGGCACTCTGCTAATCTGTCAGTCATGTCTGGGCTGAGCGATTCGTCAAATATCCCTGGGGTAAAGCAGCCGACGCTGCGCCGTGACGCATCCCGGAACGCTCGGCGCATTCTTGATGCCGGTCGCGCGGTACTCAGGGAGAACCCGCAGGCTTCCGCAGACGATATCGCCAGAGCCGCAGGTCTCGGAATCGCCACTCTTTATCGTCGATTCCCGACTCGGGACGACCTGGTGCGAGGCGTTATCTGGGATATTTTCGCGACGGATGTCGCACCGGCTCTGACAAGGGCAGAGGCCGAAGCAGACCCGCGCACAGGGCTACGCATTGCTTTTGAGGCGGCTATGAGGACGTCGGCTCATGAGCGGATTGCTTTTCCGGTGGGGATGACACTGGAAATAGCACAGTCGTTTCTCGGCCCGGTAAGCCGATTGATCCAGCGCGGCCAGGAGCAGAGTTCCCTGCGACCCGACCTTGACCCAGAGAAAGATACGTTGCGCCTCCTTCTCATGCTCCTGAGCGTACTGCCCACGTTCAGCCGGCAAAGCGAAGGATGGAACCGCTACCTAGAACTCGTGATGGAGGCACTGACCCTCACCCCCAGGGAGCCCCTTCCGCCGGCTGAAGCCATTGTCGATCCATTCCGGTGTGCATGAGAAGGCGCGTCATTGAGCGGGGGCTCGTGCGACAGCCGTCCGGGTTCCTGCTTGTCCGGCCCGGCCGATAATGAACCACCATCGAACCCAGAGACGGCGTGCACGGGCTCCCGCCGGCTTCTGCCCCGGGGTGTTCGCCGTGTCTGGCAGGGTTGCTTCCCCTCAGGCGCTGTCGTCACCTGACGGCGGTCATGACAAGTTCCCCCAGGGGCGGGCTATCGCCCACTGAGGCCTCGGGATTCCCCATGTGCGGGATAGTGCAGGGTTCCGCAAGGACACCGTGCTGATCGTGGACGGCAAAGGGTCCGCAGCCCCCAGCGACTGGCGGAGAAAGCCGTAGAGGCAGCGGTCCGGCAGCACACCGCCCTGCCGGGCGAAGCCCGCGCCGCGAGCCTCCTGGCAGAGCCGGCACACCAGCTCCTCGCACTGGACGAGCGGATCGCTGCCAAGGACAAGGAGATCAGGGACACCTTCCTCACCGACTACCGTGCGGAGACCATCGAGTCGCTGCCCGGCGTGGGCACCATCCTGGGCGCCGAGTTCGTCGCCATCGCCGGGGACCTGACCTCCTACCGCGACGCCGGCCGCCTGGCCGCGCACGCCGGCCTGGCCCCGGTACCGCGCTACTCCTGACGCCGGACCGGCAACCTGCGCCGGTCCAAACGGTACGACCGTCGCCTGCGTTGGGTCTTCCACCTGTCCGCGCAGAGCGCCATGATGTACCCCGGTCCCTCCAGAGACTTCTACCTGCGCAAACGAGGACTGCATCACGTCCGGGCCGTCCTGGCCCTCGCCCGGCGCCGCGTCGACGTGCTGTGGGCGATACTCCGGGACCATCGTCCCTGCACTTACCCCAATGCCCGCGCCGGCCAGCGGCTGAGTTCCCGTCTCCTACGGCACTTGACAGGCCATTGAGATTCAACGACGAATCTCCGACTCAGGACGCAGGCGGTCTTCCGCTTCTCGGGTTGTCCTCAAGCAGGACGGCGCGTGGTTCTTCGCCGAGCGCAGACTGATTGTCGGCTGGACCGAGACGCGGCCGTCAACTGCCTGATTCAGTCGAGTCTTTTCACCACGGCTTCGAACTGCCTGACCAGAGCGGGCAGGGACCGTCCGTCGAGCTGGTCAACGACCCGCTTGCGGGCACTCGCCAGATGAACGGGGTAAGCAGCCCGGAGACGTTTCAGCCCCTCCGGGGTCAGCGAGGCCACAAGGCCACGGCCGTCGCCTTCATGGCGCCGCTTGACCACCTGCCCCCGAGCTTGAAGCGTCTCCACGATCCGGGTGATCCGACTCGCCGACAGGGCGCAGGCCGCGGCGAGGTCCATCATCCGCAGCTCCTGGTTCTCAGCCTCGGAGAGGTTCACGAGGACGATGTAATCGGTGAGCGACAGGCCCGTGGACCGCAGCAGGTCTTCGTCCAGCGAACGCGGGAGGGCGATTATGACGCGCATCAGGGCGCGCCAGAAACGTTCTTCGTCGACGTTCAGCGGATCAGCATCACTCACGCGTGCAATTTACTTGCACAGTCAAGCGAGTTCAAGAGTGATCAGATGTCAGGTTCCCGTCCTGTGGCGCCGTACGGAGCCGACTGCGACGCACGCAACCTGGAACTGATGTTCCCGGGCCTTCGCCGGACACCACAAAGGATCGTCGACTCCACGCCAGTGCCGTGCGGGATGTCCCGCCCGACGGTCCAACGTTCGGACCTCGCTGGGTGGGCCGGGTACGGCTACTGCGCCTCCCACTCGCGATTCTTCTGGGGCCTGCGCCTCTATCTGGTCTGCACCCCGACCGGCATGCCCATCGTGTGGGCGCTGGCCAACCCGAAGATCGGCGAACGCGAAGTCCTGGCCTCGATGCTGGAGACCGACGCCGGCCTCGTCGCCGAACGCGAGGGCATCCTGCTCATCTCGGACAAGGGCTTCGCGGGCAAGGTGTTCGAGCAGGACCTCGCCGGGCAGGGCATCGAGCTACTGCGGCCGTCCCGCAAGCGGGAGAAGGCCCGCTATGGCGAACCCATGCTCAAGAAGGTCCGCCAGCTCATCGAATTTGTCAACGACTCCCTCAAAGGCCGGCTCGACCTGGAACAACACGGCGGCCGGACCTTCGAGGGCGTCGCCATCCGGGTCGCCCAGCGCATCCTCGCGATGACCGCGGCGATTTGGCACAACGGCAGGACCAGCGCCCCGGTCACCCGATCCCTGATCGCGTACGACCACTGATCACCGTTGGCAAGCAGCGCCTTGAGAGCCTTGTACGCGGCGATGGTCTTCTCGAAGCGGTCCGGCGCGGGCCGCAGGATCAGCAGGTCGATCTGCTCGACGCCGAGTTTGCGGAAGACGCCGCGCCTCCGGGAGAAGCGGTGGCTCCGACGGCGGTGGTCAACGCTTTTCGCGTTGGCTGCGGATGCTCAGGGCGATGACGGAGACAAGGAACCACAAGGCACCGAAGGCTGAGTATCCGGCGACGGTGGAGAGGCTGCTCGTCGCCGAGGCGGACATGGCAGCGAAGGAGGCACCGGCGAGGACGGACAGTCCGCCGCTGATGACCATGGGCCACTGGGCACCGACGGTGCGTCGGCGCCGGATCGCCACGACGAGCTGGATCGCTCCGGAAAGGAGGGCCCAGATGCCGAACACGAGCAGCGCCGTCCCGATGGTGGAGAAGACGGCGATGATCATCCCGGCGGTGGTGGCGAGGCCAAGAGCCATGTTGGTGGTACCGACGCGGTCCGTGGAGCCGGTGCCAGCCATGCGACGCTCGAGGAGCGTGGCGATGACGTCCCACAGGGGGTAGATGACGAGCAGCACGGCCGCGATCACTGTGGGCTTGTCCGTCGACACGAGCGAGGCGGAGGTCGTGACGACGAGTGCCACCCAGATCAGGGAGAAGGCGACTCGGATCAGGTAGAGCGATCGGAGCCCGGAGGTCGTCGTCGTGGTCGTGGTCGTGCTCGAAGTCACGGTGGTCTGAGTCATCGGGTGTCCCGTTTTGTGATCGTGATGGTGTGAGACGGTCGCCTCGATGAGGAGTCTCAGCGGCCTCGGGAGGGGCCGTGTACTTCGAACGAAGTAGTTCTGCCATCCACGTCGAATCGAATGAGTTCTGCCGTCCCCATCGCCCGGACCGGGCTCGCCGTCTACATCATTCGAAGTACACGGCCGCAGCACACGTGGACGAGAATCAGGTCATGGTCAAGGCGCAGAACAATCAGGACGGGCCCGTGGCACCCCTGTGGGTCCGCCGCCCCGAGGCGCTGCCCCTCGTCGCCTATTCGGTGGCCGCGCTGGTGTTCACCGGCCAGATCGCGGCAGTGATCCTGCGAGGGTCGGATTGGCCGACGGCCCTCTCCGTGCTCCTCGCCGGTGGCGGTGTCGCCCTCTCATGGTGGAGGCCGTGGGCAGGACTGGTCGTGACGAGCGCGGCGTCCTTTGCCGTCACAGCGGTGGGCCACGACCCCCTGTCGGTGTGGATGATGGCGGTGCTCGTGCTGTTCTCGGTCACCCTCAGGGGGAAGCAGCCGCTGGCCGGAACCGGCATCGTGGCGGCGTTCTTCCTGGGGGCGTTCATGACGCTGGGAGGATTCCGTGGCGGCGCGATCGTGGGAGCCGCCGCACTCTTCTCAGCCATAGCAGGAGGTTCGACAGGGGCCGCGCTGCGCATCCATCGAGAGCACTGGCGCACCCTGGAGGAACGGGCTGAAAGCGCCATCGCCACCCGCGAGATCGAAGCCACCCGACGGGTGACCGAGGAACGACTCCGCATCGCCCGGGACCTCCACGACGTCATCGGCCACCAGGTCGCGATGCTGAGCCTGCATCTCGGTGCCGCGGAGATCGGGCTGCCCGAAGACGCCGAGTCCTCCCGGCAGGCCCTCGTCTCAGCCAGGTCCAGCGCCCGCACCGTCGTCGTCGAAACGCAACGGATCCTCGCGCTCCTCCGCCTCGGAGACGACATCTCCGACGACGAGGCGCTCCGGCCGACCCCGGCGCTCAGCGGCCTGGAAGGCCTTATCGCCTCTTTCGAGAGCATCGGCCTCGACGTTCATCCCTCCATCGACATCCCCGCCGGTTTCGTGGAGCCCAGCGTCGGCGTGACGGTCTACCGGGTCGTTCAGGAAGCACTCACGAATGCCTACCGGCATGGAGAGGGGGCGGCAACGGTGGATGTGCGCGAGCGCGACGGCAGGATCTGCGTCACCGTGGAGAACCGCGTCGGTCACTCACTGCGCGGCTCCGGCTTGGGCAGCGGACTCGGACTCGTGGGGATGCGCGAACGCGTCGAGTCCTCCAGCGGGCGGCTGACGATCGACAGTGACGACGGGCGATTCCGGGTCCATGCGGAGTTCAGCCCCCTGGGAGCCGTCGTCTGATGACTCGGATTCTGATCGTCGACGACCAGGACGAGATAAGGGCCGGCATCAAAGCGATGCTCCGGCTCGACCCAAGTCTCGTTGTTGCGGGTGATCTCTCCGATGGACTCCAGGTCGTCCCCTTCCTCCGGGACCACCCCGTCGACCTGGTCCTGATGGACATCCGGATGCCCGGCATCGACGGTGTCGAAGCCACCCGCCGGATCCGCAAAGAGCACCCACCCGAAAAGATGCGGGTGATCGTGCTGACCACTTTTGACCAGGACGACATCGTTCTCGCCGCCCTTCGCGCGGGCGCCAACGGTTTCCTGAGCAAGACGGTGAGCCCCGCTGAACTCGTCGCCGGAATCACCGAGGTCGTTGGCGGTGGTGGTGCGCTGTCGGCCGCCGCGACGGCCGCGCTCATCGGTCATATGACCGACAGTCCGCCCCCGGTGATCGACCAGGAACTGCTGCAACGCTTCGACGCTCTGACACCCAGGGAGCGGGACGTGGTCGTTCTCGTCGCGAGCGGTCTCGGCAACGACGAGATCGCGGCCCAGATGTCCGTGTCGCCGTTCACCGTGAAGACGCATGCGGTGCGGGCCATGACGAAGGTCGGCGCACGTGATCGAGCGCAACTCGTCTCGTTCGCCTTCCGGGCCGGCCTCTACCCCTGAGCCTGCCGAGAACCCCGAAACAGGTGGCCGCCGTGGCGATGCCGAGCAGTCCGGCGGGCGGGCTTGCGCCACGGCAAGGCAGACGAGCTCGGAGTCGGTCAGCAGTGGCGGCCGTCCCATCCACCGGGTCCCTCCGATCTCGTCGTCGATCTTCACGTACAGCGCGGTCAAGAGGGTGTTCAGGTCTTGCGTCACAACATGATCTTGAGCGCCCTCTCTTCAAGCTCGCGCACCGGCCCCGACGTCGGACTCATTCGTCTAGGGAGGGTCCCTGATTCGGGTCGATCGCGCTCGACACGCGGCCCGCCGTGCCGCGTGTCGAGGTCCTGAGCGCCGTGCACCCCGGTCACGGTCTGGCCGGGTGTCACCTCATGCCGCACGAGCTTGTCCGACCACCATGAAGTCGTCGGAGATGGTTTCCTCTGCGATCGGTTCGGTCAGTTGCTGTCCCCGAGCGGCCCATGCGTTCGGTGCTTCCTCGTGCCGTGGGAAAGTCTCGACTGCTGCGAGCCCAAGGGAGATGTGGTGCTGCCATCCGGAGCCCGCGCCTTCGTCCCGGGTTTGCGGTTGTGCGGGTTCGTGGCTGTGACCGTGGAGGACTTGCGCCGGCTGAATCAGGGGGCCGGGAGCGGTTCTGCGGTGACGGCCGTGCCCCGCAGAGGTTTCGATTCCGGGCGTGCAGCGATCGTCCTCGGCGCGCGGGCCCCGATGCCGGCCGGTGCCCGGGCCGGGGAGGAAATTCGCCGACCAGAAGTGGTCGGCCTGAATGTCGGTGATGGATGTAGCCATGACTTCCTTTCCCAGGGTGGGTTCTTCGCTGCTCCTGAGTGGAGGTCGGACGGTCGTGGGGATGTGCGAGAAGCGCGACATCAGGGAGGGGCCCGGTCCGTCGGTCGTCCCCTCCCCGGCTTTGGTCTCAGGTGATGTGCTGCGACCGCCATTCAGCAGCGGGGACTGTTCGTTGACGTAGCTGCCACCGCCGGAGAAGAGGAAGGCCAGCATGGCGGCGATGTCCTCGGCACGCTCCAACCGCCACGAGCGCACCAACGCGGGGATCTGCTCCCGGAACTCCTTCGTGGTGGACGCGAGCGCGCCGGTGAGGATCACGCCGGGGGCCACGACATCGGTGCGGAGGCCGGGCTTGCCGCCGATGTGGCCCGGCGCCGGCCACGACGGCGAACCTGTCCTCGAGTCGCCCCCGCCCATCCGCTCCTCAGCTCTCGGCGCTCTGCTGCGGCGGAGATCCGGAAGTGAGTTGCTGCGCGAAGCAAGTATTTTCATATGGTTCTCCGAGCAAGTAAGTGGAAACCGGGTTGTGTGTCGCAGCGACGGGTCAGTCCAGGACGACCGCGCTCGTGCGGTGTGTGTTCGCGTCCTCGATGCAGCCACGCAGACGCATCACGTCGTGTGGGGGCAGGGCGGGACTGACGACGCCGGCGAAGAGGTGGTCGCCCATCCGCTGGAGGCCGGCCTTGTCGTTCCGGGCGGCTGTGGAGCGGCGGCAGGTCTCCCAGAGGTCGTCGGCAGCGAGCTGGACGACTTCGGAGTCCTGTTCCCCCTGGGTCGCGACTTCGAAGACCAGGGTCGTACTCGACGCGTCGGGCGTGCGCTCGGGGCGGGTCTGGGTCGCGTCCGCGAGTACGGACCACAGGACCAGGGTGAGGGGCAGACTCGCCGCGGCCACCGTCACGGTGAGTGCTCTGCGTCCCGGGCGGGCGGGGGCCACGGCCGGGCGCTCCTCCAACGAGACCGTTTCGTGGACCGGTGGTGCCGTCAGGGCCGTCAGGCGTGCGGCCAGTCGGCGCTCCGCGCCCGGCCCGGCGCTCGCGCCGGCGATCTTCTGGATGACCATCGCGATTCCGGAGAGGACCGCGCCCGCGACCATCAGTACGGGCACGAACACGAAGGTGCGCTGCGTGCCGTTCAGCGCATCCGGACCGGTGGAGGCGAGCCAGGCGAAGCGGTGTCGGGTGGGCGTCCTGGTCTGCTCGAGTCGGCTGCGCACATCCTCCGCGCGGGCCTCGGACTCCTCCAGCCGGTTCTCCAGCCGGGTGAAACGGGTGAACAGCAGGACCGTGGCGAGGAAGACCTCGACGATGACGAGCAGGACCGCGGAGATCAGGGCCCGCTGCCATTCCCATCTGGTCAGGTAGAGCACCGTGTAGTAGCCGGCATAGGCGGCGGACAGTCCGCCGACGGTGTAACCGGCGAGCCGGATGGTCGTCACCTTGCCGACTCCTGTCGTGCCTGAACCGGGAGGGAGGCGGCCCGGGGGAGGTCGCGCACGGTCACCGCGCCCGTCCCGCCGTCGACGGCCAGGGGCGTGCCGGTGGGGAAGCGCTCGGTCGCTCCCGGTACGCCGACCGCGGTGGGAATGCGGTATTCGCGAGCGAGGAGGGCCAGGTGGGACAGGGGGCTGCCGGTCTCCGCCACGAGCCCGGCCACGTCCGGGAGCAGGGGAGCCAGTGCGGGATCCAGGAAGCGGACCACCAGCACCGGGCGGTCGGGGCGCTCACCCTGGCCGTCCCAGGCCGTGCCGGTGCCGAAGCCGCCGCCGGACCCCTGCCCCGGCGTACGGGGACCGGACTTGGGCTCGGCCACGGGAACGCCGGCCGCCAGACGGAACTCGTCCGGCAGCACACCGGTGTCCGTACGCGGCACCCGTTCGGCGAAGTCGGCCGGAAGCCCGTCACCCCGTGCCACCCGCACGAGTTCCTCCCAGCGCAGCAACACCAGGCGGGACAGGCCGAGTTCGCAGGCACCCACGCCGAGCCGGCGCGCCAGTTCCCTCACCATCCGGGCCTGCATCTCCTGCACCCAGCGGACGCGCAGTCGCAACCCCTCACGCACCGGCAGCGCTCCCACACCGCGCGGCAACGCGGTGCGCCCGATTGGCGCAGGCAGAGGTGCGCGGTCGGCCAGCGTGGGCGGCAGCAGAGCCAGCAGAACGGGGTGGCGTTGCACCAGTTCCTCATCCTGCAGTCCCCGGGCGCGGCCCTCGGCCAGCTCCGCGAGCGCCTCTCCCGCGGCCGTGGCGCCACGTCCCCCGTCGAGCAGCGCACCGGCGAGCGACTCCTGGGCGTGCAGGGCCGACAGCACCTTGCGGCCCCAGCCGACCGCGTCCAGCAACTGCCCGCTGAGCATCTCCCGAGGCGGCGGGAAGTCGGCCAGCGCGCGATCCACATCCGCCATCAGGTCGACCGCCAGCAGCGGGAGAGCCCTGCGCAGCCTGCCCACTCGCCATGCCGCCGCGGCACGGCGCGCCCCCGGCGCGGGATTGAGGCGCTCGAGGAACGGATGGCGGGAGGGCACCGCACCCAACAGCCGCAGATCGGCCACGGCACGACCCTGCACGGTGGTCACCACCGGCACCTTGCGCAGCCGGCGCCGGGATGCCGCTCCGGCGACGTCAAGGGCCACGGTCAGCCCGTGGGACATCGGCGTCACCCACAGATCCTCCTCCAGCGGCTGGAGAACGGAAGGGAGGGTTTCGGCGACCGGGCCGGGGCCCAGCAGCCGTGCGCCGCGCGGCGGGCGCGTGGCCATGGCCGTGATGGGCCGAGCCTGGAAAAGCCATAGCCGCTCCTGGGCGTCGAAGCCGAACTCCATGTCCTGCGGGCTGCCGAAGACCCGCTCGGTCTTCTTGGCCAGCGCCACCAGAGGTGCGGTCCGCCGGTGCGGGAGCAGCCGGTCGTCGCGGGCTTCGGCCGGTTCGGCCCGCACGAGCCGGCCACGCCTGGTCAGCTGGTAGCGCACTCCTTGGGTACTGCCGTCGACCAGTTGGTCCGGGCCGCCGCGTACCGCGCTGACCAGGATGCGGTCGGTACGCCCCTCGACCGGGTCGGCCCCGAACATCACGCCTCCCACGGCCGACCTGAGCATGGGCTGGACGAGCACGGCCATCCCGTCGCCCGGCAGGGCATTCGGGGACTGCCGCAGGGGCCGCACCCGCCGGGCGGAACCGAGCACGGTGCTCACCGCCGCGGTGAACTCCTCCCAGCCCCGTGCGTCCAGCACCGACTCGAAGCGGCCCGCCATCGACGAGTACTCGGTGTCCTCGTACACGGAGGAGGAGCGCACGACGAGCGCACGCGCGGAAGCGTGTGCGCCGGCCAGCGCCTGCCAGGCGCCGCGCACGGCTTTGTGTCCGGTGGGGGCCTCGGGTGCCCGGTCCGCGGGCACCAGTACGAAGCCGGGCAGCACGGGCAGCCCTGCCACGGCGGCGCGGGCCAGGTGCGCGGCCTTGGCGCCGGTGAGGTTCGGGTCCTGGGCCTCAGGGGCGTCCAGCGGTACGACCGCCAGCTCGAGATCGTCGATTGACATGGGTCACTACTCCTGTGAATGAGTGAAAGCGTGTGCCGGCCCTTGATCGGAGGCCCGCTTGGCCTCGCCGTACGCCACGACCCTGGACGGGGTCGGCGCGACGAGGCGGCGTCCGCGGCGTCTGCGGAGCTTTGCGACGCCGTAGGCCACCACGGTCACGGTGGCGAGCACGGCGATGCCGATCGGCCCGGCCGAGTGCAGGAACTCGATGGCGGCCGCCCCGGCGAAGTAGCCGAACAGCACATTGCCGATGCCCCAGACCAGCGATGCGGCGGTGCTGTGGACGAAGAAGCGGCGGTACGGCATGCCCGACGCGCCGGCGGCGTAGGGAAGGAAGGTCCGCACGAAACCGATGAACCGGCCGGTGAACACCGCCGCGCCACCGTGACGCACCAGGAAGGCCTGGGCCCGTCCGTGCCGGTGATGGCGGTCGGCCCTGCGTGAGCGCCGTCTGCCGGGATGACGCGCGCACCGACGGCCAAGCGCGTAGCCGAGGTTGTCGCCGGTGATTCCTCCGGTCACGACGGCGGCGGCCAGGATCAGGACGTTGAGGTCGCCTCGGCCCGCGATGGCGGATGCGAGGAGGATGACGGTCTCCCCGGGGACCAGCAGCCCGATGAAGGCGCTGGTCTCACTGGCTGTCGCGGCGAACACGACAGCGTAGGACCACCATCCGGCCGCCTCGATGAAACCATCGATGTCCAAGGTCGTCAGCCCGTCTTCCGCAGCGGTACGGAGACGGTGGCCGGCCGTTGCCGCGTCGCCGCGTCACGAGGCCGGAACGGCACGACCCGGCCTTCGGGCTCCCAGGCGTCCGCAGGCCCGCGACCGCGTGTCCGGGGCCGCTGGACACGTCCTGCCACGTACCACGCCACAAGAGGCACACCCGCGGCCCATGCCGCGCCGTGCATCTGGTGGTCGGCGGTCAGCACGGACGTCGCCACCGCGGACAGAGCCACCACCATCACGGCGATGCGCGCCCGCACGGCCGACAGGCCGGCGGCCAGTGCCAGTCCCATCAGCAGGTACCAACCCGCGAGGGCTCCGGGCAACGCCACGTAGTCACGGACGACAGACCCCTCGGGCGTCGGCAGCCCGCGCACGGACACGGTTTCGGCGAAGACGAGGCCGGCCGTGACGGACAGCAGCAACGCGATGGCCGCGCGGGCGTAGACCGCGGTATGCCGGTGGGCCAGCCAGAGCAGGGTCAGTGCCATCAGGGCCAAGGGGGCGATGGCGTGGATCTGTGAGAAGGCGTGCGCCAACTCCAGCAGGCCGAGGTGGTTTCGGTCGCCGGGGAAGAGCGCGATGAGGGCCGCGTAAAGGAGGGCGAGCGCCGCCGCTCCCGTGCCTGCGTGACGCAACGTCCGTTTCACGGCGACCGACCGCGTATGTGGGGCACGCAGGGTGGATTTCAACGGTTTCCGCCCGAGCTCAACAACGGTGCGGTAGACGCCGGTTCGGATACGAGCGGCGCATCGGGTGAGACGCTGCGGCGCCAGGAGTCGCCCGATGCCCGTGACCGCGGACGCGCCGCTGAAGGGCTGCATGGATGTACCTGTGCGGTGGGAGAGCGGCCCGGTTCCTTGTGAGCGATGTGTTCGGCCGGTCGAGTGGTGCGATGCGAAGGCGGTGTCCGTCGCGGTCGCGGTGTCAGTTCCCATGGTGAACTCTTCGGTTGATTGGGGTAGTTGATAGATCAACCACATCGATAAAAAAAATTGCCACGTTAAGCAACTATTCAGTTTTGATCGTCTTCGCGTAGATGGTCCGGCCGGCAGTGACCGGCGTCGCGGCCTGTTCGCGGGTGCACCGGCGGACGGCGCAACTGCATTGGCTCGGCCCTGACGAGGCCGCACTGGCACCGCGTTCTTCGGAAAGGGGCAGCGCCGAAGCCTGCTGCGACGGAACGTCTACCGTCCGACCGGCCACCGGAGCAGCAAGTCCGCCACCCTGGGCCAGGGCGACTCACCATGCTCGGCGAGGGCACATGCGGAGAGTGGCGCCGGCCTCGGACCGGCCGGTGACGACGGCGCTGCCGCCGCCTCGAGGACACGGCGGGCGACGGCCGGCCCGATACCGCTGGTACCGCCGAAGACGAGACCTCCTGCCCGGTGAAATCGAGCGTGTTGCTGGGCATGACGTGCGCTCCTTGGTGCAGGTCCCCTGACTTGCGAATCGCAAGTAGTGCCGGGAAGGCACCGTAGACGGCTCCGCGAGGCTCCGGTAGGGGATCACGAGTAATGCGGGTATAAGGGGTGCCTATGGCTCGCCGCTCGACGCCGTGCCGATCGCGGCCAAGGGGACCTCTCCAGCCCCCGTGAGCGCCGTGACGAATTCCTCCAGGTCGGCTCCGAGGGGCGTGTCGCAGTCCCAGTCGGCCTCATAGGCGATCTCGACGGGTGTGCCCGCCTGAAGCAGGGGGCGGCAACTGGCGTGCTGGTGCGTGATCTTGGAGTCCGCAGTGTGGGGGCCCGAGGATGTAGGCGGCGCCGACCGCGGCCTCAAGCTCGACCGGGGTGTCGATCCGGTCCGGCCTTTCATGGCCGGCCCGGATTACTGCGATGTGTCCTTCGCTCGTCACCGCCGTCGAATGACCGTGCCGAACTCGTGTGTCGAACGACAGTCGCGCGACGGATATGGGGCACACGTCGCCGCGCCGACCACGTGCAAGCCGCGGCCCCGGCTGGACTCGTCCTCGAAGAACTCGCACACCCACTGCACGTCCTGGATGCGGCCGACGATCTGCGACCGTCGGCTCCACGGTTCGCTCCCACTCATCGCTCTCGCCTCGCCTCCGTTGTTCGGCCCAGGGTGGGTTCTTCGCTGCTCATGAAGTGGAGGTACACGCGCGGAACCGTGTGCGCCGGCCAGCGCCTGCCAGGCGCCGCGCACGGCTTTGTGTCCGGTGGGGGCCTCGGTCGCCCGCTCCGTGGGCACCAGTACGAAGCCGGGCAGCACGGGCAGCCCTGCCACTGCGGCGCGGGCCAGGTGCGCGGCCTTGGCGCCGGTGAGTGTCACTACTCCTGTGAATGCGTGAAAGCGTGTGCCGGCCCTTGATCGGAGGCCCGCTTGGCCTCGCCGTACGCCACGACCCTGGACGGGCTCGGCGTGACGCGGCGGCTTCTGCGGCGTCTTGCGACGCGGTAGGCCACCACGGTCACGGTGGCGAGCACGGCGATGCCGATCGGCCCTGGCCTGCGACGAAGTCCCAGCCGGCCTCCAGACGCGCTCACGAACCTCGCTCCAGGGAGACCGAAGCGCGGTCAGGTGGCCTGGTCGAAGAACTTCATGGCCATGAAGCCGTGGGCGTAGCCGCCGCCGGCGCGCAGCGCTGCGGCGATCATGACGGTCTCTGCCAGTTCCTGCTGGGTTGCGTCTGCGGAGTGTGCGGCCTTGGTGTGGGCCTCGATGCAGTACGCGCACTGGGTGGTCAGTGCCACGGCCACCGCCATGAGTTCGGTGTACTTGGGCGGGATGACCTTGTCGCTGCCGCGCAGTACCTGGTTGTCGAAGGCCATGAACGCCTTGAAGGCCTCGGGGGCGCCGGCGCGTATGTGTTTGGCGTACTGGTGGTCGGTGTGCTCGTGGTAGGTCACGCGGTGCTCCTGTGCTGTCGACCGAGGGGGTGCGGGACGCGGTGGCGTCCCGCAGTCGGCTGGGTGTCTCTGGGGAGGGAAGGGGGGTGAGGGCCGGTCAGTACTTGTTGCGTCCGGCCCGGACGCCGCCGTCGACGTCCCAGGTGGCGCCGGTGACCCAGTCGGCCTGGTCGGACAGGAGGAAGGCGATGGTGGGAGCGACGTCGTCGGGGGTTCCGACGCGGCCGAGGGGGTGGAAGGTGTTGAACGCGTCGAGCGCGGAGTCGATTTCGTCCTTGGGGATGAACGCCTCGTAGATGGGGGTGCGGACCACGGCGGGGGCCACGGTGTTGACGCGGATTCCGTACGGGGCCAGCTCCATGGCCAGGTGCTGGGTGAGGGAGTGCAGGCCGGCCTTGGCCACGGAGTACGCCGAGGACGGGGTGGCGGCCATGGCCTGGTGCGCCAGCATGCCTCCGATGTTGACGATGGCTCCCTTGCTGCCGCGGGCGATGATGTTGCCGGCGACGGTCTGGGTCACGAAGTAGAAGGCCCGGGTGATGGCCTGGTAGCGGTCGTAGTCCTCCTGGGTGTGCTCCAGGAAGGACTTCGGCTCGAAGATCCCGGCGGCGTTGACGAGGAGGGTGGCGTCGGCGTGCTGCTCGGTCAGGGTGCCGCGCAGGCGGTCCACGGCGGCGCGGTCGAACAGGTCGGCGGCCAGACCGACGACGTTGCCGAACTCGGCCAGCTCGGCCACCGCCTTCGTGGCACTCTTCTCGGACCGGCCGGTGACGACGGCGCTGCCGCCGCCCTCGAGGACACGGCGGGCGACGGCCAGTCCCATACCGCTGGTTCCGCCGATGACGACGACCTTCTGACCGGTGAAGTCGAGCGTGTTGCTGGGCATGCGGGTGCTCCTTGATGCGCGTTCTGTGCGCGGTTATAGGGATGTGCGAAACTCCACATATCGGACATTGGTCGTCAGGGTGAGTGCCGGATGAACCTCAGGGGGTTGGCTTGGGGCGACGGCCCGGGGCCTCGTGTCTGACCGGTTCCCGAATGTCCGGGGAACGCCTCAGACTGTAGGGCGCTCCACACGGCTCCGGTAGAGGATCGGGGCGAATGTGGGTATAAGGGGTGGCTATGGCCAGGAGGAGAGAGTCGTGAACATCGAGGCGCTGCGATACGCCCAGACGGTCTCCCGGACGAAGTCCTTCAGCGCCGCCGCACGGGCTTACGGGGTGACGCAACCGGCCCTGTCGAACGGCGTCGCCCGGCTGGAGGAGGAGCTCGGCGTGAAGCTCTTCGACCGCTCACCGCGCGGGGTCAAGCCCACCGAGCACGGCGCAAGGATCCTGCCCCTGATCGACCACGTCCTCGGTTCCCTCGACACGCTTGCCGCCGAGGCCCAGCGGCTGGCCAGTCCGGTCACCGAAACGATCCGCATGGGTGTGTCACCCCTGATCGGGGCGGAACTCGTCGCCCGGGCGTTCCGGGCCGCCCGCACCCTGGAGCGTCCACGCGACCTTGTCCTGCGGGAAGCGGACCTCGAACCCCTGAGCGCCGACCTGCAGGCGGGCCGGCTGGACATCGTGCTCGTCCCCGCCGTGCCCGGCATGCCCACCCTGCAGCACCGCGTCATCGCCCGTGAACCGGTGGTCGTGATCGACCCCGACGCCTCCGGGGACGACAGCTCGGTCGAACTCAAGGCCGTAGCGGACGCCGCCTACATCCTCGGGCCCAGCACCTGCGGGCTGACCACCTTCACCACCGAACTCTTCCACAGCCACGACCTGGCGCTGCGCACGTACCCTGGCGAAGCCGCCAGCTTCCGGGCGGTGGACGAGTGGGCGGCGATGGGCCTGGGCGCAGCACTCCTGCCTCGCTCCAAGATCACACACGAGCACACGAGCTGCCGCCCCGTCCTCCAGGCCGGGGTACCCGTCGAGATCGCCTACGAGGCCGTCTGGGACTGCGACACCCCTCTCGGAGCCGACCTGGAGGAATTGGTCACGGCGCTCACCGTGACCGGAGAGGCCCCACTGGTCGGACGCGACACGGCCTCCCGAGGGGCGGGAGATTAGCCAGGTGCGGCCGCCGGACTCGGTGCATATGGGATGAACGACGGGAGAGAACGACCTCTGGCTGTACTGCGAACCGCTGGCCTACCCACGATAGGTTTCCAGCAGCCGTAGCCAGACCTCGCTGATCGTGGGGAAGGCGGGGACGGCGTGCCAGAGTCGTTCGACCGGCGCCTCGGTGGTCACCGCGATGGTTGCCGAGTGCAGCAGTTCTGCGACGCCTGGGCCGACGAAGGTGACCCCGGCCACGGTGCCGCGGTCGGTGTCGACCAGCATGCGAGCCTTGCCGCGGTATCCCTTCGCGTACTGGACGGCGCCGTCGACACGGGCGATGTCGTAGTCCACCACCGTGACCCGGCGCCCGGTGCGCTCCGCTTCCCGCGTGGTCAGGCCGACGGCGGCGACCTCGGGGTCGGTGAAAATCACCTGCGGCACGGCTTCGCTGTCGGCGGTCGCGACGTGTGCGCCCCATTTGCTGTCGTCCACCGGTTCACCGTGGGCGCGGGCTGCGATCACGGCTCCCGCAATCCGAGCCTGGTACTTGCCCTGGTGCGTCAGCAGGGCGCGGTGGTTGACGTCACCGACGGCGTACAGCCATCCGTCCGTGACGGCGCTGACCCGGAAGGTGTCGTCGACGGTCAGCCAGTCGCCGGGAGCGAGACCGATGGTCTCCAGGCCGATGTCGCCGGTAGTCGGGGCCCGGCCGGTCGCGAACAGAATCTCGTCGGCGGTCAGCTGCCCGCCGTCCGCCATGGTGATGTGCGCCTCCCCGTCGGCCCCTCCCTCTCGTGTCACGGACGTGACGGTGGCTCCGAATCGCAGGTCGACGCCCGCGTCACGCAATGCGTCCGCGACCATCTCGCCGGCGAACGGCTCCATGCGGGGAATCAGCCCGCTGCCTCGGACCAGCATGGTCACCTGGGCGCCGAGCGCACGCCAGGCGGTGGCCATTTCGACGGCCACCACTCCGCCGCCGACCACGGCGAGACGACCGGGCACACGGTCGGCGCTGGTCGCCTCGCGGTTGGTCCAGGGACGAATGTAGTCCAACTGGGGGAGGTCCGGCATTGCCGGGCCAGTGCCGGTGCAGACAGCGACCGCGTGGCGGGCACTGAGCCGCACGGTCTCGCCGTCGGGGGTGGTCACCACCACCTGGCGGGGACCGTCGAGGCGGCCGTGGCCGCGTACGAGGTCGACAGAGACCGACTCCAGCCAGGCGACGTGGTTGTCGTCCTGCCAGCGCCTGACGATGTCGTCGCGGTGTGCGAGGACTGCCTCCACGTCCAGGGGTCTGTCCACCGCATGCCTCAGTCCCGGCACGCGGAGGGCGTCGGCGCGTGCCAGCACCGGCCGCAGCAGCGCCTTACTGGGCTCGCATGCCCAGTACGAACACTCGCCGCCCAGCAGCTCGCGCTCCACGATGACGCTACTGAGTCCCGCGGCACGGGTCCGGTCGGCCACGTTCTCGCCCACGGGGCCCGCACCGATGACGACGACGTCGTAGGTGCGGTGGGTGTCGTTCACAGCTGTTCCCTGTGTCTTTCTCGGGTTCGCGGGCTTGGATTCTGAGGGGAGGGCGCCCCGCGGTTGTCCAGGCCCACCTCCCCGCGGTCCGCGGTGCTCGGCCGTTCCGGCCGGCCGGGGGACCGAAGGCTCTCAGCCCCGCCGGGAGATGCGGCTTCACCGGATGACTTCAGTTCGATAGGGCAGATGGCCCGAAGCCCCCAGCCGTTGCCGTCCGGTCGCTGAAGGTGACCGCATGGCGAACTCCGCGCGGGTGGTTTCGATGTCGGAGACCATTCACCTTCATGGATTCGGGCTCCGCAACCCGATCTGTCCCAGTTGAGCAAGTGCCGGCCTGGCACTTGATTCGCCACCCGTCAAATAGGTGACGGTGATGTCAGCGCCGATTTGCCACGCCCAAAGAGGAGCTGCAGGTGGCGAAAGGTACTACCGCTGCTCACCTCCCCGTTTCGCTTCAGGTGGCTGAGGTGGGCTGCCCTCGGCAGGTGCACTTGCCGCCGGCCTCGGGTGGGCGCTGCCGCAGCTCGCGGGCGTAGGCCGGGTCGAACTTCGCGCACCACTGCCGGACGTCTCGTACGAGACGATCACCCGCGGGCGAGCATCAGCTCCTCGACCTCGCAGAAGACCTGAGGATCGTCCCAGGTGCTCGGCTCACCAACCAAGTTGACAGTGCCCATGGGGCGTTACCCGCTATACCACTCCTCAGGACGCAACCCGCCTCGGTATTGCAGCCCGAGCTATGCCCGGCGAGAACGGAAGGACGGGGCCGTTCCTTCAGAATGCGCACGAGCCACGCTGGAGGCACGCTGGAAGGGCGCGTTCAGGGCGCCTTCTGAGGCCTCCTTGCCAGTGGTGATGCCTAATTTTGGGCATCCTGCAGCCTCGTCGGCTGTGGCGCGTCGACGGGGGACGTCAGCGCCCATCTATTTGAGCTGGTGACGCATCGAGTGCCCCCTTCACCTGCTCAGTTGATAACGCAGGCGGAACCCGAATCGATGAAGGTGAGTGAAAAGATGGATCTGAAGCTCGAAGTCATCGTGCTGCCCGTCTCCGACGTCGATCGGTCCAAGAGTTTCTACGAGGCGGTGGGATTCCGCCTGGACGTCGACAACACGTTCAGTGACGACTACCGATTGGTGCACTTCACGCCGCCCGGCTCCGGGTGCTCGATCATCTTCGGCAAGGGAATGATCTCCGCCGCCCCCGGCTCGACCCAGGGCCTGTACCTCATCGTCTCGGACGTCGAGCAGGCCCGCGCGGAGCTCGTCGGCCGCGGCGTCAAGGTGAGCGAGGTGTTCCACGACGCCGGAGGGCTTCTCCACCACGGCCACGAGGCCGGAGACGCCGTCCACCGCGGCGCAGGCCAGGAGCGGATTTCCGGCACACACCCCGACCGCACCTCATATGCCTCCTACGCCACCTTCAGCGACCCGGACGGCAACGGCTGGGTACTTCAGGAGATCACGGAACGCCAGCCTGGCCGGTGACACTGCGCCAGGCACCGAAGGAGTACGTTCGACGATCCAGCGGTGTGGGCCGGGCCCAGCGGATGACTCTTCCCCAGCCATCGTTCGGGTGGCGCCTCCACCGCACAAGTGCATTCGCTCGCATGTTCAACTGTAGGGGTGGGGAAATCACAGCAAGTCTCGTCAGTATGGCAAGGCTTTATAGTCGAGAAAGGCCGGTCGCCATGAACTGCTATGACTGCGCTACCAACGCGCTTCGACCGGTACAGGCTGTCGCTGTAGCCGCTTGCGCCCGGTGCGGGGCCGGGATGTGCCGCACGCATCTGCATGTCACCAGCGATCCGCTTCCTGGCGTGCCCAACCCCCCGGCCAGGCCCGAAGCCAGACGACTGACGTGCGACGTCTGCTATACAGCGGAGCGTGCGGCCGCCGGTCCTGCCTGAGTGCCCCGCACGGGTCACCCGCCGTCCGCGCGGGCCGGCACTCGGCGCCTTGTCCGCCCGCACCCGCAAAGGGCGTATGCGGGGACGACCGAGCCGAGGCACCCGGATGGCTTCCAGGACGGCCACGAACTGAGGGCTGTCACCACGCTGACCGGCGGCGATCAGAAGCGATAACGGCCGCTGGCCCTGCTCGCACGCCACATGAATCTTGGTCGTCCAGCCACCCCTGGACCGGCCCAGGCCGTGGTCATCGGGCGCTGTACGGATGCCGCCGGGCGGCTCCTCCTGGCCGTTCCCGTTGCGACGGGCACCGGCCACATGCTGGTGAGCCCGGCAGATCGTGGAGTCGACATTCACCTCCCAGATGGCCTCGATCAGGCCGTCCTTCTTCAGCCGCGTGAAGGCGCGGTGCGCGGTGCCGACCGAGACACCGTGGGCCTGGGCGATGTCACCGATCGTGGGGACCTCCTCGCCAGGGAGCATCGTGCCGTCCTTGATGACCTCGGCGAGCTCCTGGGCGATGGTTTCCCAGGGGGCGAGCTCGCGGGGTGGAATCGCTTCCATTTCTACGGCGCGGCCGATGGGGCCGACCTCGGTGTCCGGGCGGGCTTCGACGGCGGCCTCGCACTGGCCGCACAGGGCTTCGGTTCCCTCGTCGGTGACGACGAGCATGGCCCACAGCGACTCGTTGCGGCACTCGCACGCCAGGCGGAGGCCGTTGATGACAGTGGTGACAGGGCGGTCGGCGAGCAGGCCCTCCGGGACGGGGAGTTGCTTGGCGAAAGCGGTGACGGCCTGGCGTTCGGAGGTGGCTAGGAAGGCCGCGTAGTACTTGTGCGTGGTCGCGCCTCCCCTTCCGTGACCGACGCGGCCGGCGACGGTGCGCAATTCGGCACCGGCGCCCAGGAGCTCGGTCACGTTGTACGCGCGAAGGTCCTCCAGGCGATGGGTGTGGATCTTCAGCTTCTTCGCAAGTCGGCGGAATCGCTGGCTGACGCTTGGAGGCTTGTTCGGGAGTTAGGAGTCGGCCGCCGCGGAGAACACGAAGGCATCGCGGTCGAGCTCTCCGCCGAGGGCTTTGCAGCCGCAGGTCAGACCTGCTTTCCGGCCTCCCAACGCGCGCTTGCAGGTTGGCGCGACAAGCGACACGCAGCGATGTCGAACAAACATACGACAATCGCCGCAAAGCACAAAGAAACATAGGTAAACATGTTACGGTTATTTCAAATGGCTCGTCGGGGTCCCTCCCAGCAGGAGCCGGCCCCCTGCTAGGAGGGCTGGAAGATGACTGACAAGACGACACCGATGTATCTGGGCAGCGGCGACCCGGCGCGGCAGCGTACGGACTATTACCCGCATTGGCTGGACAACCTTGCCGACGATGTGACGCTGGAGGGCTCGGTCCTGAACGGGATCGTGCGCGGGGCCGAGGACGTTCGCACGGTGCTGTCCTATGCGCGCACTCTGTACGAGCACCAAGACTTCATCTACATCGGTGAGTACGGAGAGAATGACTTCGTCGAGGACTACACGTCGAAGGTGTGCGGTGAGCCGATCGCAAACATCGCTGTCGTATACAGGAACCCAGAGGGGCAGACGCAGCATCTCGTGGTGAACCACCGTCCACTGCCGTCGGTCCTGCTTTTCTCTCGACTGTTGGGCGAGCACTTTGCCGGGACGCGATACGCCCAGTACTTCGCCGCCCCGTCGCCCGACGCCGAGCGCGACTAGAGGAGAGATCTCATGCCCATGCCACAAACCATGCGCGCGCTCGTAGCCGAAAAGGTTGGCGAGCCGGCCGATGTCCTGCGGCTGGAATCCCGGCCGATTCCCACGCCAGAAGCCGGTCAGGCGTTGATCCGCGTGAAGGCGACTCCGATTCACGCCAGTGATCTGCACGTGCTGCGTGGCCGCTACGGTTTCTCCCCCGAGTTTCCCACTGTCGGGGGCCACATGGAATGCGTGGGCCGTATTGAGGCCCTGGGCCCGGATACCGAGGGACTGAAGATCGGCGAGCGCGTGGTGGCCGTTGCTGTCCCGGCGGTACCCGGGCCGCATGTGGCCGGCACTTGGCAGGAATACCTTGTTGCCGATACACGAAGGCTCCTGCCGGTCCCCGATCATCTGAGCGACTCCAGCGCCTGCCAACTCGCCGTCAACCCGTTGACCGCGCTGCTCCTGGTGACCCGTGAACTCGACGTACAGCCGGGTGAATGGTTGTTGCAGACGGCCGCGGGCTCCACCGTCGGCCGGCTCGTCATTCAGCTGGCCAGGCATCTGGGTATTCGCACGATCAATGTCGTGCGGCGGCGCGATGCCGTCGAGGAGATCAAGGCGCTTGGTGGCGACGAGGTCATTTGCACTGAGGACGAGGACCTGTTGCAGCGTGTGGCCGAGATTGCAGGACCGGCTGGCGTCCGCAAGGCCATCGACTGTGTCGCGGGCCACGTGGGTGCCCAGGTATCCCAGGCATTGGCTCCGGGAGGAGAGGTCGTGGTCTACGGCGCGCTCTCTACCCATCGGCAGACTGACCCGGCAGCGCTGACGATCCCGCTGCAGGCACGCTCGGTTATCTACGAGACCAAAGCAGTCCGTGGCTTCTGGCTGAACCGCTGGTTCGGCACTGCCTCACCTGCGGATGCGCTGCGCGCGCTGTCCGAGGTTCGCGGTCTCGTCGCTGATGAAGTGCTGAGCATCCCCCAAGGCGAGCCGTTCCCGCTCGAACGCTTCACTGAAGCCATCTCGTTCGCCGAAGCACCCGCACATGGCGCCAAACCGCTCTTCGTCTTCGAGGATGGCCGGGACGAAGATGACAGGTAGGACGCGGTACGCGTCTTCGCCGTGCGTGCCTCTATGGTCGAGCGCTTCCGCCCCATGGTCGACGTGGGCGCCGGATGCGGTCACGGTGATTGCCGTACTCCGCTGCTGTACAGCCCAGTGTGGAAGGGTGAGGCTGCGGACCGGCCCCGCCTGGGCAGACGCCCAACTGCGGCGTCGGGCGGGGCCGCGCGGGGCACGCGCCCTCGATGCGAACCAGTGTCGACAGCCGTCAGCGAGCTTGGCGGATCCGGTCCCGTTCGGCGGCCTCGTCGCGAGCGTCGAAGTGCCGCACCTGATGCCACCAGCGGTCATGGTCACAGTCCTCGCAATGGCCCAATTCGTGGGCTGTGCTGCGTAGCCGCTGCCAGGCGGCGAGACGGTCGGCGGAACGGCGGTCGAGGACCTGGGAGAGGTGGCTTCCGTCGGGCAGGGGCTGGATCACCGGCAGCAGCCGTCCGGATTGCGCTCTCCATAGCAGGTCAGCGCCGGTAGCCGCGGCATCTCGGATGGCTTCGAAACCGTCGTAACCCCGGTCTGTCAGCAGCAGTATCCCCGGTCCGAGAGCGGGCAGCAGGCGGCGGGCCTGCGGCAGTTCCTTGCCGAGCAGCGGTCCGGACACGTCCTCGATCAGCGCCTTGGTGCCGCATTCGCCGGGGGCGGCCAGCCGCACCTGTGGATAGCCGGCGGGACGGCTGGTGGCCTTTGCGTGCCGGCCGAAGTGCGTCACGTTCGCCGGGCTGTCGGCTACTTCCACGCAGGTGCCGTCCCAGGCCACCACCCGCGGACGCGAGGTGGGGCTCGGCACCGCGGGTGAAGTGGCCGACGGGAAAGCCGACGTAGCCATCGCCACGCTGGGCGGCTCCGTGCCGCTTCCACCGGGTCTGGTCGCGAGCGGACTCCTTGCGGAGCCCTATGCCCTGGTGCACGCGGCGGGTCACGCCGCCCCGCGTTCGCTGCCGCTGGTCGACTCGGCCTAAAGCTGTGGCTCGCATACCCGCGACTGGCGGGCTGCACAGGACTGGATCCCGAAGGCGACCGTCGAGGCGGATGACGGAGCGGTGCTCTCCTTGGTGAGCGGAGGTCACTGAATGGCGATCATGCCCGCGCTCTCCTTGGTCGGAGCACCGAGCTCGGTCGAGATCACCGACCTCGGCCCCGAGGACAACAACGTCTTCGGCGAGGGCCGGCTCGACGCCGTTGGCGATCGACGCCGGCGGCCAGGCCGGCCACGCCGATGCCGAAGGTCAGAGGTGGGCGACGGACCGGGCGTTCACGGCAGGCGGCTACGGCTACCTGGGCAACTCCAACCGGGTGTCGACCACCAAGCCGATCACGGGTACGCAGGACCCGGCTCGCTTCGCCGACGCGCAGCAGGGCATGTACGAGTACCGCGTCGACGGGCTGGCCGACGGTTACTACACCATCGAGTTGGACTTCGCCGAACTTCAGGCGAAGGCCCCGAACAAGCGGGTGTTCGACGTGGTGATCGAGGGCCAGGAGGTCTGCCCGTCCCTCGATGTCGCAAACGAGGTCGGCACCTTCGCCGCGCTGACCAAGACGTCCACCGTCCAGGTCACGGACGGCCAACTCAACGTGCGGTTCGTGACGCACAAGGGCTTCGGGACGCCGATCGTCAACGCGCTGCGGGTGTCCGACCGACCGGACCTGGCGTCCTGACCGACGTCTTGTCCTGACCGATTTCACCGCTCGCCCTGACCGGTTTCACCGGCGCTGGGCCCCCGGTTCCGGCCACTCTTGGCCGGGGCCGGGCTCGGCTTCGAACCCGAACGCCCTCCCGCCGCGCCGCAGTCGGCCTCGAACCCCGGACTGAGAACGAGGCCCGGATCCACGTCTGTGCAGGATGAGTCTCAACGGCTCACCAGCGCCAAAGAGCCCGACGCTTCAGGAAATCGGCAAACCGCGGAGTAGTCAACCGCCCGCGTACGGCGTGCACTCGCCTGGCTAGCCGCTCGTACCATCGAACCACGTCGTCCAGCGGGAGGCGATCAGCCCCATGGACCGCCTGCTCAAGCGCCGTCTGCCGGCCGCCTGAGAGGCGACTGCCGTCAAATGCTGCCGTCAAAAGGCCCAGGACCATGATCGGTCCGGGGCCTTTTGGCTGGTGCCCCCGGCAGGATTCGAACCTGCGACGCCCGCTTTAGGAGCGAGGTGGGGCGGTCTGTGGCGTGACCTGCGGATTCCCAGCCTTGGGGCACGACGGTCGCTGAGATCTGTCGAGCTCGTCAGCCGGTGGTCGAGGGTTTGCATCGTTCGGCTATGGTCACCACGGTTGCTGTACTTCTGCGCTGTACGGCGTCAAGTGGGAGGAGATCCGGGCATGCGGTTCGATGACTCTGCCAGCTTGAGCCGTGTATGCACCGAACGGCTCGGTGAGAAGGCTGGCCGACAGTTTGCCGCCATGGCCCGCCGTGGCTTTCAGTTGGTCCGACCGATGGACAATGTGCAGGCCACTGGGCAATGCCGCCTTGGCGGGGCTGCACTGCTCGAACCGGGCACCACCTGGCCCGAACAGAGCGGGGTTCCGCTGTCCCTGCACGCCGTGCTGGATACCGATGCCCTTGCTGCATGGCTGGGCGATGAACTGCCCGTACGGCCCGGCCTGCTCAACTTTTTCTACCTCGATCCAGACTTGCCGTATGAGGAGTACCGCAAACTGGATGCGTTCGGACCCGAGGCGTACTCCGTGATTCCCGCCGATCCGGCACGCGCGGTCGAGACGCAGGCACCTGTACCGGCGAAAAGCTATCCGGCCGTGCCTGTGCACGCGGCTGAGCTCACCATGCTTCCGGACTGCTGGGATGTCGAGGACGAAGACGTTGAGTTCGACAAGGAACAGCACTGGGGTGCGGCATCGCTCATTCTCAGTGAGATGGGAGATCTCGACGGGAACACCGCCGGCAGTCACTGTGCCTTTGGCTGGCCAGACACTTCGTACACGCTCAAGGTGACCTCCCGCGAGGACGATGGCCCCGCAGTCCATCTGCTTCAGCTGGCGGAGGACGCGGACCTCGGATGGGGCTGGGGGGACGCCGGAACGTTGTACTTCACGATCCCGGTTAGGGCATTCGCGACCGGAGACTTCCGCCAGTCCGTAGCGAAGACCCACTGCTGTTGAGCCGGGCACCGCTTGACTCACGGTGCGCCGAACCTACCGAGGCCGCAGGCGCAACGTTGGTGTGGAGAGGGTTTGCGCGGGAGCTGCCATGGGGCGAGAGATCGGGGCCCGTAAGCTTTCGGCGACTCGGGCGGTCTGTGGACCTCACCTGGAGCGCTACGCGGGTGCCGGCCGGGATGGCCACGTCTTCCTCGGGCCGCAGGGTGGCCGACTCCGCCGCAGCAACTTCCGGGACGACTGGACCAAGGCGCGCACGGAAGCGGGCATCACGGCTGACGCCCACTTCCGCGATCTGAGGCACACGGGGAACACCTTGGTCGCCTCCGGGGCGAGCACCCGTGAGCTGATGACCCGCATGGGCCACAGCACCGCGCGGGCCGCGCTGATCTACCAGCACATGACCAACGACCGGGACCGGGCCATCGCTGATCGGCTCGGGGCCATGATCCGCCAGCGGCAGGGGGACGTGGCACCCTAAACGACTTTCAGAGTTCGACGCGTCGAGGACGGGCGTCCGGGCGGCCGAACGCCAGCACCTGCGCAAGCACTTCCCGCAGCCGGTCGATGTTCTCAGTCGACACCTCAAGAACCGCCTCGATCTCCGTGTCGTCCAAGCCGAGGTCATCCAGGGAAGCGGGATCCAAGGACACCGCCAACACCCCGCCCGTCAGAGATACCTCGCGGACGCAGCCGTAGGCCGTGCCCTGGTCTTGGGTCACCAGGCAGTGGGTGTCGAGACCGAGCGACACGTTCTGCCGGGTGGGCGTGCTCATGAACAGCAGGATGAAGCCGCTGCCGTCTTCGTCCTCGGCGACGCCGGCAGTCATGACGTCGTTAGCCGTGTCGACCTCTACCCCCGCCGCACGAGCCGTGAACCGATATGTCATACGCCGGGTTCTAGCAGGCGTTGGGCGATCACAGGCAACCCCGACCATGGGCTGGGGGCGGACCGTCATGAGAAACGACTCCCTGTGCCATTTGTGTCACGTGCGTGGCACGGCCGCGATCATGCGAAAGGGCCAGTTCGAGAGGATCAACCCTCTGAACTGGCCCTTAGTGCTGTGCCCCCGGCAGGATTCGAACCTGCGACACCCGCTTTAGGAGAGCGGTGCTCTATCCCCTGAGCTACGAAGGCGGGACAGGACGGCGCATCCGACGAGGGCTGCGCCACCGCGCACAGTGTAGCGGGTGGGGTTCCGGCGGTCGGCGACTTAAGGGCCTTGATCCAGAGGGGGCGGGGCTGGGGGCGATCACCCCTGCCGATCACGTGGAGGGGGAGCCGTGGACGGCATGCCGACAGCGGACGAGACCGATCGCAAGGCCTTGGCGCTGCTGCACGCCGGGTACGGCGGCGCCGGTGTGGCCGCAAGCTGAGCATGCAGGGTGGCGTCGGGGACGTGGGCCCAGGAATTGGGGTGGCTGGAGGGTGGGGCCGCTCGGGCAGACCTTGACGGGGTGGGGAGTCGCGCATAGCGTCGTAGAGAACTAAGCGGGCGCTTAGCCCGCGTACGGCAGCGAGACAACACGACAGCGCGACAGAAGGGCGACCCGTGCCGCACCCCCGTTCCGCCGCCCTCAGTGCCCTGACCGCCCCCGGCGCCCCGTTCGCCACTGCCGACGGGGTGTACGTGTCCGGGCCGCGCACGCTGCGGGAGTTCGTCGAGGCCACCTGGGCGTTCGGGGAGCGGCCGTTCCTCGTGGCGGAGAGCGGGGCGTACACGTACGGGGAGTTCTTCGCCGCCGCGTCCGCGCTGGCACGCCGGTTCACCGAGGAGTACGGGCTGCGGCCCGGCGACCGGGCCGTGGTCGCGATGCGCAACCACCCCGAGTGGCAGATCGCCTTCTGGGCCACGCAGCTGGCCGGTCTGGTGGCTGTGCCGCTGAACGCCTGGTGGACCGCCGAGGAGTTCGCGTACGCGCTCGACGACTGTGAGCCGCGCGTGCTGCTCGTCGACGGGGAGCGGCTGCCCAGGGTCGCAGACTGGGCCGGCGCCAGGCGGGTGCCGGTGCCCGTGATCGTCTTTCATCACGAGGGGCCGTCGGCCGACGGCGTCGTCCGGTACGAGGACCTCCCCGCCCCGGACCCCTCCGCCGCGCCGCCCGACGTCCACGTACGTCCCGAGGACGACGCCACCATCATCTACACGTCCGGCACTACCGGCCGTCCCAAGGGCGCCGTCGCCACCCAGCTCGCGCAGGCCGGGGCCGCGATGAACCCCCGCTACACCGCCGCGGCCTCCGCACTCGCGAGGGGCGTGCTCCCGGGGCAGGGGCCCGCACCCGTCTGCCTCATGACCTTTCCCTTCTTCCATGTGGCGGCCTTCACGACGCTCTACTCGGTGATGGCCGTCGGCGGGACGCTCGTCCTCATGCGGAAGTGGGACGCGGACAGGGCGCTCGACCTGATCGAGAAGCACGGGGTCACGCACTACTCCGGGGTGCCCACCGCCGCGCTCCAGCTGCTCGACGCCGCCGAGCGGCAGGGAGCCGGGCTCGCGAGCCTCACCCACCTCAACACGGGCGGGGCCGCCGCGCCGCCGGATCTCGTCGGTCGCCTGACGGCCCGCTACGGGCAGCGGATCGAGCCCCGCAACGGCTACGGGCTGACCGAGACCAGTGGAGGCGTGACGGCGAACTTCGGTGCCGAGTACCGGGAGTTCCCGGACAGTGCCGGGCGGGCGACGCCGGCCACCGAGGTCCGGATCGCGGGGCCCGCGGGGGAGGCGCTCCCGGAGGGCGAGGTCGGCGAGCTGTGGCTCCGCGGGCAGTCGCTGGTGCGGGGGTACTGGCGGAATCCGGAGGCCACGGCGGCGGCGTTCACGGAGGACGGCTGGTTCAGGACCGGCGACCTCGCGACCGTACGGGACGGCGGCCGGATCTCGATCGTCGACCGGATCAAGGACGTCGTCATCCGCGGCGGCGAGAACGTGTACTGCGTCGAGGTCGAGGCCGTCCTGCACGACCATCCGGACGTCGTCGACGCGGCGGTTCTCGGTGTACCGCACCCGGTGCTCGGCGAGGAGGTCGCGGCCGTCGTCCGGCTGCGGCCCGAAGCCGCGGTCACGCCCGACGTTCTGCGCGCGCACGTCGCCGGGAGCCTCGCGGCCTTCAAGGTGCCGGCCCATGTCGTCGTACGGGACGAGGCGCTGCCCCGCAATCCCACCGGGAAGATCCTCAAGCGGGAGCTCAGGAGCCGGGTGGCCGAGCAGATCGGGGCGGCCGAGCCCCCCGAGACCGGGGCTCAGGAGCGCGTGATGCGCACGCGGTAGGTCCCCTCCGGGTCCTCCGAGAGCACTGTGATCCGGATCCTGTGGCGTCGGTCCGTGAACGACTCGCCCGGCCGGTACGGCGCGTCCGACAGCTCCGCGTGCACATTGGGCCGCCGCGTACAGCCGCCGCTGTCCTCGTCGCTGTCGGCGACCCGCACCGGCCCCTGCCCGGTGTCGACGTCCGACTCGACGTGGTAGACGAGGACGCCCGGTTCGCAGACGGCCTCGTCGTTGCCCTCCCGGGTGCGGACCTCCGCGGCGTAACCGGAGTCCCCGCCGGTCGGTACGAAGACGAGCTTGCGGCCGCCCCTGGTGGCCAGCGGTGTGAGGTCGTACTCGGCCGACCCGGCGGCGGAGACGCAGCCGACCTGGTCGTTGTCGAGCCAGCCGAGCTTCCACTTGTGCCAGCCCAGCAGATCGTTGTTGGCGCCCCAGTCCTCGGACATGATGTCCCAGTGGCCGACGGCGCCGCCGCCCTCGGACGTGTAGAGGTCGGGCAGGCCGAAGACATGGCCGTTCTCGTGCGGGAGCACCCGGTAGCCCGTCTCGTCGTACGATCCGGACCCGTCGTCCTGGCGGCTGTAGACGAACGAGGTGTTGGCGAGCGGCGCACCGTCCGCGTGCGGCGCCTCGTGGTTCCCGGAGAACGTCACGGACAGGACGGTGTCCAGCGCGGACGGGCCGGCGTTCGGTGTGACGAGGACGTTGACCAGGTCGTACGCGCTGAAGTCCACGTGCGGGTCGGCCGCGGTCACCATGTCCTCCACCAGCTGCCGGTAGCCCGGCTCGTACGGTGCGCCGCGCTCTATCCCGTACGCGGCGAACGGCAGGGGCATCCGCAGCCAGTTCGCGAGCGGGGCCTCGGGGCGGTACGTGAGGCGCCCGTACGAGCTGGTGGCGAACCACTCCTGGGTCTGCGGGAAGAACTCCTCGTAGCGCTCGCGCGCCGTGCCCTCGCCCTCCGCGTCCGGGAAGTCGATCATGATGTTGAGGGCGCGGATCTCGCCCGTGGAGCGCGCGTAACCGGTTGGTGTGGGCATGCCCTCCGACATCTGCACGCCGGCGGTGGTCGCGATACGGCACGGGCCGAGCGCCGACTCCTCAGCCGTGGCCACGGGGCCGGCCGAGGCCCGCGAGGGTCCGGGGAGCGTGGAACTCGCCGAGGTCAGGGCGGCAAGGGCGAGCGCGGCGACCGTGCCGAGCACGCCCGGTCTGCGTATCCGGTGGCGGGTCTGCTGCATGCGGTCGCCTTCGGGTCCGCGGCAGCCGGCCGGTCCTCAGCTGCGCTCCGTTCGATCAGCGTGGTTCGGGCACGGGGCGGGCGCTCGCCGGGTGAGCCGATCGTGGGACACGCCGCGCAGAGGGGGGCTGAGCGGGGGCTTCAGGATTGTGAGCCAGGTCACGAGAAGTTTTCCGGGTGGGGCGAAATAACCGGGGACTGCTTCCCCGTTTGCATGGGTGCCCCCCGCGAAACGGGGAGCGCGTCCCCGGTTGTCACCCGGCCGGGGGCCTTCATCCAGGAGAAGGACCACGAGAGGAAGTGGAGCCGTGAGCCCCGCCACCGACACCGCAGAGCGCCGCGCCCCCAGGCCGCGGGCCGACGCGCTGCGCAACCGGGAGCGGATCGTGTCGGCGGCCCGCGAGATGTTCGTCGAGTTCGGTCCCGACGTGCCGCTCGACGAGGTCGCCCGCCGCGCCGGCGTCGGCAACGCCACTCTCTACCGGAACTTCGCGGACCGGGCCGCCCTCGTCCACGAGGTCGTCCTCTCCGTCACGAGCCGTACGACGGACCGTGCGGAGGAGGCGGCCGCGGAGGAGGCGGACCCCTTCGCCGCGCTGAGCCGTTTCGCCCACGCGGCCGCCGACGAGCGGATCGGCGCACTGTGCCCGATGCTCTCCGGTTCGTTCGACAAGGAACATCCCGAACTGCTCGCCGAGCGCGACCGGCTCGAACAGGCCGTCCAGGGCCTCGTCGGCCGGGCGCAGGCGGCGGGGCGGCTCCGCGACGACGTCGCCGTCGGCGACCTCGTGGTCGCACTGTCCCAGCTCACCCGGCCGCTGCCGGGCACCGGATGCATGAACATCGACCGGTTCACCCATCGCCATCTGCAGCTGCTGCTGGACGGACTCGAGGCGCCCGGGCGCTCCGAGCTGCCCGGTACGGCCGCGACCCTGGAGGACCTGCGGTGCCATCCGTGACGAGCAGCCCGCCGTGATCCGAAGCCCGTGACCCCTGACCCGTGACCCTTCTTCAGCAGCCCGTAATCCGAGGCCCGAAGTCTTCTGTGCCCGTACGCCGACTCGTACGCGCACCCCTCCCCGTACCAGCACCCGCACCTGTGCCCGTACCACACGCGCGCCGGTACTGACGACCGTTTTTCACGCTTACGCACCCTTAGGTGGCTACACCCATGTCAAAAACAGCTGATACGCAGCTTCCCGACTCCGCCCGCCCGGACCCGAGTCGCTGGAGAGCCCTGGTCTTCATAGCCCTGGCCCAGCTGATGGTCGTGCTCGACGCGACCATCGTGAACATCGCTCTGCCCTCCGCCCAGCGGGATCTGGGGATCTCGGACGGCAACCGGCAGTGGGTCATCACCGCCTACGCCCTCGCCTTCGGCGGACTGCTGCTCTTCGGTGGACGCATCGCCGACCTGTGGGGCCGCAAGCGCACCTTCGTCGTCGGTCTGCTCGGCTTCGCCGCGGCCTCCGCGCTCGGCGGCGCGGCCACCGGCGAGGCCATGCTGCTCGGCTCGCGCGCCCTGCAGGGCGCCTTCGGCGCGCTGCTCGCCCCCGCCGCGCTCTCGCTGCTCGCGGTGATGTTCACCGACGCCAAGGAGCGGGCGAAGGCCTTCGGCATCTACGGCGCGATCGCCGGTGGCGGTGGCGCCGTCGGTCTGATCCTCGGCGGCTTCCTCACCGAGTACCTGGACTGGCGCTGGACGTTCTACGTCAACATCCCCTTCGCCGTCGTCGCCGCGGCGGGCGCGTACTTCGTGATCCGCGAGCCGGCCGGCGGCCGCAACCGCTCGCCGCTCGACATCCCGGGCGTCATCCTCTCCACCCTCGGTCTGGTGGCGCTGGTGTACGGCTTCACGCGCGCCGAGTCGGACGGCTGGTCGGCCCCCATGACCATCGGTCTGTTCGTCGCCTCGGCCGTCCTGCTCGCGGCCTTCGTCGCCACCGAGTCCAGGGTCCGCTCGCCGCTGCTGCCGCTGCGCGTCCTGACCGAGCGCAACCGCGGCGGTGTCTACCTCTCGCTGGGCCTCGCCATCATCGCGATGTTCGGCCTCTTCCTCTTCCTCACGTACTACCTGCAGGTCGTGAAGGGGTACTCGCCCGTAAGGACGGGCTTCGCCTTCCTCCCGATGATCGCGGGCATGATCACCGGCTCCACGCAGATCGGCGCCCGGCTGATGACCCGCGTGGCGCCGCGGCGGCTCATGGGCCCCGGCTTCCTGGTCGCCGCGACGGGCATGCTGCTGCTGACGCAGCTCGAGGTCGGTTCCTCGTACGCCGGTCTGATCCTGCCGGCGCAGCTGCTGCTCGGCCTCGGCATGGGTACGGCCTTCATGCCGGCCATGTCGCTGTCCACGTACGGCGTCGAGGCGCGGGACGCGGGCGTCGCGTCCGCGATGGTGAACACCTCGCAGCAGGTCGGCGGAGCCATCGGTACGGCGCTGCTGAACACGATCGCCGCCTCCGCGACCGCCTCGTACCTCACCGCGCACGCGGCGGGTGCGACCGGCCCCGAGGCGCAGCAGCTGCTGCAGATGCAGGGCCTGGTGCACGGCTACTCCAGCGCCATCTGGTGGGCCGTCGGCATCCTGGTGGTGGCCGCGGCCATCGCGTTCACGTTCATCAACACCGGGCGGCCGGGGACCGGCGTGGTGGCGTCGTCCGCGGACGGCGCCGGTGAGGTTGCCGATGACGAGGTGAAGATCCCGGTCGTCGCGCACTGAGCGGGCGCCCCGGTCGTCGCGCACTGAGCGGGCGCGGACAGGGCACACCCTGAGCGCGCACGGGGGACACCCGGCTCAAGCCACCTCGAGGCCACCGTGAGGGGGAGCGGGCCCCGGTGCAGGTCCTTTTTTTCTTCGCTCTCTATGGGGGGAGGCTTTTTTGTGGTGGAGGGGGGTTTTTTCCTTCTTTTCCCAAGAGAAGGGGTCCTT
>NZ_JBHWKX010000005.1:40309-170463 GCF_042730885.1 Streptomyces sp. NPDC059909
GGGCTCGGGGTCAACGCGGGCGCGGGGGGGAACGTCGTGTTCTCCCCCCCCCCCCCCCCCCTCCGGGGCCCGTGCCTGTGCGGTGGGAAGGGCTGCTGCCGCTCAGCGCAGCCAGGGAAGGTCCGCGCCGGCGCAGTCCGGTTCCAGGCCCTCGGTCATGATGCGGGTGATCTCGCCGAGCTGGCGCACCTGTTCCGGGGTGAGCCGGTCGAAGATCGCCAGCCGTACGGCGGCGACATGGCCCGGTGCCGCCTTCTTCAGGACCTCGAAGCCCTCGTCCGTGAGATATGCGTTCTGGCCACGTTTGTCGGACGGACACTCTTCGCGGCGCACCCAGCCGTTCTTCTCCAGGCGCGCGATCGCGTGCGAGAGACGGGACCGGGTGATCTTGGCGTCCTTGGCCAGCTCGGTCATGCGCAGGCGGCGGCGCGGCGCCTCGGCGAGCTGGACGAGCAGACCGTAGTAGATGTGCGGCATGCCCGCGTCCCGCTGGAGCTGGCGGTCGAGACTGTCCTCGAGGAGGGTGGTCGCGTGGCGGTAGGAGCGCCACAAGCGCTGCTCCTCGTCACTGAGCCAGCGGGGGTCGCCCGCGTCGGGTGCCGTGGTCATGCGTCTACTGTACGAGCCTGTTCTTGAATGTTGAACAAGATGGGCCTAGTCTCTTTTCTGTCATGAGCTTGAATGTTCAAGCAGGTTCGGCTTGATGCTCGGGAGGCTCCTGTGAGCACGGACGTGAGCGCGGATGTGAAAACTGGCGTGAACGCGGGCGCGAACGCGGAGCGGATGCCCGCCCTCTATCTCTCGCACGGCGCCCCGCCGCTGGCGGACGACCCCGTCTGGCCCGGCCAGCTCGCCGCCTGGTCCGCGGGGCTGCCCAGGCCCCGCGCCATCCTGATGATCTCCGCCCACTGGGAGGAGGCCCCGCTCGCGGTCGGTGCGACCGGGACCGTGCCGCTCGTGTACGACTTCTGGGGCTTCCCCGAGCACTACTACCGGGTGCGTTACGAGGCCCCGGGCGCGCCGGCGCTCGCCGAGTCCGTACGCAAGCTTCTGCGCGGCGCCGGTACGCCCGTGCAGGACATCCCGGACCGCGGCCTCGACCACGGCGCGTACGTCCCGCTCGTCGAGATGTTCCCCGAGGCCGACATCCCCGTACTGCAGGTCTCCATGCCGACGCTCGATCCGCAGCGGCTGCTGGAGATCGGGCGGAGGCTCGCTCCGCTGCGCGACGAGGGCGTGCTGATCGTCGGCAGCGGCTTCTTCACGCACAACCTGGCGGCGCTGCGGCATGCGGGCGGCGGCGTACCCGGCTGGTCGGCCGAGTTCGACGACTGGGGGCGGCAGGCGCTGGCCGCGGCCGACGTGGACGCGCTGCTGGACTTCGAGCACAAGGCGCCTGCGGGCAGGCTGGCGCATCCGCGGACCGAGCACTTCGCCCCGCTGTTCGTGACGCTGGGCGCGGCGGACGCCGCCGGGGAGCTGGATCGGGGGCGCAGTGTCATCGACGGCTTCTGGATGGGGCTGGCGAAGCGGTCGGTCCAGTTCGGCTAGGACGTGCCGGCGGGGTGGCGCCCGGTCGGGCCCGTTCGGTCCAGCGGCTTCTCGTACCAGGCCACGTCCCAGTGCCGGCCGAACTTCCGGCCGACCTCCGCGTACGTACCGACGTGCCGGAAGCCGAAGCGCTCGTGCAGCCGGACCGAGGCCTCGTTCGGCAGGGCGATCCCGGCGTAGGCGCGGTGGAGGTCCTCGTCCGCGAGGGCGGCGAAGAGTGCGCCGTAGAGGAGCGTGCCGATGCCGCGGCCTGCGGCGTCGGGTGCGAGATAGACGCTGACCTCGACGGATGTGGCGTACGCGGGCTTCGGACGGAACGCGCTGCTGGTCGTGTAACCCAGAATTCGGTCAGAACGGACATCCCGAGCAACCAGCAGGCGGTGCGGGCCGTCTTCAGGGTGGGAGTGCAGCCACTGGCGGCGCTGCTCGGGCGTGAACACGGTGGTGTCGAAGGTGATGGCCGTGTCGCGCACGTAGTGGTTGTAGAGCTCGGTGAGGGCCGGGAGATCGGCCTCCGAGCCCGCTCTGACCTGCACCTCTGTGTGCTCTGGCAGCATCCGACCTCCCGTGGTGGCGGCACAGGGTACTGCAAGATCACAAAAAACCCTGCACCCGTGGGAATTCTGTCCGGATTCCAGTCGTTGTTTCCGTCGGATGCAGGGCACCTGGAAGACCCTGAAGGGTGTCGCGACCTACTCAGCAAGGGAGCACGCATGGCAACCCGTGCCGTCGCCCGTCGCCAGTCCACCTCCAAGGGGACCGGGACCGACGGGGCAAGCAGTGTTCGCGCCGCGAGCGGAGAGATCGCCGACCGCGACCTGGTCGGTATGTACCTCGACGAGATCGCGCGCACGCCGCTGCTCGACGCCGCCAAGGAGGTCGAGCTCTCCCAGACCATCGAGGCCGGGGTGTACGCCCGGCAGATCCTCGAGGGAGAGGTGGAGAGCGACGCGGGCGGTGCCACGCGCGAGGAGTTGGAGGCGCTGGTCCGCGAGGGCGAGCGCGCCAAGGACATCTTCATCAAGTCGAATCTCCGCCTGGTGGTGGCCGTCGCGCGCCGCTATCCGCGCAGTGGGCTGCCGCTGCTGGACCTGATCCAGGAGGGCAACGCCGGCCTGGTGCGTGCGGTGGAGAAGTTCGACTATGCGAAGGGCTTCAAGTTCTCGACGTACGCGACCTGGTGGATCCGTCAGGCCATCACGCGCTCCATAGCCGACCAGTCGCGCACGATCCGCCTGCCCGTCCACCTGGTGGAGGAGCTGGGCCGAATCCGCCGTGTCCAGCGCGAGTTCAACCGCGAGCACGGGCGCGAGCCCGAGCCCGCCGAGGTGGCGGCGGAGCTGGACTCGACACCGGAGCGGATCGTCGATGTGCTCGACTGGGCCCGTGACCCGGTCTCGTTGAACATGTCGGTGGACGACCAGGGCGAGACGCAGTTCGGCGATCTGCTGGAGGACACCTCCGCCGTCTCGCCCGAGCAGTCCGTGATGACGCTCCTGCGCAGCGAGGAGCTCGACGACCTGATCGACAAGCTCGACCACCGCACCGCGTCGATCATCCGAATGCGGTACGGCATCGAGGACGGCCGCGAGCGCACGCTGACCGAGGTCGGCAAGGAGCACGGGCTGACGCGCGAGCGCATTCGGCAGATCGAGAAGCACGCGCTGATGGAGCTGAAGCGGATGGCACGCGACACGGGCTTCGACGAGGCGGCGTAGAGCCGCGCGAGGCGTAGCGTTCTGAATGGTGGGGCCAAGCGCTCCGCCCCCTGAGCGGACCCCGGCACCCTCCCCCCCGGTGTCGGGGTCCTTCATGTGCCCCTGGGCGCAGGAGTGCTTCAGGTATTCCGCGTGCTCGACGTGCTCCGCGTGCTCGCCGCCCGGGTGAGGCGGGCGCCCAGGGCCGTGAGGTGCTCGGCGAGCGACGGCGGCCCGTGGACCGTGAACTCGCAGTCGACCAGGGCCAGTCGGAGTGCCAGCCACTCCAGGGAGTCCTGTGAGCGGGTCCGGAGACGGCAGCTGTCCGGTCCGGTCGGCTCGGGGGCGCCCAGGTACGCCGGGAGCCGGGCGGAGACGAATTCCGCCGGGGCGTCGAAGGTCACGTCCAGCGCCTGCTCCGGCTGGTTCCGGGACATGGAGTGGGAGAGCAGCTTCGAGGCGTCCCAGCCGGCCGGCACCTCGCGCGGCGTGAAGCGGGCCCCCGTCGCACAGGGATCGCTGACCCGGTCCATCCGGAACGTACGCCAGTCGTCCCGCCCGATGTCGTACGCCACCAGGTACCAGCGCCACCCCGTCGAGACCAGCCGGTACGGCTCGACCAGCCGCTTCGTCTCCGTACCGTCGCCCGAGCGGTAGCCGAAGCGCAGCCGCTCCCGGCCGGTGACCGCCGTCGCGATGGCGGTGAGCGTGTGCGGGTCGACGGTGGCTCCGTCGCCGCGGGTGAAGGGGATCATCGCGTTCTGGAGCGTCGAGACCCGGTGCCGCAGCCGGGACGGCAGCACCTGCTCCAGCTTCGCCAGGGCGCGTACGGATGCCTCGTCGACGCCCTCGATCACATGGCCTGCACCCGCCCGCAGCCCCACCGCGATCGCGACCGCCTCCTCGTCGTCGAGAAGCAGCGGTGGCATGGCAGCGCCCGCGACCAGCCGGTATCCGCCGACCGCGCCCCTCGTCGCCTCGACCGGGTAGCCGAGGTCGCGCAGCCGGTCGATGTCCCGGCGGATCGTGCGCGGGCTGACCTGGAGCCTTTCGGCGAGCTCGCTGCCCGGCCATTCGCGCGGCGTCTGGAGCAGGGACAGCAGATTCAGCAGTCGTGCCGGGGTGTCTGTCATACGTTCCATACTGGTCGCCTTCTAGGCCATGAGCTGACCTATATCCCGACTACTTTCCTCCTCATGAGCTCCCAAGCCGCCGTACTGGATACGGCTCCCCACTCTGCTGCCGCTGCCGACCGGCGTCGCTGGATAGCCCTGGCCATCGTCATGACGGCGGCCTTCATGGACCTGGTCGACGTCACCATCGTCAACATCGCGATCCCGTCGATCGAGCGCGATCTGGGCGCGTCGTTCGGCGCGATCCAGTGGATCACCGCCGGTTATGCGCTGGCCTTCGCCGCCGGGCTGATCACGGGCGGCCGGCTCGGTGACATCTACGGCCGCAAGCGGCTGTTCCTGGTCGGCATCACCGGCTTCACGCTCGCCTCCGCGCTGTGCGGCGTCGCGGCGGGCGCCGAGATGCTCGTCGCGGCGCGACTGCTGCAGGGTGCGATGGCCGCGATGATGGTGCCGCAGGTGCTCGCGATCATTCATGTGACCTTCCCCGCGCACGAACGCGGCAAGGTCTTCGGCATGTTCGGCGCGATCGTCGGGCTCGGGGCCGTGTCCGGACCGCTGCTCGGCGCGCTGCTGACCCAGTGGAACCTGTTCGGCCTCGAGTGGCGGCCGATCTTCCTGATCAACCTGCCGGTCGGCATCGCCGGCGTCCTCCTGGGCCGGAAGTTCATCACCGAGTCCCGCGCCGAGAAGGCGCTCCGTCTCGACCTGGTCGGCGTCGCCCTCGCCACGTTCGCGCTGCTGATGCTGATCTACCCGCTCACGCGCGGCCGTGAGCTGGACTGGCCGCTGTGGGGCCACCTGTGCATGGCGGGCAGCCCGTTCGTGTTCGCCGTGTTCGTGGCGTACGAGAAGTGGAAGACGCGCAAGGACTGCTCGCCGCTCGTCGAGCTGTCGCTGTTCAAAGTGAAGAGCTTCGCCGCGGGTATCGCGGTCCAGCTGACCTTCGGTGTGGTCATGGGCATCTTCTTCCTGGTCTGGACGCTGTACATGCAGATCGGCCTGGGCTGGAGCCCGCTCAGGGCGGGGCTGACCGGGGTGCCGTTCTCCATCGCCGTGTCGCTGGCGGCCGGGATGTCCGTGCAGAAGCTGGTGCCGCGCTTCGGGCGGAAGGTGCTGCAGGCGGGGGCGCTGACCATGGCGGCCGGGCTGCTCCTCTACATCTGGGAGGCCGGGCGGTACGGCACGGGGATCCACTCCTGGCAGATGATCGCCCCGCTTGTGATCATGGGTCTCGGCATGGGGCTGATCGTGGCGCCGCTGACGGACGCGGTGCTGTCCGACGTGCCGCGCGAGCACGCCGGTTCGGCGTCCGGGCTGATCAACACGACGGCGCAGATGGGCAACGCGCTCGGGCTCGGGCTGGTGTCGGTCGTCTTCTTCGGGGCGATCGACGACGCGGTCGACGAGGGGCGGCCGGCGTCGCCCGGAGCGGTCGGGGCGGCGTTCGCGGACGCCTTCCAGGGCTCGCTGTGGTGGGTCGTCGGGGTGCTCGCGGTGATTTTCATGGTGATGTTCGCGCTCCCTGCGCGGCCGAAGCAGCACCTGGAGGCGGCCGTGGAGCCTGCTCCGGCGGAGGCTTCGGCGGGGGCTCCGGTGGACGACGAGCGGGAGCCGGCGCTCACGCGCTGAGCGCGCGCCGCGCGCGGTCGGCGGCGGGCGTCGTGCGGGGGGCGGCGGGCGTCGCGCGGCGGTACGGGCGCGTTGGGCGCTCACGGCGCTGCGGGCGTGAGGGCCTGGGGCCAGGGGCTCGGCACGGGGAGGATTCCCGGTGCCGGGCCCTTGCCTGTTTGCGCCCGACCATGCCCGGATCTGTTTACTTTGTGGAAATCGAGGCGTAGCCTGGCGGGGAAACCACAGGTTCGGGCATGGAACGGACGTAAACCCACATGTACGCACCCGAGCGTCAGCAGCGGATCCTCCGCCTCGCCCGCGAAGGCGGACGCGTCGATGTGCTGTCTCTCGCCGACGAGTTCCAGGTCACCGCCGAGACCATCCGGCGCGATCTGAAGGCCCTGGACCGGGCCGGGCTCGTGCGCCGGGTGCACGGTGGCGCCATCCCGGCCGGGCGGCTCGACTTCGAACCGGACCTCGCCGAGCGGGAGTCCACCGCCGCCGACGAGAAGGACCGCATCGCGCGGGCCGCGCTCGCCGAGCTGCCCGAGGACGGCAGCGTCATCCTCGACGCGGGCTCCACGGTGGCGCGGCTGGCCGCGGCGTTCCCGCTGGAGTGCTCGCTGACGGTCGTCACGCACGCGCTCCCCGCCGCGGCGCGGCTCGCCGACCACCCCGGCATCGACCTGCATCTGGTCGGCGGCCGGGTCCGGCACCGTACGCGCGCCGCCGTCGACGCCTGGGCGCTGCGGGCGTACGGGGAGATCCGCGCCGACGTCGTCTTCCTCGGCACCAACGGCTTCTCGCCGGGTGCCGGTCTGACCACCCCCGATCTCGCCGAGGCCGCCGTCAAGCGCGCGCTCGTCGCCGCGGCGCGGCGGGTGGTGCTGCTGGCCGACTCGGCCAAGTGCGGCGAGGAGCACTTCGCGCGCTTTGCCGACCTCGCCGACGTCGATCTGCTCATCACGGACAGCGGGCTCAGCCCCGAGGACGCCGCGGCGATCGAGGCCGCGGGCACGGAAGTAGTACGGACATGATTCTCACCGTCACCCCGAACCCCTCGCTGGACCGGACGTACGAGATCCCGGACCTGGAGCGCGGCGAAGTGCTGCGCGCCACCGGCGAACGCATGGACCCCGGCGGCAAGGGCGTCAACGTCTCGCGGGCAGTCGCGGCGGCCGGGCACCGCACGGTCGCGGTGATGCCGCTCGGCGGCGCGCCCGGCGCGCTGGTCGCGGAGCTGCTGGCGAGCGAGGGGATCGAGGTGGCGCCGGTCCGGGTGGCGGGTGCCACGCGGTCGAACATCGCGCTCGCGGAGCCGGACGGCACGCTGACGAAGATCAACGCGCCGGGTCCGCTGCTGACGCCCCCGGAATCCCGGTCCCTGCTGGCGGCCGTTGCCGTCCACTCGCCGTCGGCGTCCTGGATCGCATGCTGCGGAAGCCTGCCGCGTGGCCTCGAGCCTTCCTGGTACGGGGAGTTGGTGACCCGGGCGCACGAGTCGGGTGCCCGGATCGCCCTGGACACCTCCGGGCCTTCCCTGCTGTCGGCCCTGTCCGGCCGCCCCGATGTGGTCAAGCCGAACACGGACGAACTCGCCGAGGCGGTCGGCCGGCCTCTGGCGACCGTGGGCGACGCGGTGAAGGCGGCGGAGGAGCTGCGCTCGCTCGGCGCCGGTGCGGTGCTGGCGAGCCTGGGGGCGGACGGGCAGCTGCTCGTCTCGTCCGCCGGGACGTGGTTCGGCTCCGCATCCGTCGACGTCGAGCGCATCCGCAGCAACGTCGGCGCCGGCGACGCGTCCCTGGCCGGCTTCCTGGCGGCGGGCGGCCACGGGCCGGACGCCCTGGTCTGCGCGGTGGCGCACGGCGCGGCCGCCGTCCAACTACCGGGCAGCGTGATGCCCACGCCGCTCGACCTCGATCTCGCCGCGGTCCTGGTGACCGCGGACGTCCCCCTGGACCGCGTACTCACGGAGCATGGGAGCCCGCGATGAGCGACATGATCACCGCGGACCTGGTCGACCTCGACCTGGCCGCCGCAACGAAGGAAGAGGCGGCCCGCTCGCTGGCCGAGCGCATGCGCGCACTCGGCCGCGTCACCGACCTCGACGGCTTCCTCGCCGACGTGGCCGCGCGCGAGGCCCAGATGCCGACGGGCCTCGACGGGGGCATCGGCATCCCCCACTGCCGCAGCGCCCACGTCACCGACCCCACCCTGGCCTTCGGCCGCGCCCCGTCCGGCATCGACTTCGGTGCCCCGGACGGCCCGGCCGACCTGATCTTCCTCATAGCCGCCCCCGCGGGTGCCGACGACGCCCACCTCACCATCCTCTCCTCCCTCGCCCGCCGCCTCATGAACGAGGACTTCACCTCCGCCCTCCGCGCCACCCCGTCGCAGGCCACGGCTGCGGCCCTGATCAGCGGCGACATCGAGCCCGCCGACGCGTCGACGGCCGCCGGCGCGGATGGTGCGGATGGCGCGGGTGCGGAGGCCAGTGCTGCCGAGGCCGCTGATGCGGCGGGCGTCGGCGACACCGTGAGGGACGACGCCTTCCGAATCGTCGTCGTCACCTCCTGCCCCACCGGCATCGCCCACACCTATATGGCCGCCGAGTCCCTCGAGAAGGCCGGCCACGCCGCAGGCGTGGAGGTCGCCGTCGAGACGCAGGGTTCCGCCGGGTTCACCCGGCTCGACCCGGCGGTCGTCGAGGCCGCGGACGGCGTGATCTTCGCGCACGACGTGCCCGTACGGGACAAGGAGCGGTTCGCCGGGAAGCCCACCGTCGACGTCGGCGTGAAGGCCGGCATCAACCGCCCCGGCCAACTCATCGCCGAGGTACGGGAGAAGGCCGCCCGCGGCGAGGTGACGGACGCGGCCGCCCGGCCCACGCCCGTCGAGCGCGGCGGCGAGGCCGACGAGGGGTACGGCACGAAGCTCCGCAAGTGGCTGATGTCCGGAGTCAGTTACATGATCCCGTTCGTCGCCGCGGGCGGCCTCCTCATCGCCCTCGGCTTCGCCATCGGCGGATACGAGATCGCCGGCGCCAAGTCCGTCGCCGAGGCCTTCGCCTGGGGCGACCAGTCCAGCTGGGCCGCGCTCCTCTTCCAGATCGGCGGGCTCGCGTTCAGCTTCCTCATCCCGGTGCTCGCCGGGTACATCGCCTACGGAATGGCGGACCGCCCCGGCCTCGTACCTGGCTTCGTCGGCGGGGCGATCGCGATCACGATCAAGGCGGGTTTCCTGGGCGGTCTGGTCGCCGGTCTGCTGGCCGGGGCCGTGGTCCTGGGCATCCAGAAGATCAGGGTGCCGGCCGTTCTGCGCGGCATCATGCCCGTCGTCGTGATCCCGCTGATCTCCTCACTCATCGTCGGGTTCCTGATGTTCCTGGTGATCGGCAAGCCGCTCGCCGGGCTCCAGCAGGGGCTCACCGACTGGCTGAACGGTCTCACCGGCGCCAACGCCGTCATCCTCGGCGTCATCCTGGGCCTGATGATGTGCTTCGACCTGGGCGGTCCGCTCAACAAGGTCGCGTACACCTTCGCCGTCGGCGGTCTCGCCAACGCCACCGACGGCTCCCTCAAGGTGATGGCGGCCGTGATGGCCGCGGGCATGGTGCCGCCGCTGGCGATGGCGCTGGCGACGACGGTGCGCGGGAAGCTGTTCACGAAGGCCGAGCGGGAGAACGGCAAGGCAGCCTGGGTGCTGGGCGCCTCCTTCATCACGGAGGGCGCGATTCCGTTCGCCGCTGCGGACCCGCTGCGGGTCATCCCGTCGGTCATGGTGGGCGGAGCGGTCACCGGCGCGCTGTCGATGGCCTTCGAGTGTACGCTGCGCGCACCGCACGGTGGCATCTTCGTGGTCCCGCTGATCGGCAACCCGCTCCTCTACCTGGTTGCCATCCTCGCGGGCACCGTCGTCAGCGCGGGTCTGGTCATCCTGCTGAAGGGCATGCGGAAGACGTCAGTGGTGACTCCGGCGGCCCCGGAAGCCGCGGCCGAGAAGCCCACGGTGGTCGCGGCCGTCTGAGTCCCCGGGCCCGCCCGCGGGCCCCTCGGCCGGTGCACCCTCGGTCGGCGCATCCCTCGGTCAGCGCACCCGCGCGCGGAGCTCCATCGCTCCGCGCGCGGTGCGTTCGTCGGTGTACACCTCGCACATGTGGCGACCGTCGGGCGTCGCCGTGTGCTCCACCTCCCACAGGCTCAGCTCCGTGCCGTCGAGCAGCAGGAACGCGTGCTCGTAGAGCGTGCAACCCGAGTCCCGGCCGCCGATCAGGCACGGGCGGCCGAACGCCTGGCTGATGTGGTGCGCGAACGCCGACCGCAGCAGCCGGGCCGTGTCCTCGCCCGGCCGGTCCGGGTTCTCGGCGCGGCGCAGCAGACGGCGGGCGTGGTCCGGGGAGTCGTCGGGGACGTACGTCCGCGACGGGGGGGCCGGGGGAGTGGCCAGCAGCCGGCCGACCAGCTCCAGGTCGGCTTCGAGATCGGCCTCGGGATCGAGACCGCAATCGAGAGCGCAATCCAGCCCGGGATCGAGGTCGGGACCGGAGTCCGGCTCGGCGCCGAATATCGCGGCGAGACCGTCCGCCTGCGCGCCGTCCTGCGTGCCGGCGCCCGGCCGCTCCGTGCGTCGTGACCGCAGCCGGGACGCGGCGAGCCGTGCCTCCGACTCCTGCGCGTACAGCTCGTGCTGCTCGGCGCCGTCCCGGCCGGAGTTGTGCACCAGCTCCCACAGGGTGACGGAGGAGCCGTCGGCCAGCAGATACGTGTGCCGGTACGTCGTGCGGTGCAGCGTCGCGCTGTGGTGCGAGGAGTGCAGCGAGCCGGCGTGCGCCAGCGCGGATTCGAGCCGCTCGACCGTGGTGTCGGGAAGGTCGAAGGAGTTGAGTGCCCGACCCAGGAGCCGCTCGAGGTGCGTCTCGGTTGTCTCGTACGGATCGTTCAAGGTGGATCTCCGGATCTCCAGGCCGTTGCCACACGTCACTTGATGACTGCTTAACGTAGCCCCTGGGTCTGACATCGCGTCCCGGGTTCGGGAAAACGAACGGGGGTGCACGAAGTTTCCGCGTGCCTTCGCGCACCCCCCTCAACTCCCTTGTGGGAGACGGCTGTCAGGACGCCGGGGGTGTCTCGTGTCAGTCGGCGAGGGTTCCGTACAGCTCCTGGTACGAGAGGAAATCGCCGCCCGGGCCGGTCACGGTGCGCGCCGCCAGCACGGCGCGCACGATCGCCCGGGTCACCACATCCGCGCCCGCCGCGAGCACGGCGTTGAGCGCGAGAGGGTGGGGGTCGAGCGGGCGTGCGCCGGTCGCGAGGGCGAAGACCGTGTCGCCGTCGTTGAGGAGATGGACGGGGCGCACGGCGCGCGCGATGCCGTCGTGGGCCGTCCCCGCGAGCTTCTGTGCCTGGGCGCGGGTCAGTTCGGCGTCGGTGGCGACGACGGCGAGCGTGGTGTTGAGCGGGGACGCGCCGTACTTGTCGTACGTCTCCGCGAGGCGGCGCAGGGCCGCCGTGTGCACCTCGGGGGAGGGGAGCGCGGGCCGCTCGCCGGTGAAGTACTGCCCGTACAGCGCACCGGTGTCCGGATCGACCGCCGAACCCACGGCGTTGGCCACGACCAGCGCGGCGACCGTGGCCCCGCCGGGCAGCACGGTGCTCGCCGTGCCGACGCCGCCCTTGAGGGGCCCCACCACCGCGCCCGTACCGGCGCCGACGTTTCCCTCCTCCACCGGCGCGCCCGGTTCCGTACGCGCCGCGGCCTCCACCGCCGCGCGCCCGGTCGACGCGTCCGGCCTGGCCCGCCAGTCGCCGCCGCGGCCCAGGTCGAAGACGCAGGCGGCCGGGACGACAGGTACGACCTGGCCGGGCTCGCGGCCGACCGGAACACCGCGCCCCTGCTCCTCCAGCCAGGCCATCACGCCGGACGCGGACTCCAGCCCGTACGCGCTGCCGCCGGTCAGGACGACGGCCTCGATGCGCTGCACCAGATTGCGTGGGTCGAGCGCGTCGGTCTCCCTGGTGCCGGGGCCGCCGCCGCGTACGTCGACGGCGGCGATCGCCCCGCCCTCGGGCGCGAGGACGACGGTGGTGCCGCTGAGAGCGCCGGGCCCGGAGAGCCGGGCGTGCCCGACCCGCAGGCCGGCCACATCGGTCAGTGCGTCGTTCGGCGCGTGGAGAGGCGCCTGCCGGGAGGCCGTGTCTGTCATGGACCTTACGTATCACGCGGGCCGACGCGACCGGCCGCGATGCGCCGACGTCTCGCCCATCGCAACGGTCGCCGTCGCCACCAGCCCCGCCGCGAGCACCGCCCACTTGCCCGCGAAGGTGCAGGCCAGGATCGCCAGCGCCGAGACGGGGAGCGTCAGCTGCTGCAGGATGCCGTGCTTGAAGTGGCGCGAATGCAGCAGCCATACGGTCAGGAAGAACGCCGCCGCGGGCACGGTGACCGCTGTCGCCGCGGCGGTCGTCGAGATATGCGACTTGTGGACGGCCGTCTCGACCGCCACCTCCAGGCCCGCCCCGATGGCCGCGGCGGACGCGAAGATCACATAGTGGCCGTAACCCCACAGGAACGCCTCCCTGTTGGAGGCCAGCCGGGTGTGGGCGGGAACCGCGAAGTAGATCCACCAGGCGGCGAACACGATCAGCAGCCCGCCGACGGCGATCGGCGCGAGGACACCCAGCGCGTCGCTCTCGTCCAGTGCCGAACGCACCGTCACCGTGGCGGCGAGGATCGTCTCGCCGAGCACGATGATGGTGAACAGGCCATAGCGCTCGGCGATGTGGTGGGCATGCCAGCTGGTGGCCATGGTGCGCTCGGCGATCGGCGGTACGGCCATCTCGGCGATCGCCATCAGGAGGAACACCCAGGGCCGCGTGCCCTGGGGCGCGATGAGCAGTGCTGCCCAGCCGATCTGACAGAGGATGATCCCGATCGCGTACCGCCGGGCCGTCGTCCGCTCCGCACCGCGTGTGGAGGCCGCGGCCCTCAGCCACTGGGTGACGAGTGCCAGCCGCATCACCAGATAGCCGAGAAAGACGACCACGAAGTCCTGGTCGAGAAAGGCGCGGGGCACCCCGGCGGCGAGGATCAGCACGCCCGCGATCTGGATGAGCGTCACGATCCGGTACGGGACGTCGTCGGTGTCGTACGCGGAGGCGAACCAGGTGAAGTTCATCCAGGCCCACCAGATCGCGAAGAACACCATCCCGTAGCTCCGCACACCGTCCGCGGCATGGCCCTCGGCCACGGCGTGGACCAGCTGCATCCCCGCCTGCGACACGGCGACGACGAAGCAGAGGTCGAAGAAGAGTTCCAGTGGGGTCGCCGCGCGGTGCTCCTCGTCGATGCTGCGGGCGCGCATCGGGCGTACCGGCCCCGAGCCGCCTCCTGCGGCTGATGCGGATGTGGCGGATGAGGACGTCATGCCCCCAGCACATCAGAGCGGACGCGCCCCCGGCAGCGAGACGCGCTATCCCGGCCACCTGCTGCTCCCCGCCGTGCCTAGCCCCGCGACACCGGTGCCAGCCGTCCGCTGAACGCCATCCGGGCTACCCCCTCACCCCCCTGATCCCCATAGTGGGCTCAAACCCCACAAACCACCTAGCGTGGCGGCGTGACCGAGCCACCCCGGAGTCCGGACGGACAGCCCTCCTCACCCACCGCCGCGCCCCCCGTCCCCGCGCCGGGAGCTCAGCCCGTGCCGCCCGGCCGGCAGGAGACCCCCGGCATCGTGCGCCGACGTGCGTCCCTTGCCGGGGCCGTCGTGTCCGGGCTGCTGATCGTGGCGATCGTCCTCGGCAGCCGGCTCCTGAGGGACTTCGACTCCGCCCTCCTCCCGTACGCCGTCGCGACCGTCTTCCTCGCCTTCGGCGTCACCTACCGCTACACGGTCTGGGTCTCCTCCCCCGGGGCCCGCCGGCTCCTCCGGCAGGGGTGGCGCAGCTTCTTCTCGGCCGCCAACTTCCGCAAGGCGCCCACCGCACTGCCGAGGATGATCGCCACCTACCTCGGCTTCCAGAAGTTCCTCGGGGCACGCTCCCAGGCCCGCTGGGCCGCCCACCAGCTGATCTTCTGGGGCTGTGTCCTCGCCGCGCTGATCACGTTCCCACTGACCTGGGGCTGGTTCACCTTCACCTCGTCCACCGGCTCGGGTCCCGGCTACGAGATGCGGATCTGAGGTCTGAAGGTCCTGGGGTTCAACTCGGAGAGCCTCTTCGGCTGGGCCATGTTCCACGGCCTCGGCCTCGCCGCCGTACTCGTCATCGCCGGGACCTCGTACTTCCTGTGGCGGCGGATGAAGGACCGTGGCGCGATCACCGGCCAGCGCTTCGCCTACGACCTGGTCCCGCTGATCGCCCTGATCGTCATCTCGGTGACCGGGCTCCTCCTCACCTTCTCGTCGATCTTCCTGCACGGCGGCGGCTACGAGTTCCTGGCGATCCTGCACATGGTGTCGGTGGTCTTCACCCTCATCTATCTGCCGTTCGGGAAGTTCTTCCACATCGTCCAGCGCCCGGCCGCCGTCGGTATGCAGCTGTTCAAGTACACGGCCCGGCAGGACGAACAGGTCTTCACCTGCCGCCGCTGCGGCGAGCCCGTCGACACCGCCCCCTACGTGGAGAACCTGCGGGGCACCATGCGCGATCTGGACCTCGGCTTCGACGAATGGGCCGAGTACTGCCCGCGCTGCAAGCGGGTGCTTCGCGGCAGCGCCTATCTCACCCACGTCAAGAGGGGCTTCAAGTGACGCAGCAGCCCGTCCCGCTGGACCCGAGCCTCGCCCCGCCCGGCACGCAACGCTTCCGGTACGCCGGCGGCATCCCCGCCGACCAGTGGCACGCCGACCAGGAGGGCGAGACTCTCGTTCCCACGCACTGCTGCTTCTGCGGTGTCCAGTGCGGCATGTATCTGCGCGTCGACAAGGGGGGCAAGGTCTTCGGGGTCGAACCCCGCAACCACGACATCAACCGGATGCGGCTGTGTCCCAAGGGGATCAACGCCTATCAGCAGGTCAACCACCCCGACCGGCTCACCGCTCCGCTGCTGCGCCGCTCCCGCGACGAACCCTTCAGGGAGGCCTCCTGGGAGGAGGCCCTCGACTTCACCGTGTCCGAGGTCAAGCGCATCCAGGACACCTACGGCAATGACGCCTTCGGGGTGCTGGGCGGTGCCAGCCTGTACTCCGAGAAGACGTATCTCGTCGGCAAGTTCGCCCGGGTCGCCCTCAAGACCCGGCACGTCGACTACAACGGCCGGCTGTGCATGGTCAGCGCCGCCGGAGCGAACAAGCTCGCCTTCGGGATCGACCGGGCCGGCAATCCCTTCGCCGACATGCTCCAGACCGCCTGCCTCCTCATCGCGGGCTCCAACGTCGGCGAGTGCTTCCCGGTGATGACCCAGTACGTGTGGGGAGCCCGGGACCGCGGCGCCGGTCTGATCGTCGTCGATCCGCGCGAGACCTCCATCGCCCGCACCGCCGACGTCCGTGTCGCCCTCAAGCCCGGCACCGACTCCGCGTTCTTCAACTCCGTCCTCCATGTCGTCATCCGTGAGGAACTCGACGACGAGAGCTTCATCACCGCCCATGCCACCGGCTGGGAGGAGGTCCGGGAGAAGGCCGCCGAGTATCCACCCGAGCGGGCCGCCGAGATCTGCGGCATCCCGGAGCGGCAGATCGTGCAGGTCGCCCGCATGTTCGCCGGCGCCCCCAGGGCCATGGCCTGGCACGCCCGCGGGATCGAGCACCACTCGCAGGGTGTCGAGAACTGCCTCTCCGTCATCAACCTCTGCGTCGCCACCGGAAACATCGGCAAACCCGGTGCCGGGTACGGCACCATCACCGGCCAGGGCAACGGCCAGGGAGGCCGCGAGCACGGCCAGAAGTCCGACCTCCTGCCCGGCGGCCGCTCGATCACGAACGACGAGCACCGGCGTCAGATCTGCGAGATCTGGGGCATCGAGGAGTCCGAACTCCCGCCCGCCGGCACCTCGATGATGGAAATGATCTGGCAGATGCAGCGCCGCGAGATTCGCGGACTGATCGGCATCTGCAACAACCCCTTCGTCTCCCTCCCCAACTACCGTGTGGTCAAGGAGGGGTACGACGCCACCGAATTCCACGCCCAATTCGACTTCTTCCTTTCCGAGACCGCGGTCAACGCACACGTCGTCTTCCCCGTCACCACCTGGGCCGAGGACGAAGGCGTCATGGCCAACGCCGAGGCCCGCGTCATCAAGCACAACAAGGCCCAGGACCCGCCCCCCGGCGTACGGACCGACACCTGGGTGATCTGCCAGCTCGCCCAGCGCCTCGGCGCCGGCGACAAATTCGCCTTCGCCGGATCACGCGAGGTCTTCGGGGAGCTGCGCATCGCCTCCGCCGGAACCGTCAACGACTACTACGGCATCACCTACGAACGGCTGGAGGAGACCGGCGGCATCGCCTGGCCGTGCCCCTCCACCGACCACCCCGGCACCCCCCGCCTCTGCGAGAACGGGAAGACCTACCACCCGGACGGCAAGATCCATATGCAGGTCGTCGAATGGCACCCGCCCATGGATCCGTACGACGACGAGCACCCCATGACGCTGACCACCGGACGGACCGTCGCCCACTTCCTCTCCGGCAACCAGACCCGCAGGCTCGGCGGCCTCGTCGAGCAGACCCCGCGGCCCTGGGTCGAGGTCCACCCCTCCCAAGGCTTCGGCAACGGCGACCCGGTCCGCGTCGTCACCCGCCGGGGCAGCGCGGTCTTCCCCGCCCTGGTCACCGAGGCCATCCGCCCGGACACCGTCTTCGTCCCGTACCCCTGGCCCGTCCCCACCGCGGCCAACGCGCTCACCATCGACGCCCTCGACCCCCGCTCCAAGATCCCCGAGTACAAGGTCTGCGCCTGCCGTATCGAGCGCGCCGAGCGGATCGACGAGGTCCCCGAACCCCCGACCGCCCCCGGCCACCGGGCGTACCCGGAGGCCCAGGTCTCCCGCACCGACCCCCTGCCGCCCACAGCCCCGCAGGGGCGTGGCACCTCGGAGAGGAGCTGACGAGAACCATGATGGGCAGAACGATCTTCATCGACCCGGGACGCTGCATCGGCTGCCAGGCCTGTGTGTCCGCCTGCCGCGAGTGCGACTCGCACCGCGGCAAATCCATGATTCATCTCGACTACCCCGACGAGGGGCACTCCGTCGCCTCCCTTCCCACGGTCTGTATGCACTGCGAGGACCCGGTCGCCCCCTGCGCCGAGGTCTGCCCGGCCGACGCGATCCTGGTCACCGCGGACGGAGTGGTGCAGCAGGCCGACACCACCCGCTGCATCGGCTGCGCCAACTGCGTCAACGCCTGCCCCTTCGGCGTCCCGAAGATCGACCTCAAGGCGAAGCTGCAGATGAAGTGCAACCTCTGCTACGACCGCACCGCCTACGGCCTCGCTCCCATGTGCGCCACGGTCTGCCCCACCGGCGCCCTCTTCTACGGGACCCTCGAGGAGCTCCGGGCCGAACGCCCCGGCGTTCGGGTCGCCGACTCCTTCACCTTCGGCGGTACGACCGTGACCACCGGGGTCGCCATGGTCGTCCCCGCCGACAAGGTCCAGTGGCCGGTACCCGGCGGACTGCCCGTCGTCGAGGTGAACGGCGTGGACGTGCGATGAGTGTCACCGAGCAGCCTCCCGCCCGGGACCCCGGCCACCCGGACGCCGCCCAGGAAGCGCTCCAGGACCGGATCGCCGCCGACTCGCTCACCACCCGCCGCGACTACCTCCGCATCGTCGCCACCGTCTCCGGCGGGCTCGCCGTCGGCGGAATCGGTGTCGCCGCCGGCGTACTGCACCGGCACGGCGACAGCGAGGGCACCCCCGAGCCGAAGAAGATCGCCGACGTGCTGCCGCCCGGTCAGTCGATCGCCTTCCGCTACCCGGGCGATGACGACCGCGCCGTCGCCGTGCGCCTCGCGGACGGCACCCTCGCCGGCTACTCCGCCGTCTGCACCCATCTCGCCTGCGCGGTCCTCTGGCGCGAGGACCGGGGCAGCGAGGGCGAGTTGTACTGCCCGTGCCACGAGGGGGTCTTCGACGCCCGCACCGGTGAGGTCACCGCGGGCCCGCCGCCCCGGCCGCTGCCCAAGGTGCTCCTCGTCGAGGAGATGGACGGCAGCGTCTGGGCCATCGGCACCACCCGTTCCGGCGAAGGCGCCAAAGAAGCCCTCTGCCGGCAGCTCGGCGAGGACCGCCCGGACGTGGCCGCCAGGCTCGGCTGTCCCGGAATCGGACCCGCCACCGGGGAGAGGGGCGAGCGCACATGACCACCCCCGAACCCCCGTCCGGCACGCCCGAACCCCCGCCCGGCACCCCCGAGCAGCCGGCTCCGCAGCCTCCCGACGCCGCCGGGATTCCGCCGCGTCCGACATTCCGCCCGGGCAGCGCCCAGCCACGGCTCAACCGGCCCGTCCACGAGCGCTATCCGCAGATCCGCGCCACCAGCGGCTACGGCGACCCCCGGATCCGGCACACGGGGCCGGGCCCGGGCGCCGGAAGCGAGCAGGAGCCGGAGCGCTCCTCCAAGCTCACGGCCCGCCTGGCCCTCGCACTCACCGTTGTCGTCGGCCAGCTCTGGGCCCTGACCGTCGTGGTCAACGAGTGGATGACAGGGGACACGGGCACCGCATGGTGGGGCGCCGGTTTCCTGGTGCTGTCATTCCTCGTCGTCCTCGGACTCTGGCTGGCCGACCCGACGGACCGGTGACAAGGCATCGGCGAGACCGGGGCCCTGCCGCCACCGGCGTACCCTTGACGTATGAGCACCGCCCCCGCCCCCGGACCGCGCGATGCGGAGGAAGCCCGGCCACAGCCCCTTCCCACGCCGGCGCTGATCTTCGAAGATCCGCTGGACCAGCAGTCCTCGGACGATACGGACCGCGGGTGGGGCGAGCGGCCTCCGACGGGCGGCGACAGCGCCGCGGACCTCGCCCGCTTCCTCGACGAGAAGCCCCCGCACCACATCTGACCCCGGCTCGGGGCGCGATTCAGCACAGCGTCACCGCCAGCCGGGCACTCGTGCCCGCGCCGGCAAGCGCCGCAGCCACGGGACGCGGGACGGACAGCACGATCAGCGCTCCCCCTTCCGGATAGGTCTCCCGCGCCCGCGGAACCTCGGTCACTCGCGCGCCGGTCGCGACGACGCGGGCCTCGGAGGCCCCGCCCGTCGGGGAGTCGGCAGCCGCGATGACGTCGACCCGGTCGCCCGGCTCCAGCAGCCGGACCGTCTCGCCGTCCGCGATACGCACCGGGGCGGAGACCAGGTCCGCCGGCGGTGGCCGGTGCTGCCGCAGCGCGACAGGATCGTCGTGCTGCTCAGCGCCGACCGGCGTGCGGGGACCCCACGCCGCCAGCGCGGCCGCCGTCACCGCAAGTCCCGCCGCCAGTGCACGCCGCCTCCGTCGCATGGCACGCCGCAGCCGCAGCCGCTGCCACCCGGACCGCACGCGCAGCGGCGCGAACGCCGGCACCCCGCACGGCTCCGGCGCGGGAACCGGCGGTAAGCCCACGGGTTGCCCGGGCGCCGCGGAGCGCCCCGGCACCGCGGGGTACCCGTGCGGCCTCGCCGCCCCGGACCGGTGCGGCCCGTGCAGCCCGTTTGGCCCGGAGCCTCCGCCCGGTCCGCCTCCGCCCAATAGGCCGTCTCCGTACGAAGAACCGTGCACGCACGAAGTCCTCGTGGTCCCCGTGGTCCCCGTGGTCCCCGTATACGCCGTGGTCCCTGTAGTCCCCGTGGCCCCCGTAGCTCCCTGCCCGTGCGGAGGACGCGAAGGGAGCACCGAATGCGTAGAAACCGTAGAAAGCGAAGAACGCAGCGACATCGCCATAACCGCCGTTCGTGAGAGTCGTGAGGTGCTGTGTCGAACGCACCTCACGATCCACGCTTTGCCGCCGCTCCGCCCGCGCCTGTGGATCAGGCCACGGATGTGGACAACTCGCTCACCCCACAGGGTGATTACGGCAGTTCTATCCCCGTCTCCAGCCCGTTCAGCGCCGTCGTGCACAGGCAGGTGCGGTCCTCCGTCGCCTGCAGCCCGGCCACCGCGTCGAAGAGAACCCCGCGCAGCCGGTCCACGTTCGCGGCGAAGACCTTCAGCACCTCCTCGTGGGAGACGCCTTCGCCCGCCTCGGCCCCCGCGTCGAGGTCCGTCACGAGCGCCATCGACGTGTAGCAGAGCTCCAGCTCGCGGGCGAGCACCGCCTCGGGGTGCCCGGTCATGCCGACGACGGACCAGCCCATCGCCGCGTGCCAGCGCGACTCGGCGCGCGTGCCGAAGCGCGGCCCCTCGACGACGACCAGCGTGCCGCCGTCGACCGGCTCCCAGTCCCGTCCGCGGGCGGCGGCCAGTGCGACGGAACGCCCCGACGGACAGTACGGGTCGGCCAGGGACACATGGACGACCTTCGGCACCGAGCCTTCCGGCAGCGGCTCACCGTCGTAGTAGGTGTCGGCGCGCGACTTCGTACGGTCCACCAGCTGGTCCACCACCAGCAGCGTCCCCGGCCCGTACTCGGGCCTCAGCCCGCCCACCGCGCACGGCGCCAGCACCTGGCGTACGCCGACGGACCGCAGGGCCCACAGATTGGCGCGGTAGTTGATGCGGTGCGGCGGAAGGTTGTGACCGCGACCGTGCCGGGGGAGGAACGCGACCCGGCGGCCGGCGATCTCGCCGAAGAAGAGGGAGTCGCTCGGGCTGCCGTAAGGGGTCGGCACCTCGACCTCGGTCACGTTCTCCAGGAACGAGTAGAAACCCGAGCCGCCGATCACGCCGATCTCGGCGCGCGGCCCGCCCTCTCGGGTCGTCTTGCCCTCCCCGCCCTGTGCACTCTCCGTGCCCTCTGTGCCCGCTGCGCTCTCCGCGCCCTCTGCACTCTCTGCGTTCGCCATGACGATCACAGTAGCCGCGCCCGAATACGCCAAGGGCCCCACCGTTCGAGAACATTCGATAACGGTGAGGCCCTACGAGGTATGAGGAGCTGTGCGCCCGCGCGAAGCCTCAGGCAGCCGTCGAACCGCTGCTGGAGGTGCCGGCCGAGGAGCTCGACGCCGCCGGCTTCGCGTCCGACGAGGACTTGGCGGACGTCGACGAGGTGGACGATGCCGACGAGGTGGACGACGACGCAGGCGAGCTGCTCGACGACGCACCGCGGCTGTCGTTCCGGTAGAAGCCGGAGCCCTTGAAGACAATGCCCACGGCAGAGAACACCTTCTTGAGGCGTCCCTGGCAGCTCGGGCACTCGGTCAGGGCGTCGTCGGTGAACTTCTGCACCGCCTCGAGGCCCTCGCCGCACTCGGTGCACTGGTACTGGTAGGTCGGCACTGTCTTCCTCCTGGCACTCACACTCTACGAGTGCTAACGACGGTCCATAGTGACGTATTCCGCGGGATCAGTCCACCGTCACCGGCACTCGGTGACCGACACCACGTGCGACCGTACGGCTGTGCGCCCTCGGTGCGAGCCGCGACCGCAGCGCCACCAGAGTGACCAGGGCGAGCGCGGTGCCCACCAACGGGACCACGAATCCGGCGCTCGCACCTTGGGCGTCCGCCAGCCGTCCGGCCACGGTCACCGCGGCCGCCTGGCCCAGCGCCACGGAGCCCGTCAGCCAGGTGAACGCCTCGGTGCGGGCCGACGCCGGCACCAGCGTCTCGACCAGCGTGAAGCCGCTGATCAGCGCGGGTGCGATGAACATGCCGACGACCAGGCCGAGCACCCCGAGCAGCACCACGGAGTGCGCCGCCCACAGCAGGGACGCGGCGGCCGTCAGGCCCGCGTAGCCGAGCAGCAGGCGGCGGCGCGGACCGGACTTCCAGGCGATGGCGCCGACGGCGATGCCCGCCAGCATGTTGCCGGCCGCGAAGAGCCCGTACAGCAGGCCCGTCATGCCGGGCTGCCCGATCTCCTCGGTGAACGCGGTCAGGGAGACCTGCATGCCGCCGAAGACCGAGCCGATGCCCAGGAAGGCCACGGCCAGGGCCCGTACGCCCGGCACGGACAGCGCCGACGTGTGCTGCGTACGCGCCTCCCCGGCGGCCGGGCGGCCGAAGGCGGGCTGCGTACGGCGCTGAGCGGCGAACAGCAGGCCGCCGGCCAGCGTGAGCGCGGCCTCGGCGACCAGACCGGCGGCCGGGTGGACGCCGGTGCACAGGGCCGTGGCCAGGACCGGCCCGACCACGAAGGTGAACTCGTCCGTCACGGACTCGAAGGCCGCGGCCGTCGGCATCAGCCGGGAGCCCCCGACCTTCGCCGCCCAGCGGGCCCGCACCATGGGGCCGACCTGCGGGACCGACGCACCGGTCGGCACGGCCGCCGCGAACAGCGCCCACAGGGGCGCGTCCGCGAGCGCCAGCGCGGTCAGGACGGCGACGGACGCGGTGTGGACGAGGACGCCGGGCACGAGCACGGCGCGCTGGCCGAAGCGGTCGGCGAGCTTGCCGCTCTGCGGCGCGAAGAGCGCCATGGAGACACCGGTGACGGCGGCGACGGCGCCGGCGCTGCCGTACGAGCCGGTGGTGTGCTGGACCAGCAGGACGATGCCGATGGTGAGCATCGCGAAGGGCTGCCGCGCCGCGAATCCGGGAAGCAGGAATGTCCAGGCCCCGGGGGTACGGAGCAGCTGCCCGTAGCCGGGACGCCTGCCAGAAGCGACCGTGGACGCCACGGTCCTTGCCTTTCTGCCGCCTGGTAGCGCTCCCCGGGGTGCCGGGAGCCGCCGAGAGCTGTCCTCTTGCGCGGAACTGCGGTAGATACCGATGCCCACTGCGGGGAGACTCGGCCGCCATACGGTCGCGCCAGCTCTGCTTCAGGCAGAGTTGGTCGATCAATGTGCCTTCATGCTACAGGGACAACAGCTGTCCGGCCTGTGAAATTGCCGACTCGGCCCGATCCACGCCTGCGATTAACCGACCGTTCAGGTGGAGGTTCGAATTCCACTTGAGCCGGCCGCCACCACCTCGGCCCCCCGCTGGTCCACGGGGCCGCCGCCTCAGCCCCCGCTGGTCCCCAGCCAGCCCGCCAGCTTTCCGCCCTGGCCGACCGCGCGCAGCCTTGCCTCCGCCGCGTCCCGCACCGGATCCGTCGCCACCACCAGCAGCTCGTCGCCGCGCCGCAGCACGGTCGACGGGAGCGGTACGAAGCTCTTGCCCTCCCGTACGACGAGGGTGACCGCGGCTCCCTGCGGCAGCCGCAGCTCCGAGACCTCGACGCCGTGCATCCGGGACCTCTCCGGGATCGCGACCGACAGCAGATGTCCGCGCAGCCGTTCGAGCGGCGCCGACTCGATGCCGAGGTCGGCGGCGGCCTCGGCCCCGTCGCCGAGCCGCAGCGCCCTCGCCAGCCAGGGCAGGGTCGGCCCCTGCACCAGCGTGTAGACGACCACCAGCACGAAGACGATGTTGAAGATCCGCTCGCTGCCCTCGATCTGGTACACCATCGGGATCGTCGCCAGGATGATGGGGACGGCGCCGCGGAGACCCGCCCAGGACATCAGCGCCTTCTCCTGCCAGGGCATCCCGAACGGCAGCAGGCTGAGGACGACCGACAGGGGCCGCGCCACCATCGTCAGCACGAGCCCGATGACGACGGCCTTCCAGAAGTCGTGCACCAGCTCGTGGGGGGTCACCAGCAGTCCGAGCAGGACGAACATGCCGATCTGGGCGATCCAGCCGAGTCCGTCCGCGAAGCCCCGGGTGGCGGGCCAGTGCGGCAGCCTGGAGTTTCCGAGCACCATGGCCGCGAGGTAGACGGCGAGGAAGCCGCTGCCGTGGGCGATGGCGCCGGCCGCGTACGCCGTCACGGCGATCGCCATGACGGCGATCGGGTACAGGCCCGACGCGGGCAGCGCCACATGGCGCAGGCCGAATGCGCCGAGGAAGCCCACCGCGAGACCGATGGCCGCGCCGATCGCCAGCTCCAGGACGATCTTCCCGATGAGGAGGTGCCACTGGTCCACGGGCCAGGCCGTCGAGAAGGCGACGACCAGGATGACCACAGGGGCGTCGTTGAAGCCCGACTCCGCTTCCAGCACGCCCGTGACGCGCGACGGCAGGGGCACCTTCCGCAGCACGGAGAAGACCGCGGCCGCGTCCGTCGAGGAGACGACCGCGCCGATGATCATCGCCTGGCGCCACTCCAGTCCGACCAGATAGTGCGCACCGGCCGCCGTGATGCCCACGCTCAGCGCGATGCCGGCCAGCGACAGCGACGCCGCCGCGGGCAGCGCCGGTTTGATCTCCTTCCACTTGGTGCCGAGGCCACCTTCGGCCAGGATCACCACCAGTGCGGCGTAGCCGATCACCTGCGTCAGTTCCGCGTTGTCGAACGCGACGTTGAAGATGCCGTCCTGCCCGATGGCGACCCCGATGCCCAGATAGAGCAGCAGGCTGGGGAGCCCGCTCCGGGACGAGACGCGCACCGCCGCGACGGCGATGAGCAGGACGAGCGAGCAGATGAGCAGGAGTTCATTGAGGTCGTGGACAGTCAGCGGCCGATCCTTCCCCTCGCGCCCGTGGTGCCGGACGGTTCCGCCGGCGGCGACACTTCGTTACCTTACCTAATCTTTAACGTTTTCTTGACGCCGTCCTGATCATCATTCGCTCGTCAGTTCGATGATTTTTGGCCAGCGGCGTTGTTCGTATGGCGTTACTGATACCGCGTCCGGGAGCGTTTCGCGCTGCGCCTATGGTTGCTCCAGCACTCCCTGGTCCACCCTGCCCCTCGAAGGACAGCGATGCCCGCCAACACATCCGCCTCTTCGGCTGACAAGCCCGGCAAGAAGAAGGGGCGACGCGCCCGTCTGATCGTCCTGGTCCTGGTGCTGGCGCTGGTCGGGGGCGTCGGCTACGGCTCGTACTGGAGCGTCAGCACCGTGCGCGCCTCCATCCCGCAGACCACCGGCACGATCAAGCTCAAGGGCCTGTCGAGCCCCGTCGACGTCAAGCGCGACGGGAACGGCATCCCGCAGATCTACGCGAGCAGCGACGAGGACCTCTTCAAGGCCCAGGGCTACGTCCACGCCCAGGACCGCTTCTGGGAGATGGACGTGCGGCGCCATGTGACCGCCGGCCGGCTCTCCGAGATGTTCGGCGCCGGGTCGGTCAAGACGGACGCCTTCCTGCGCACGCTCGGCTGGCGCAAGGTCGCCCAGCAGGAGTACGACAGCGTTCTGTCGGACGAGACGAAGAAGAACCTGCAGGCTTACGCGGACGGCGTCAACGCCTATCTGGCGGGGCGGGCCAACGAGGACATCTCCGTCGAGTACGCCGCCCTCGGCTTCACCAACGACTACAAGCCCGAGAAGTGGACGCCCGTCGACTCCGTGGCCTGGCTCAAGGCCATGGCCTGGGACCTGCGCGGCAACATGCAGGACGAGATCGACCGATCGCTGATGACCAGCAGGCTGAACACGCAGCAGATCAAGGAGCTGTACCCGGCCTATCCGTACGAGCTGCACCAGCCGGTCGTCAAGGACGGCGCCGTCGACCCCGCCTCCGAGAAGTGGGACCCGAAGGCCGAGCCGTCCTCGGAATCCGACTCCGACTCGTCGACGGGATCGGCGGGGTCGCCGGGCAGCGGTTCGAACGTGTCCCAGCAGGGCACGCAGGGCAGCCAGGATGGCCAGGGTCAGCAGGGCATGCAGTCCCAGCTCTCCGCGCTCTCCGATTCCCTCGACGACGTCCCGGCGCTCCTCGGCCCGAACGGCAACGGCATCGGCTCCAACTCCTGGGTCGTCTCCGGCGCGCTCACGACCACCGGTAAGCCGCTGCTGGCCAACGACCCGCACCTCGCGCCGCAGCTGCCCTCCCTCTGGTCCCAGATGGGCCTGCACTGCCGCACGGTCTCCGACAAGTGCCGGTACGACGTCGCGGGGTACACCTTCTCCGGAATGCCGGGCGTGATCATCGGTCACAACCAGGACATCGCCTGGGGCTTCACCAACCTCGGTGCCGACGTCACGGACCTCTACCTGGAGAAGATCTCCGCGACCGGCTACCTCTCCGGCAGCAGGACCAAGCCGTTCACGACCCGCGAGGAGATCATCAAGGTCGCGGGCGGCGAGAGCCACACCATCCTGGTCCGCGAGACCGAGCACGGCCCGCTGGTCTCCGACCGCAGCGAGGAGCTGGAGGGCGTCGGCAAGCGCGCCCCCGTCAAGACCTCCGCCCCGGACCGCCCCGAGGGCTACGGCGTCGCGCTGCGGTGGACCGCGCTGGACCCGGGCAAGTCCATGGACGCCGTCTTCAAGCTCAACCGGGCCAAGGACTGGACCGGCTTCCGGGCCGCCGCGAAGGACTTCGAGGTCCCGTCCCAGAACCTGATCTACGCCGACACCAAGGGGAACATCGGCTACCAGGCACCCGGCAGGATCCCGGTGCGCGCCAAGGGTTTCGACGGCTCGGTGCCGACCCCCGGCTGGGACCGGACGTCCGGCTGGAAGAAGGACTACATCCCCTTCGAGGAGCTGCCGTACGAGTACAACCCGAAGCGCGGCTACATCGTGACGGCCAACCAGGCCGTCGTGGACGCGAAGAAGTACCCGTACCTGATCACCACGGACTACGGCTACGGCTCCCGCAGCCAGCGGATCAACGACCTCATCGACTTGAAGACCAAGGACGGCGGGAAGATCTCCACGGACGACATGCGCACCATGCAGATGGACAACAGCAGCGAGATCGCCAAGGAGCTGACGCCGCATCTGCTGAAGATCGACATCTCCGACCCGTACGTGCGGGAGGCGCAGAAGCTGCTGGAGGGCTGGGACTACACCCAGGAGCCGGACTCCGGGGCCGCGGCCTACTTCAACGCCGTGTGGCGCAACGTCCTCAAGCTGGCCTTCGGCAACAAGCTGCCCAAGGAGCTGCGCGTCGAGGGCGAGTGCCTCAACGTGTCTCCCGTGGACAACACGGGACCGGTCGACGACCTGCACCGGCTCGTGCGCGAGTGCGGCCAGCGCGACGCCGAGTCGGCCCAGCCGGACGGCGGCGACCGCTGGTACGAGGTGGTGCGCGGGCTGCTGAAGCCGGAGAACGAGACCAGCGAGTGGTGGCAGACCCCGCCGAACCGCAACGAGATCGGCACCGCGACCCGTGACGACCTGCTCAAGCGGGCCATGGACGACGCCCGCTGGGAACTCACCGCCAAGCTCGGCAAGGACGTCTCCACCTGGAGCTGGGGCCGGCTGCACCAGCTGACGCTGAAGAACCAGACGCTCGGCACCGAGGGGCCCGGCGCCCTGCAGTGGATGCTCAACCGCGGCCCGTGGAACCTGGGCGGCGGCGAGGCCGCCGTGAACGCGACCGGCTGGAACGCGGCGGGCGGCTACGAAGTGATCTGGGTGCCGTCGATGCGGATGGTCGTCAACGTGGGGGACTGGGACAAGTCCCGCTGGATAAATCTGACCGGCGCCTCCGGGCACGCCTACAGCGCGCACTACACGGACCAGACCGACAAGTGGGCCAAGGGCGAGCTGCTGGACTGGGCCTACGGGGACAAGGCGGTCGAGGCGGCGACGCAGGACACGCTCGTGCTCAGGCCGTGAACGTGCTCGGGCCGTGAATGTGCTCGGGCCGTGAACGTGCCGAGGCCGTGAACGTGCTCAGGCCGTGAAACGGCGGACGCCCTCGGGCGTCACCACCGCGTGCACGGGGTGGTCGTGCGGTTCCTCCGGGACCCGGGCGACCACCTCGTTCGCGTACAGGAGCACCACGAGGGCCGGGTGGGCGGAGGCCGCTTCGAGGCGGGCGAGCACGCGGTCGTACGAGCCGCCGCCGCGGCCGAGCCGCATCCCGCGCTCGTCCACAGCGAGGCCGGGCAGCAGCACGGTGTCCGCATTCAGTACGGCCTTGTGGCCGAGCCGCGGTCCGTCCGGTTCCAGCAGACCCCTCCGCGCCGACACGAGATGCTCCGCGCCCTCGTACTCCGCCCAGTCGAGATCGTTGTCGTCCAGGAGCACCGGGAGGAGCACGCGCACGCCCCGCTCGCGCAGCGCGTCGAGCAGCGCGCGGGTGCCCGGCTCGCGCCCCACCGACACATAGGCGGCCACGGTGCGGACGGCGGCGAGTTCGGGGAGCTCGAGCGCGTGCCGCGCGAGAACCAGCGAGGCCTCACGGACGTCCTCAGGGGACAGCAGGCGTCGTGCGTCGAGGAGTTCACCCCGTACCGCGCTCTTTCCGGACATGTCCGCACCCACAGCAACCTCACAAACCGTAGTCAATATGCCTTTATGAGGAGAAAGTTAACCGGAGGCTAATCTTCCGCCCATACGCAGCGGATATGGTGCTCCGCATGACTCAGTCGCACCCCAGGATCAGCAAGGCTGTCATCCCTGCCGCAGGCCTCGGAACCCGGTTCCTGCCCGCAACGAAAGCCACTCCCAAAGAGATGCTGCCTGTCGTCGACAAGCCCGCCATCCAGTACGTCGTCGAAGAGGCGGTGGGCGCCGGTCTCACGGACGTCCTCATGGTCACCGGTCGCAACAAGCGTCCCCTCGAGGACCACTTCGACCGCAACTACGAGCTGGAGGAGGCGCTGAGGCGCAAGGGCGACGCCCAGCGTCTCGCCAAGGTCCAGGAGTCCAGCGACCTCGCCACTATGCACTACGTGCGCCAGGGCGACCCCAGGGGCCTCGGCCACGCCGTGCTGTGCGCCGCCCCGCACGTGGGCGACCAGCCCTTCGCGGTGCTCCTCGGCGACGACCTGATCGACCCGCGCGACCCGCTGCTGTCCCGGATGGTCGACATCCAGGAGCGCGAGGGCGGCAGCGTCATCGCCCTGATGGAGGTCGAGCCCGCCCAGATCCACCTCTACGGCTGCGCCGCCGTCGAGCCCACCGGCGACGACGACGTCGTCAAGGTGACCGACCTCGTCGAGAAGCCCGATCCCGCCGACGCGCCGAGCAACTACGCGATCATCGGCCGGTACGTGCTCGACCCCGCCGTCTTCGAGATACTCCGCAAGACCGAGCCGGGCCGCGGGGGCGAGATCCAGCTCACCGACGCCCTCCAGAAACTCTCCGCCGACGAGAAGATCGGGGGCCCGGTCCACGGCGTCGTCTTCAAGGGCCGCCGGTATGACACCGGCGACCGAGGCGACTACCTCCGTGCCATTGTCCGACTCGCGTGCGAACGTGAAGACCTGGGCCCGGACTTCCGGACCTGGCTTCGCCGTTACGTCACCGAGGAGATGTAGCACTGTGAGCAGCACGGCAACACCGTCCACCGGCCAGGGCCGCTCGGGCGGTCCGGACGCGGCCACCCCTGGGGGCACCGCGCCGCTGTGGTCCGTGGACGAGCATCTGGACGACATCCTCGGCGCGATCCGCCCGCTCGACCCCATCGAGCTGCAGCTGGCCGACGCCCAGGGCTGTGTCCTGGTCGAGGACGTGAGCGTCCCGGTCGCCCTGCCGCCCTTCGACAACAGCTCGATGGACGGGTACGCGGTCCGGGTCGCCGATGTCGCGGGCGCGAGCGAGGAGTTCCCGGCGGTCCTCACGGTCATCGGCGATGTGGCCGCGGGCAGCGGCGAGCCGCCCACCGTGGGCCCCGGACAGGCCGCCCGCATCATGACCGGCGCCCCGCTGCCGCCCGGCGCCGAGGCCGTCGTTCCCGTCGAGTGGACCGACGGCGGCGCGGGCTCCGGGGCGGCGGCGACCATGCGCCCCGCCGGTGCCGCGCCCGAGGGCGCGAGCGGAGAGGTCCGGGTCCACCGGCCCGCGCAGGCCCGCGCGCACGTCCGCGCGCGCGGCAGCGACGTCCAGGCCGGCGATCTCGCGCTCGCCGAGGGCACGGTCCTCGGCCCGCCGCAGATCGGCCTGCTCGCCGCCATCGGCCGCGGCACCGTGCGGGTGCGCCCCCGCCCGCGCGTCGTCGTGCTCTCCACCGGCAGCGAACTGGTCCAGCCCGGCGAGGAGCTGGGCGAAGGCAAGATCTACGACTCGAACAGCTACGCGCTCACCGCCGCCGCCCGTGACGCCGGAGCCATCGCCTACCGCGTCGGCGCGGTCACCGACGACGCCGACGAGCTGCGCGCCACGATCGAGGACCAGCTCATCCGTGCCGATCTGCTGGTCACCACGGGCGGCGTCAGCGTCGGCGCGTACGACGTCGTCAAGGAGGCGCTCTCCTCGGTCGGCGACGAGGACGAGCCGGGCAGCGGGATCGACTTCCGCAAGCTCGCCATGCAGCCGGGCAAGCCGCAGGGCTTCGGCTCGATCGGCCCCGAGCACACCCCGCTGCTCGCGCTCCCGGGCAACCCCGTCTCGTCGTACGTGTCCTTCGAGCTCTTCGTGCGCCCCGCCATCCGTGCGCTGATGGGCCTGAAGGACGTGCACCGCCCGCGCGTGCGCGCCGAGCTGCGCGCCGACAAGGCGCTGCTGTCGCCCGCCGGGAAGCGTCAGTTCCTGCGCGGTGCCTACGATGCGGAGAAGGGCACCGTCACCCCGGTCGGCGGCAGCGGGTCGCACCTGATCGCGGCCCTCGCCCGTGCCGACTCGCTCATCGTGGTCCCCGAGGACGTCACGTCCCTGGAGCCGGGCACCGAGACGGAGGTGGTCCTGCTCGGCTGACCGGGTGGTGGTCCTGCTCGGCTGGGCGCCGCGCCGTGGCGGTACGGTGTCTGACCACACAGTGACCGGGAGCCACAGCAATGAGCGCGCAGCAAGGACTCACACACATCGACGAGGCGGGCGCGGCCCGGATGGTCGACGTCTCCGAGAAGAGCGTCACCGCGCGCACCGCCCGCGCCAGCGGCCGGGTCCTCGTCTCGCCGCGCGTCGTCGAGCTCCTGCGGGGCGAGGGAGTCCCCAAGGGCGACGCCCTCGCCACCGCCCGTATCGCGGGGATCATGGGTGCCAAGCGCACCCCCGACCTGATCCCGCTCTGCCACCCGCTGGCCGTCTCGGGCGTGAAGCTGGACCTGACCGTGGCGGACGACGCCGTGGAGATCCTCGCGACGGTGCGGACGACGGACCGCACCGGCGTCGAGATGGAGGCCCTGACCGCGGTGTCCGTGGCCGCGCTGACCGTCGTCGACATGATCAAGGCGGTCGACAAGGCGGCCGTCATCTCCGACATCCGGGTGGAGGAGAAGACCGGCGGCAAGTCCGGCGACTGGTCGCGTACGGGGGCCGGACAGTGAGCCCCCGCGGCGGCGAGGTCCACAGCCATGCGCACGCGGCCACGTCCTCCCGGCCCGACGAGCCCGCGCGCCCGGCGCGGCGTGCCCTCGTCGTCACGGCCTCCAACCGCGCCTCCGCCGGTGTCTACGAGGACAAGGGCGGCCCGCTCCTCGCCGAGGGTCTGGCAGGCATGGGCTTCGAGGTCGACGGCCCGCGGGTCGTTCCCGACGGCGACCCGGTCGAGGCGGCCCTGCGCGAGGGTGTCGCCGCGGCGTACGACGTCATCCTCACCACCGGCGGCACCGGAGTCTCGCCCACCGACCGCACGCCCGACGCCACCCGCCGGGTTCTTGACTACGAGATCCCCGGCATCCCGGAGGCGATCCGGGCGTACGGCCTGGCCAAGGTCCCCACGGCGGCGCTCTCCCGGGGCCTGGCCGGTGTGGCGGGCGGTCGCACCCTGATCGTCAATCTGCCGGGTTCTACGGGTGGGGTACGGGACGGGCTCGCGGTGCTCGGCCGGATCCTGCCGCACGCCGTCGACCAGATCGCCGGCGGTGATCACCCCAGAGCCGCGGACGGCGACGCCGGTCACGCCGACGCCGCGTCCGGTCCTACCGGTCCCACCGGGAGTCCACGCTGAACGCCCCGTCCTGGCCCGTGGTCCTGACGGACGGTGATGTCACCCTCCGCCCGATAAAGCTGCGCGACCAGCGCGCCTGGCGCGAGGTGAACCGGCGCAACCGCGACTGGCTGCGCCCCTGGGAGGCGACCGTCCCCCCGCCCGCCCCCGGCGCCCCGTTCGCCCAGCGCCCCACGTACCGCCAGATGGTCCGCCATCTGCGCGCCGAGGCCAACGCCGGCCGGATGCTCCCGTTCGTGGTCGAGTACAAGGGTGAGCTCGTCGGCCAGCTCACCGTCGCGGGGATCACCTGGGGCTCGATGTGCTCGGGCCATGTCGGCTACTGGGTCGACCGCGAGGTCGCGGGCCGCGGGGTGATGCCGACGGCCGTCGCGCTCGCCGTCGACCACTGCTTCCGTACGGTCGGACTGCACCGCATCGAAGTGTGTATTCGCCCCGAGAACGGGCCGAGCCGCAGGGTCGTCGAGAAACTCGGTTTCCGCGAAGAGGGACTCCGCCCCCGCTATCTCCACATCGACGGTGCGTGGCGGGACCATCTGGTCTTCGCACTGACGGCCGAAGAGGTGCCGGAAGGGCTGCTGCGGCGCTGGCACCAGGCACGACCCGCGCGACACGAGAAATAAAATAACTGTTCGAATTCAATCGGCACTCGATCACCGAGCGATCTGAAGAATCACAAAAAAAGTCAGTGATATCAGCCAGATCGTGCGACACACCGGGCCAATTGGCCGATGCCCTCGTGCGAACCCCTCTACGGTGTGATGCGTGAGCAGCAGCGGCCTCATCTACGCAGTCATCGTCGGGGCCTGGGCCGCCTACTTGGTGCCGATGTGGCTCCGCAGGCAGGACGAGCTCAACGAAGCCCGTCCGACGGAACGCTTCAGCACCGCCATCCGGCTGCTGTCCGGACGGGCGGGAATGGAGCGCCGGTACGCCAAGGAGCTGCGCGAGCGCACCGCCGAGGAGGAGGCGCCCGCCGACGCCGACCCGGATGCCGAGACGGACCGATTGAGTTCCGTCGACGTCCGGGCCTTCGCCGCGCCTCCGGCCCATACGGAAGCCCGCATCCGGCCTCCGGCGCGCGCCCCCCGCCCGAGTGCTCCGGCCGCCGGTGCGGCCGCCGCGCGCGCCCGGCGCTCGAAGGTCCTCGCGCGCCGACGGCGCACCACGGTGATCCTCTTCCTCGCCTTCACGTTCGGCGCGATCGTCGCCGCGGTCGGCGGCATCCGCTTCCTCTGGGCGCCCGCGGCCCCGGCGGTCCTGCTGACCGCGTACATCGCGCATCTACGCGTGCAGGAGCGCCGCCGCTTCGTCTACGTCATGGACCGGCGCCGCGCCGAGGCGGCTGCCCAGCGCCTGCGCGAGCGCCGCCGGCCGGCCGCGGCCGCGGAGCCGGACGAGGAGCCCGAGGACCGCCCCGAGCCCGAACCCGCCCCCGCGGTCTCCCCGCAGGAGGCGGGCCGCCGTGCCCTGGTCGAGCAGACCGACCACGCCGAGTGGGTCGACCAGCAGCGCGACCCGGGCCCGGCCCGAGGCGACAGCTGGGACCCGGTCCCGGTCCCCCTCCCGACGTATGTCACGGCCCCGGTCGCCCCGCGCGCCACCAGCGGCATCGACATCACGGATCCGGAGACCTGGAGCTCGGCCCGCTCCTCCCCGGCCGAACCCTCCACCCCGGCCCCTCCGCGCCAGCGCACCGCCCCTCCGCGCCGCACCCGCGACCACGGCCGCACTCCGCTCTTCGACCAGTACGCGGACGACGACCGCCCCCGCGCGGCCAACGAGTGAGACCTGCGGCGCGCGCCGCGACATGACCTGCGGAACCGTGCCCCGGCTGACCAGCGAGGAACGGATTTCCAAGCACCCCGATCGGGATGCTAAGGTTTCACTCGTTGCAAGGGCCTGTGGCGCAGACTGGTAGCGCACCTCGTTCGCATCGAGGGGGTCAGGGGTTCAAATCCCCTCAGGTCCACAACAGGTCAGAGCCCCTGTCGGAGATGTCCGGCAGGGGCTCTGTCGTGCTGCTGGGAGGCGGCCAGGACGACCGCGACGCCGACGACATTCGGGGCGGTACCGCTCCGCGAGGTCGGCTGCTGAGGTCAGGCCAGGAGAGACACGAAGCCGCCGCGAGAGGTGCCCGAGCCCAGCAGATGGGCCCAATCGAGCACGTCGGGCAGCTGCTCGAGGGACAGGACGACCGCGCCACCGGCCTGTTCGGCGTCCGTGCACCAGTCGGCCATGTCACCCGGCTCGGTGCTCGCGCCGGTCCCGTCGAGCACGGGCGCGACGAGGGCGGGGACGACGAGTCCGTGCTCGCCCGGACCGTCCACGACACACAGGGTGAGCTGGGGGACGATGCTCCATCCCTCGCACCGGGGCACCGCCCCATCGGGTGCGGTCAGGACCGGCAGGGCGTCGTGGACGGGGGCGTCGGACAGCAGGAGCGCGGGAGTGGCACCCCGAACGAACAGGGTTTTCTCGGGGTTCAGAAGCACCGGACCACTCTTGCAGGTCGTGGTGGTCGTGCGGATCGGCGGGGCCGGACGCGGCCCGTCTGCGCGACGCCCCGGCCCTTGGCGGAGCGCCGGACCCGTCCGGGGACTCCCGCCTACGATCGCACCGTGAAGCCGATAACCAGGGCGGTGCGCGTCGTTGTGTCGGATCGGGCGCAGCTGTCCGCCTTTCCCGGGCATCCCTCGTCGTACGAGATCACCGACCCGGACGAGGTAGGGGAGTTGGTGGCCGTACTGGCGGACGCCCCGGACCAGCCCGCCGACTTCGAGTGCATGTGCCAGGAGGAGCGCGGGCTCAGGCCGTACGACGCGGCCGGTCAGCGCATCCGCAGCTTCGAGGGGCACTGGCCGGGGCTGCTGGATCCCGCGGACCCGGGGAGCGTTCCCGGTCGGCAGCGGGCCGCTTGGGCGGCGGCGGCACCGGAGGCGCTGTGGGTGTATGCCGAGGGGTGGGCGCGGGGCGAGGTTCCCGAGGCCGGTGGGGTGCGGGGTGTGCCGCTCGGGCTGGTGCTCAGGTGGCTGGCGGCGCCGGTGGGCGGTCGGGGCGCCGCGCGGATGGTGGCACGGCTCGCGCCTCTCGCCTTGCTGGAGGCGGCGACGACGGAGGAGCTGGCCTGGGCGGTGCGGGAGACCGACGCGACAGGGCTGGACGGGGCCGTGGAGTTCTTCGCGAGCGAGGGGTCCACGGCCAGGCACCCGAAGAAGCGCAGGGTCGGGGCCACGGCGCGGGATCTGCTGCTCAGGCATGCGCGCACGCGCCGCCCCGAGCACCTCGCGGTGCTGGAGCGGCGCGTGCTGCGCGCGGTCGGCGACCGGATCAGTCGCTGAGGGTCAGTCGGTGAGGATGCCCGGGTCGGACAGGCCCGGGGCACCCGTCTCGACGTGGCCCGCGAAGCGGCGCACGAAGTCGGCCGTGGTGGTGGAGGTGACCGTCACGTCGTACCAGTTGCGGCAGCCGCTCAGGTCGACCGAGTGCGTGACCGTCGCGCCCTTGCGGACCGTGACGGTCCGGGGGGTGCCGCCGTAGGCGTTGGCGACGGTGAGCTGGGCGTCGGCGGTGGCGGCGTTGGTGAAGGTCAGGTCGAGGTTGCCGGTGGCCGCGTTGTGGCGGGCGCTGACCTCCGGGCCCGCCGTCCTGCCGGGGTTGCGGAAGCGGCGCAGGAAGCCGTTCGGGCCGTGGACGGTAAGGTCCGTGACGCCCTTCGAGTACTTCGTGTTCCAGCTGTCCTCGATCGACTTGCCCGCCTCGGCCGTGTACGTCCAGGGGGCGTCCGTACGGTTCGCCGACGTGACGTAGAACTGCGCGCCCGCGGCCGCGCCGCCGCTGAAGGCGAGCCGGTACTTGCCGGTGCCGATGTCGGCGGAACCGTCCACGTACGGGGCGTACTTGAGCGGACGGGTGGGCTTGCTGCCCGGCTCCTGGCGGGGCATCGTGCCGACGGCCGGGGCGGGGGCCAGGAAGTCGGGGTGGCGGTCGCGGTCGGGCGGGTAGTAGCCGGCGGTCGGCGGCAGTTCGGCCGGCGCCGTCTCCGTACGCGCGAAGTCGAAGGCGGAGGTCAGGTCGCCGCAGACGGCGCGCCGCCAGGGCGAGATGTTCGGTTCCTGCACCCCGAAGCGGCGCTCGATGAAGCGGATGATCGAGGTGTGGTCGAAGGTCTCGGAGCAGCTGTAGCCGCCGGTGCTCCAGGGGGAGACGACGATCATGGGTACGCGGGGGCCGAGGCCGTACGGTCCGGCGACGTAGCCCGACGCGCCCGGGAACCAGTCAAGGGTGGTCGGGGTCGTGGACAGGCCCTGGGCGGCCCCGGCCGGCACGTACGGCGGCACGACGTGGTCGAAGAAGCCGTCGTTCTCGTCGTAGGTGATGAAGAGGGCGGTGCGGGCCCACACGTCGGGGTTCGACGTCAGGGCGTCCAGGACCTGCGCGACGTACCAGGCGCCGTAGTTGGACGGCCAGTTGGAGTGCTCGGAGAACGCCTCGGGGGCGGCGATCCAGGAGATCTTCGGGAGCCGGCCCGCCTGGACGTCGGCGCGGAGCACGTCGAAGAAGCCGTCGCCGTTCTTGGCGTCGGTGCCGGTGCGGGCCTTGTCGTACAGCGGGTTGCCGGGCTGGGCGGTGCGGTACTTGTTGAAGTACAGCAGGGAGTTGTCGCCGTAGTTGCCGCGGTAGGCATCGCTGATCCAGCCCCAGGAGCCGGCGGCGTCGAGTCCGTCGCCGGTGTCCTGGTAGATCTTCCAGGAGATCCCGGCGGCTTCGAGGCGCTCGGGGTAGGTGGTCCAGTCGTACCCGGCCTCGGCGTTGTTGAGGACAGGTCCGCCGCCCTTGCCGTCGTTGCCGGTGTGGCCCGTCCACATGTAGTAGCGGTTCGGGTCGGTGGAGCCGATGAAGGAGCAGTGGTACGCGTCGCAGATGGTGAAGGCGTCGGCGAGCGCGTAGTGGAACGGGATGTCCTCGCGCGTCAGGTACGCCATGGTGGTGGCCGTCTTCGCGGGCACCCACTGGTCGTACTTGCCCTGGTTGAAGGCCTTCTGGCCGCCCGCCCAGTCGTGGTTGAGGCCCTGGAGGAACTCCATGCCGAGGTCGTCACCCGGCGGCCGGAACGGCAGGGTCACCTTCTTGCCGTCCGCCTGGTTCCAGACGGACTTGCCGCTGGGCAGGGTGACGGGGCGGGGGTCGCCGAAGCCCCGTACGCCCTTCATCGTACCGAAGTAGTGGTCGAAGGAACGGTTCTCCTGCATCAGGACGACGACGTGCTCGACGTCCTGGAGCGTGCCGGTGCTGCCCTGGGCGGGGATGGCGGCCGCCCGGGCGATGCTGTCGGACAGCATGGTGAGCGCGGTGGCGCCACCTGCCAGCTGCAGGAAGCGACGACGGTTGAGTTCTGCCATGGGTGAGTTGACCTCTGCTAGTGGGAGACTGGCGAGGGGCGCCCCAAGGACAGCGCGCGCGGGGTACTTCCCGGAGGACGCCTCGTGACAGCCCGCGGTACGGCCGGCGAACGCCGTGGGCGCCGGATGCCTCCGCCCCCTTCGGTCCCCGGCCCGAGCCGGGTTCCGGCCGGACCCGGGCCGGCCGCTACGGCATCACGTCCCGCAGCGGTTTGCCGTCCAAGTGGTCGATCACGTTCTGGACGGCGGCCAGCGCGATGCGGACCAGGGTCTCGCGGGTGACGCCGGCGACGTGGGGGGAGAGAACGACGTTCGGGGACTTGAGCAGACGGAGGGCCGCGGTCGGGGGCTCGGGGTCGAAGACGTCGATGCCCGCGCCCGCCAGGGTGCCGGAGGACAGGGCGTCGGCGAGGGCGTCCTGGTCGACGAGCGCGCCGCGGGCGGTGTTGACGAGGAAGGCCGTGGGCTTGAGGAGGGCGAGGCGGGTCGCGTCGATGAGATGGCGGGTCCCGTCGGTCAGCGGGGCGTGGAGGGTGACGTAGTCGGAGGCGCGCAGCAGGTCGTCGAGGGGGACGTGGCGCGCCCCGCCGAGCCGGGCCTCGGTCTCCTGCGCGGCGCGCCTCGGACCGGCGTAGAGGATCCGCATGTCGAACGCGACCGCGCGGCGGGCCACTTCCTCGCCGATGTGGCCGAGGCCTACGATGCCGAGCGTCTTGCCCGAGAGTTCGGTGATCGACTGCTGGAGCCGCGGCAGGGCCCAGTCGGCGTCGACGAGGGCGGTGTGGGCGGGGATCAGCTGTTTGGCGAGGGCGAGCATGAGGGCGAAGGTCTGCTCGGCCACGTTCTGCTGCTCGGCGCCGCTGGAGCCGATGGTGCAGACGGGGACGGCACGGGCGCGCGCGGCGCCCGTGTCGACGTAGTCGTAGCCGTGGCTCGCGCACTGGACGAGTTCCAGGCCGGGGGCGGCGGCGATGTGCTCCGCGGTCACCGGGCCGAGCCCGGTGAGGATGACGTGCGCGTCGCGCAGGGCGGCCGGGTCCTCGTCCGTCGCCTCGACGACCGTCACCCGGGCGCCGGGCAGGAGGCCGGCGAGGGCGGCCCCGGCCGTACGGCCCCCGACGTGGGGGGAGATGACGGCGAGGACGTTCTTGGCGGCGGTCGTGGTCATGCGGATTCCTTCACGAGATCGTCGGCGGTCAGCGACCCCGGGCCCGCGTGGCCCGACAGCGCCAGCGTGAGGTCGAGTTCGGCGAGCAGACAGCGGATGACGTGGTCGACGCCCGCCTGTCCGTCGAGGCCGAGGCCGTACGCGTACGGTCGGCCGAGCAGCACCGCGCGGGCGCCCAGCGCGAGGGCCTTGGCGATGTCGTCGCCCGTGCGTATGCCGCTGTCGAAGAGCACGGTCAGCCGGTCGCCGGCCGCTTCGACGACGCGCGGCAGCGCGTCGGCCGCCGCGACGGAACCGGCCACCTGGCGGCCGCCGTGGTTCGAGACCACCACGCCGTCCATGCCCGCGTCGGCGGCGCGGCGGGCGTCGTCCGGGTGCAGGATGCCCTTGAGCACGATCGGGCCGTCCCAGTGCTCGCGCAGGAAGGCCAGGTCCGGCCAGGTCTTGGCGGGGTCGGCGAACATGCCGACGAAGTGCATCACGGCCGCGTTCGGATCCTCGTGCACCGGCTTGGCCAGGCCCGCATGGAAGGCGGGGTCGGAGAAGTAGTTCGCCGTGCCGACGCCGTGGAGGAAGGGGAGGTAGGCCTGGTCCAGATCGCGTGGACGCCAGGCCAGCAGCGGGGTGTCCAGGGTGACGAACAGCGCCGTGAACCCGGCCGCCTTCGCCCGCGCCAGGAAACTCGCCGTCACCTCGCGGTCCTTGGCCCAGTACAGCTGGAACCACCGCTCGCCGTCGCCCATCGCCTCGGCGACCTGCTCCATCGGCGTGCTCGACGCCGAGGACAGGATGTACGGCACGCCGCGCGCCGCGGCCGCACGCGCGGCGGCCGGCTCCGCGTCCGGGTGCATGATCGACAGTACGCCGACGGGGGCGAGGGCCAGCGGGGCCGGGATCGTCCGCCCCAGCACCTCCACCGTCAGGTCGCGTTCGTGCACGTCGCGCAGCATGCGCGGCACGATCCGCCAGCGGTCGAGGGCGTCGCGGTTGGCGCGCGCGGTGCTGCCGCTGCCGGCGCTGCCCGCGACATAACCGAACGGGCCGGGGCCGAGCCGGTGTTCGGCGAGCTCCTCCAGCCGGGTCAGATCGGTGGGCAGCCGCGGCACGGCCCCCGTCATACCGTTCAGATAGATCTCGTACTGGAAGTCCGCCCAGTGCGTCGCCATCCGTACGTCCGCCTCTCGTCCCTGGGGCTCCGCCGCGCGACCGCGCTGTGCGATCGCGCTGCTGTACGAGCCGATCATGGCGACGGCGGGCACGTCCGTCCATGGTCGTGCGGTGTCGTGCACTGTCGAGCGGAGTCGTGCGGTGTCCATGGACGGACGTGCCCAGGGCTCAGGACACCTGTGCCTTGTCGTACAGCGCCTTCGCGTCATTGCCGAAGTACGGTCCGAACATCCGGTTCGGCAGGAAGGTGTAGCCGAAGCTGTTCACCGAGACCTGGAGACCGGTGCCGGCCGTCTCGCTGAAGCCGGTGAACCAGGGGCCGCCGCTGGAGCCGCCCGTCATGTTGCAGCCCAGGCTGTGGTCCTGCGAGAACAGGAAGTCGCGCGAACTGTTCCCGCTGCAGTGGATCAGCTTCGTGCCGTCGTACGGGGACGCGGCCGGGAAGCCGAACGCGTACATCTGCTTGTTGTAGCCGCCGTTGAACTGGATGCCCTGCGCGCCGGTGACCGAGGTGAGCGTCTGGCCGTTCAGCGGGGCGACGACCGCGGCGCCGACGTCGTAGTTGATGTCCTCGCTTGCCTCCCACTGCGGGGTGGTGAGCGTCTTCGAGGCGGTCCACTGGCCGTACGGGGCCTGGCCGTTGTTGTACGCGGGCACGAAGACCCAGTTGGTGTGCCAGCTGCCCTGGTACTTGACGCAGTGCCCGGCCGTGATGACCGTGCTGGCGTTCTGGCTGGTCACGGCGTTGCCGGAGCAGGATGCCGTACGGCCCTGGAAGGTGAAGAACACCCGGCCGGAGGTTTTCACGACGGCGCCGCCGCCCGTCCAGGGGCCGCCCGCCTGCGGGAAGGCGGTGGGGCCGACGGCGGCGGATCCGGCGGCGGGAGTGGGCGCTACGGTCGTCGCCGCGCCGCCGGACTTCGGGGCCTTGAGGCTCTTCAGCGCGCTCGCGCCGAGGTGCAGATCGAGCGGGACGGCGCTCCGCATCCGGTCCGCGGTCCAGAAGGCGGCCGCCTGCTGCTGTACGGCGGCCGGGACTTCATGGGCGGGAAGCGGGGCGGGAGTGGCCGCGTTGGCGGTCGTCAGGCCGCCCGTGAGCAGGGCTCCGACGGCTAACAGAATGCCTGCGGCTGTGCGATGGCGTCTCACGCATGTCTCCTTCTGCCGTGGCAGGTGTGGGGATGAGAACGGTGCGGATCGGCGTGCGTGAGGCAGGGTGCCACGGAGCGGGGCGTTCTGTCAGGAGCGCGTCAGAGACTTCTGGGGCGCCAGTGGCTTCGGTCATGTCGGCGACTTCGGCACCTCGGAGGGGTTCGGAGTGTTCAGGTGAGCGGCTTCGCGAAGCAGCGGCTGTTCTCGTACTCCCGGTAGTGGCCGAACTTCGCGCACAGCTCGTAGCCGCTCGACGTGTACAGCCCGATCGCCTCCGGCTGGGCCGTGCCGGTCTCCAGCACCATCCGGGTCCGGCCCGCGGCGCGTGCGTCCTCCTCCAGCGCCGTCAGGATGCGGCGCGCCAGGCCGAGGCCGCGCGCCTCCGGGACGACGTACATCCGCTTCAGTTCGGCGTCGCCGTCCGCGTACCCCTCGTCGTTCCTGTCCTGGGTGCGCCAGCCGCCCGTGGCGACGGGGCGGCCCAGGTCGTCGTACGCGAGCAGATAGAGTCCGCGCGGCGGGCGGAACATCGACGCGTCGAGGGGTGTGGCGTCGCCCTCGTCGCCGTAGCGCGCCACGTATTCGAGCTGCACCTGGTCGTTGAGCTTGACGGCGTCGGGGTGGTCGAAAGCAGTCGGCCGGATAATCATGCGAAACATCGTACATGTATGCGCACCGGTCTCTCTCGGATATTGTGCCGGAATGCTCACTGTGACCACCGTGAATGTGAACGGACTGCGCGCCGCCGCGAAGAAGGGCTTCGTCGAGTGGCTGGCGCAGACCTCCGCCGATGTGGTGTGCCTGCAGGAGGTACGGGCGGAGGCGCACCAGCTCCCCGACGAGGTGCGCAGCCCCGAGGGCTGGCACGTGGTCCACGTCCCTGCCGCCGCCAAGGGCCGCGCGGGCGTCGCCGTCTACTCGCGGCGCGAGCCGGATGCCGTGCGGACGGGATTCGGCAGCGAGGAGTTCGACGGCACTGGGCGTTACGTCGAGGCCGACCTGCCCGGCGTCACGGTGGCCAGCCTCTATCTGCCCTCGGGCGAGGTGGGGACCGAGCGGCAGGACGAGAAGTTCCGCTTCATGGACGCCTTCCTGCCGTATCTCAGGGGCCTGAAGGATCGGGCGGCGGCCGAGGGGCGCGACGTGCTGGTGTGCGGCGACTGGAACATCGCGCACCGGGAGGCCGACCTAAGGAACTGGAAGGGCAACAGGAAGAACTCCGGCTTCCTGCCGGAGGAGCGGGAGTGGCTCGGCCGGGTGTACGCCGACGGCGAGGGCGGCGCGGGGTACGTGGACGTCGTGCGGTCCATGAATCCCGAGCAGGAGGGGCCGTACTCGTGGTGGTCGTACCGGGGGCGGGCCTTCGACAACGACACCGGGTGGCGTATCGACCTGCTGGTGGGGACGCCGCGGCTGGCCGGGAAGTGCGTGAAGGCGTATGTGGAGCGGGCGGCGAGTCACGGGGAGCGGTGGAGTGACCATGCGCCGGTGACGGCGGTCTTCGAGGTCTAGGTCCGGGCGTCCGGCCCGGGCTTCGCCCTGGCCCCGGTACCGCCCGGGTGTCCGTCATCAAGCGCCGGCGGGCTCAGTTGCGGCCGGCCTCAATCGCCGGACGGGCCCGGGTCGGGGCGGAGACGGCGGTCGAGGGCCATCGAGAGCTCCGCGTCCACCACGCTCTTCGCGAGGGGGCGGAGGCGTTCGATGTCCTTGTCGGTGGCGTGGGTGCGCAGGAGATCGGTGAAGAGGGAGGCCAGGGCGTCCGCATGGACGCGGACCTCACGGCCGGCGGCCAGGACCGCGGCGAGCGGGACGCCCTCCTTGACCAGAGCGGCGGAGACGTCGAGCAGACGGCGGCTGATGTGGACGATCTCGTCGCCGTCGGTGGCGAGATAGCCGAGGTCGAGCGCGGCGGCGAGGTTCTCGGGGGTGACCTCGCCCTCGAAGTAGTCGGCGAGTTCCTCGGGGGTGAGGCGGACCGGGGTCTCCTCGGTGGGCTCACCGAGGCCCAGGACCTCGCCGACGTCGCGGCCGCTCTCGAAGGCGGCGGCGAGGTCGGCGATACCGCTCAGGGTGTGGCCGCGCTCCAACAGGGCGGCGATGGTGCGCAGACGGGCCAGGTGGTGGTCGTCGTACCAGGCGATACGGCCCTCCCTGCGCGGTGGCGGGATCAGTCCGCGCTCGCGGTAGAAGCGCAGGGTGCGCACCGTGATGCCGGCCGCCTCGGCCAGCTCCTCCATGCGGTACTCGCGTCCTTCTGCCACAGCCGAAGCCTATGTTGTACCGCCGGTAACTTGTCGCGTCCGACCTCTACCGCGCACAAAGCCGAAGCCCTACCCTGCCAATCGTGCCAGTGAACGCTGGCACGGTTGGGTCGTTCAGCGGGAGGCGGCGGCATGGGCCAGCAGCACGAACACGTACGGGTGGCGGTGATCGGATCCGGATTCGGTGGCCTCGGCGCGGCCGTCCGGCTGCGCCGCGAGGGGATCACCGACTTCGTCGTCCTCGAGCGGGCGGACTCGGTCGGCGGCACCTGGCGGGACAACAGCTATCCCGGGTGCGCCTGCGACGTACCGTCCCACCTCTACTCGTTCTCGTTCGCGCCCAACCCCGACTGGCCCCGCACCTTCTCCGGACAGGAGCACATCCGGGCGTACCTGGAGCATGTCACCGACACCTTCCGGCTCCGCCCGCACATCCGCTTCGGCCACGAAGTGACGATGATGCGCTGGGACGGCGACGAGCTGCGCTGGGAGATCGAGACCTCGGCCGGGACCCTGACCGCGGACGTCGTGGTGTCGGCGACCGGGCCGCTCTCCGACCCGAGGATCCCCGAGATCCCGGGGCTGGCCGAATTCCCCGGGAAGGTCTTCCACTCGGCCCGCTGGGACCACGACTACGACCTGCGCGGCAAGCGCGTCGCGATGATCGGGACCGGCGCCTCCGCGATCCAGATCGTGCCGTCCATCCAGCCCGAGGTCGGGAAGCTGACCCTGTTCCAGCGCACCCCGCCGTGGGTGATGCCGCGCATGGACCGGCGGGTCAGCGGGGTCGAGCGCTGGCTGCACCGGCAGCTGCCGTTCACCGGGACCGCGCGCCGCGGACTGCTGTGGGGCATCAGGGAGTTGCAGGTCAGCGCGTTCACCAAGCGGCCGAACCAGCTCGGGCTGATCGAGTCCCTCGCCAAGGCCAACATGGCCAAGTCCATCAAGGACCCGGCGCTGCGGGCGAAGCTGACGCCCTCTTACCGCATCGGCTGCAAGCGGATCCTGCTGTCCAGCGACTACTACCCGGCGCTCGCCAGGCCCAACGTCGACGTCGTCGCGTCCGGGCTGACCGAGGTGCGCGGCTCCACGGTCGTCGCCGCCGACGGTACGGAGACCGAGGCCGACGCGATCATCTTCGGCACCGGCTTCCACGTCACCGACATGCCGATCGCCGAGCGGGTGGTGGGCGCCGACGGGATCACGCTCGCGGAGGCGTGGAAGGGCGGCATGGAGTCGCTGCGCGGCGCGACCGCCGCGGGGTTCCCCAACTGGATGACGATCATCGGGCCCAACACCGGGCTCGGGAACAGCTCGATGATCCTGATGATCGAGTCCCAGCTGAACTACATGGCCGACTACATGCGGCAGTTGGGGGTGCTCGGTGGCCGGGTCGCGCTCGGCGCTCGGCGCTCCGCCGTCGGCGCGTGGAACCGGCGAGTGCAGGAGCGGATGAAGCGCACCGTGTGGAACACGGGCGGCTGCACCAGCTGGTACCTGGACGTGAGCGGCCGCAACACCACCATCTGGCCGGGCACGACAGGGGAGTTCCGGCGCGAGACGCGCGAGGTGGACCTCGCCGAGTACGAGGTGATCCGCCCGCCGCGTCCCCGTAAAGCCGCCGAGGTCGCCGAGGCCACCGAGGCCACCGAGCTCGTCGCGGAGGAGGCCAAGTGAGCCGGCTCATGAAGCGGACCGCAGGGGCGGCCCCCGCCCCGCCCGTCGCCACCCGTGAACTGACCGCCGTCTCCGCCGACGGCTCCCGGATCCATGTGGAACTGCACGGCCCCGAGGACGCGCCCGCCGTCGTGCTCTCCCACGGCTGGACCTGCTCCACCCACTTCTGGTCGGCGCAGATACGGGACCTGGCCGCCGATCACCGCGTGATCGCCTACGACCAGCGGGGACACGGCCGTACGCCCGCCGTCGCGAAGGGCGCGCACAGCACCCGCGCCCTCGCCGACGATCTGGAGGCCGTGCTCGCCACCGCGCTCGAACCGGGCAGGAAGGCGGTGCTGGCCGGGCACTCCATGGGCGGGATGACGCTCATGGCGGCCGCAGGGCGGCCGAAGTTCGCCGAGCACGCCGCCGCCGTGCTGCTGTGCAGCACCGGCAGCTCCCAGCTGGTCGCCGAGTCGCTCGTGCTGCCGATGCGGCAGGGCCGGGCACGCACCCGGATGACCCGCGCGATCCTCGGCTCGCGCGCCCCGCTCGGCCCGGTCACTCCGCTCTCCAAGCGGATCCTGCGGTACGGGACGATGGGGCCCGGCGCGGCGCCGGAGAAGGTCGCCGAGTGCGCCCGGATCGTGCACGCCTGCCCGCGCTCGACCCGGGTCGCCTGGGCGCACGTACTCGCCGAGCTCGATCTCGATGCGGGCGTACGGGAGTTGTCCGTACCCACGGCCGTCGTCGCGGGCAGCGCCGACCGGCTCACCCCGATCGTGCACGCCCGTGCGCTGGTGGCCACGCTGCCCGAGTGCGTGGGCCTCGTCGAGCTCGCCGGGATGGGGCACATGACGCCGGTGGAGGCCCCGGAGGCGGTCACCGCCCAGATCCGCACGCTGGTGGACGCATACGTGAGGAAGGAAACCGTGAGCGACGCACGCGAGGCCGCCGGGCCGCGGACGTCGACGATGCCCGCACCTCTGCCCCGAGCGGACGGAGATGGGGGCACCCCCAGGCCGAAGGCTCTGGGGGAGAACAATATGGAGGAGGTCGTATGAGCAGGGTCGGTCTCGAGGGACAGGTCGCCGTCGTCACGGGTGCGGCGCGCGGAATCGGCGAGCTGCTGGCCCGCAAGCTGTCCGCGCGCGGGGCGAAGGTCGCGCTCGTGGGCCTGGAGCCGGACGAGCTGAAGGCGGTCGCCGCGCGGCTGCACACCGACTGCGACCACTGGCACGCCGATGTCACCGACCATGAGGCGATGGCCCGGGTCGCGCAGGAGGTCAAGGAGCGCTTCGGCAAGGTCGACATCGTCGTCGCCAACGCCGGGGTGGCGGCGGGCGGGCTCTTCGCGGACTCCGATCCGGAGGCGTGGCGGCGCGTCATCGAGGTCAATCTCGTCGGCGGCGCGGTCACCGCCCGCGCCTTCCTGCCCGTACTGATGGAGAGCCGGGGCTACTTCCTGCAGATCGCCTCGCTCGCCGCGATCACCCCCGCCCCGATGATGACGGCGTACTGCGCGTCCAAGTCGGGTGCCGAGGCCTTCGCGCACGCGCTGCGGGCCGAAGTCGCGTACAAGGGCGTCAAGGTGGGCGTCGGCTATCTGTCCTGGACCGACACGGACATGGTCCGCGGCGCCGACCAGGACGAGGTGATGCGGGAGTTGCGGCAGCGGCTGCCGTGGCCGGCGAACCGTACGTATCCGCTCGGGCCCGCCGTCGATCGGATCGTCGCCGGGATCGAGCGCCGCTCGGCGCATGTGTACGCGCAGTGGTGGCTGCGCGGGATGCAGTCGGTGCGCGGGTATTTGCCCGGGCTCGTAGCCACCGTCGGACAGCGCGAGATGCGGCGCTTCGAGCCGCGGCTGACCGGGGTGAGCAAGGGGCTCGTGGGCGCCGGCGGGGCGGCCGACGAGCTGGAACGGGGCGGGAATACGCAGCGTAATTGATCGAAATGCGCGCTATGTCCGTGCATGCCAGGCTGGTCGAGGCCCGGGGGGCCTGCACAGGCCCCCCACCGATCTCACCCTTCCAGGAGTGAACCAGATGGGTATCCAGGACCAGTTCAAGGACAAGGCTCAGCAGCTGGCGGAGCAGGGCAAGCAGCACATGGGCAACCCGAAGGAAGCCGGGTCCCCCCAGCGCTCCCCGCAGCAGCGCGCCCAGAAGCAGCACGCGCAGCCGGGGCGGACCCAGCAGCGCTCGCCGCAGCCGCAGCGCTCCCAGCAGCCGGGTTCGAAGCAGCGCGAGACGAACGACGAGTCGCGCCGGCTCCAGCAGGAGGCCGACGACCGCTTCGACCAGGACTACGACGCCTGACGTCCGAGGCTGAGTGAAGGGGCGCACCCTGTGCACGGGGTGCGCCCCTTTCGCGTGTCCGCGTGCCGCGTGTCCGCGTGCCGCGTGTCCGCGTGCCGTGCGGATGCGGCTGGGGACTCGGTCACCTGCGGCGGCCCCATGCGGCCACCCTGCCCCTTCCCGAACCGGGGCCGGCCCACGGACCCCCGACTCGTGACCGGCACCGGTCAGTTGTCAGGGGTCCGTCCTCAACCGCCGGGGCCGGCTGTCAGGTTCGGGGTGGGAGCTTCGGGCGGCGGCGGTCCGGGACCTTGTCGTAGCCGGGAGGGGTTGCCGCCGGATGCTGTTCGAGGCGGTCGAGGGCGACCTGGACCGCCGTCTCCAGGTCCGTGCGCTTGCCCTCGGCCCAGTGCAGCGGGGGGCGTTCGGCGAAGATGTCCGGGTCCACGCCGTGGTTCTCGACGGACCAGCCGTACGCGTCGAACCACGCCGCGTTCATGGGGACCGTGATGACCGTGCCGTCGCCGAGCCGGTGCCGTCCGGTCATGCCGACGACGCCGCCCCAGGTGCGCTGGCCGACCACGGGACCGAGTCCCAGCAGCCGGAACGCCGCCGTGATCATGTCGCCGTCGGACGAGGTCGCCTCGTCGGCGAGCGCGACGACCGGGCCGCGCGGTGCGTTCGAGGTGTACGAGACGGGCTGGGCGTTGCGCGTCAGGTCCCAGCCCAGGATCGGGCGGATCAGCTTCTCGATGACCAGCTCGCTGATGTGGCCGCCCGCGTTGCCGCGTACGTCGACGATCAGCGCCGGCCGGGACATTTCCTTCCGCAGATCACGGTTGAACTGCGCCCAGCCCGAGCCGCCCATGTCCGGGATGTGCAGATACCCGCACTTGCCGCCGCTGATCTCGCGTACGACATCACGGCGCTTCGCGACCCAGTCCTGGTAGCGCAGCGGACGCTCGTCCACCAGCGGCACGATCGCGACCCGGCGGGGCGGTCCCTCGCCCTCGGACGGCTGGAAGGTCAGTTCGACGGTCGTGCCGCCCGCCGCCGACAGCAGCGGATACGGCCCGGCGACCGGATCCACGGGCCGCCCGTCCACATGTGTCAGTACGGCACCGTCGCGGATGCCTGTACCGGCCAGTGGGGAACGGGCCTTGGAGTCGGACGAGTCACCGGGCAGGATCCGTCTGACGACCCACCCCTCGTCCCTGCGGACCAGGTTGGCGCCGAGGAGCCCCATCGCCCGCTGGTAGTGCGGCGGCCCCTCGTTGCGGCGCGCGGGGGTGACGTACGCGTGCGACGTGCCCAGCTCGCCCAGCACTTCGCGCAGCAGATCGGCGAACTCGTCGGGGGACGCGACCCGTTCGACCAGCGGGCGGTACTGCTCCAGCACCCCGTCCCAGTCGATGCCGCACATGTCCGGTTCCCAGAAGTACGCGCGGATGAGCCGCCCCGCCTCCTCGTACGCACCCCGCCACTCCGCGCACGGATCCACCTCGTGCAGGATCCGGCGCAGGTCGATGTAGACGGTGGAGTCGCTGTCGCCGGACTCGGTCGCGGGCACCGCCCGCAGCTCGCCGTCGTCGACGACCACCAGCCGCGTACCGTCGCCGCTCACCGCGAACCAGTCGAGATGCGGGACGAGTTCGGTCTTGCGGGCCTTGGTGATGTCGAAGTACTCGAGCGTCGGCCGGGGCGAGGGGTCGGCGGGGTTGGCGAACGTCTCGCCGAGCGCGCCCGAGATCGGCCAGCGCAGCCAGACCAGACCGCCGCCGTGGACCGGGTACAGCGCCGAGTACTTGGACGCGGACACCGGGAAGGGCGTGACGCGGTTCTCCAGGCCCTCCACCTCCACCGAGGCCGCGCCCTCGCCGGGCTCGGCCTCCACCGGGTCCAGGCCGCCGGCCGCGGGACGCCCGTCGGGCAGCAGCGCGAAGGGCGAGGGTGTCGCGGACGACAGCGGCACCAGATAGGGGCGGCAGCCCAGCGGGAACGACAGATCCCCGGTGTGCACGTCGTACACCGGGTCGAAGCCGCGCCATGAGAGGAAGGCCAGGTAGCGGCCGTCGCGGGTGAAGACGGGGTTCTCGTCCTCGAAGCGGCCGTTGGTGACGTCGACGATCGCGCGGGGACCCGGCCCGTCGAGCCGCGCCATCTTGATCTTCCGCAGGGAGCGTCCGATGCCCGGGTGCGACCAGGTCAGCCAGTTTCCCAGGGGGGAGAAGGCGAGGTCGCGCACCGGCCCGTTGTCGGACCGGATCAGCTCCGTCACCGCGCCGTCGGACTCCTCGGTCGCGTCGATGAGCAGCAGTCGCCCGTCGTGCGAGGCGATGGCGAGGCGCTCGCCCGCCGGGTCCGACTTCAGCTCCCGCACCCGGCCGAGCCGGCCGGAGGCCAGCCGCCGCGGCTCCCGGTCGCCGCTCGCCCGCGGGAGGTACCCGATCTCGATCGCGTCCTCGCCTTCGGCGTCGGTGACGTACGCGACCTGGCCGCCGTTGCCCAGCATCTCGGGGAGCCGCACCCGCACCCCGGGGGCGTCCGTCATCGTCCGGGCCGGGCCGTCGCGGTGGGTGAGCCAGTACAGGCTGCCGCGTACGGAAATGGCGCTGGCCCGGCCCGTCGTGTCGACCGACAGCCCGTCGACGTGGTTGGCGGCCGGGACCTGGTAGTGCCGACGCCCCGCGCGGGGACCCCCGAGCCGTACGTCCAGCTTCCGCGGCTCCGCGTCCGTCGCCCCCAGGTCCTCGACGATCCACAGGTCGCCCGCGCACTGGTAGACGACGCGGCGCCCGTCGCTCGACGCGTGCCGGGCGTAGAAGGCGTCGTGGTCGGTGTGGCGGCGCAGATCCGTGCCGTCGGGGAGGCAGGAGTAGAGGTTGCCGACGCCCTCGTGGTCGGAGAGGAAGGCGATGCGGCCGTCCACGAACATCGGGCTGTCCAGATGGCCGCCGAGGTCCGGCAGCAGCCGCTCCCCGTGCAGATACAGCCGCCCCGTCGCGCCGCCCCGGTAGCGCTTCCACGCGGCGGGCTCGTGCGGCGGCTTGCCGGTGAGCAGGAGCGTGCGGTGGCAGCCGTCGACATCGGTGACCGCGATGTCCGCGACCGGTCCCCAGGGGAGCCGTTTGCCGGGGTCGCCGTCCGTGGACACCTTGTAGGCCCAGGAGAAGTACGAGAACGGCTGGCCGTGCGAGGAGACGGCGAGGATGTTGCCGTCCGGGTCCCAGCCGCACACCCGGGTGTCGGTCGAGCCCCAGTAGCTGAGCCGCCGTGCCGGGCCGCCGTCGACCGGCGCCAGATGGATCTCGGGGTCGAGGCTGCGCCAAGTGGTGAAGGCGATGTGGCGGCCGTCCGGCGAGAAGCGGGGGTGGCCGACCCGGGTCCGGTCGACGGTGACCCGCCAGGCGCGGCCCGGGGTCCGGCCTTCGGGAACGAGGGGCGCGATCCAGAGATCGTCCTCTGCCGCGAAGCACAGCAAGTCGTCGTGCAGATGCGGGAAGCGGAGATACGCGACGTCTTCTCTCACCCCCCAATGCTTTCCGCGCATGCAGGGCGCGGCAACTTGTGGGGCGGGGGCTTTTGCGAGCCGAGACACGTACGAAACGGTTTCGTTTCGATGGGAAGGCGCCGTACAGTCGTACTGTACGAAACCGTTTCGTTCGGGGGTCGACATGGCGGCGGCACGCACCAGGCTCACGCCGGAGCGGGCGGCCGAGCTGTACGACGCCGTGCTCGAGCTGCTGCGCGAGGTCGGCTACGGCGCCCTCTCGACTTCTCGCAGAAGATGAACGACGCGCTGATCCCGTATCTGGCGCTCGTCGTCGGCCTCGCCTTCCTCTTCGACGCCTTCGTCGTCCGGATGGCGATCGTGCCTGCGGTGCTGGCCCTGCTGGGTCACACGGCCTGGTGGCTGCCGCGATGGCTGGACCGGGTGCTGCCCGGCGTGGACGTGGAGGGTGAGCAGCTGCGGAAGAAGGACGCCGCGGCCGCCGGCTCCGATGCCGATTCCGGCGCGGGCGCCGGCTCCGACGAGGACCGGGAGCTCGTCCGCGTCTGATCCCGAGGGTCTTACGGGGTGGCCGTGCCCGTCACGAACTGGTGGCGGTCGCGGCCACCTCTGCGTATGTCCGGCGCAGGAAGCGGATGAGGGGACGGGAGTCGAACTGGACCACCGCGACCCCCTCCGGCGAATGGAACTCGACGACCACCTGGGCGCGTCCGCACGGCCAGACGTTCACGTCCCCGCGCCGGGAGGGGGAGCGCAGACCGCTCTCCAGGAGTTCGCGCGGGAAGGTCCACTCGATGCCTCTGGGGAAGACGAAGCGGACGGCGGCGGGATCCTGATCGGGGTCGTAACGGAGGGCCACCGGAATCCGCCGGTAATGAGGGGCGTCGTTGACGATCCGGGCCTTGGCAAGCTCTTCGACAGAGGAGGGCTCGACTACGGGGGGCATCGGTCGGCTCCTCACCTTGGCGCTATTTGTCATCCAATGTCGCATATTTTCCGCTTGAAGTCCTGGGCGGGCCGTCAGCACTTGTCATTGAGGCGCTCTTGCAAGTTATTCGCAATAGGGCGCATGATCGGACGGTTGACCAGCCCTGCCCGAAAGCGGAGTCCCGCACATGCATGTCCCTGACGGATTCATCGATCTGCCCGTCTCCGCCGCAACCGGGGTCGCCGCCGCCGGTGCCGTCGCCGTCAGCCTGCGCGGCGCCCGCCGTGAACTCGACGAGCGCACGGCACCGTTGGCCGGTCTCGTCGCCGCCTTCATCTTCGCCGTCCAGATGCTCAACTTCCCGGTCGCGGCCGGCACGAGCGGACATCTGCTCGGCGGCGCGCTGGCGGCGATCCTCGTCGGACCCTTCACCGGCGTGTTGTGCATCGCCGTCGTCCTGCTGCTCCAGGGCGTCCTCTTCGCGGACGGCGGCCTCACGGCGCTCGGCGTGAACATCACCGTCATGGGCGTGGTCACGGTCGCCGTCGCGTACGGGCTCTTCCGCCTGCTGGTGAAGGCCCTGCCCCGCAGCCGGCGCTCGGTGGCCGTCGCGACCTTCGCCGCCGCGCTGGTCTCCGTACCGGCCGCGGCCGCAGCCTTCACGCTCCTCTACGCGATCGGCGGCACGACCGACGTCCCGATCGGCACGGTGCTGAGCGCGATGGCCGGCGTCCATGTCCTGATCGGCATCGGCGAGGCCGTGATCACGATGCTGACGGTCGGTGCCGTCATCGCCGTACGCCCGGATCTCGTGTACGGCGCGCGCGGGCTGTCCGCCCCGCTCAAGCTGCGCGTCGGCGGCGAGCTGGTCGACGCCGAGCCCACGTCGGCCGCCGCCCCCGTGGCCACGGGCTCCACGCGCCCCGTCTGGATCGCCGGCCTCGCCGCCTCCCTCGTCCTGGCCGGTGTCGTCTCCTTCTACGCCTCCGCGAGCCCCGACGGACTGGAGAAGGTCGCCGCCGACAAGGGCATCGACAGGAAGGTCGAGGACCACGCCGCCGCCGACTCGCCGCTGGCCGACTACGGCGTCGAGGACGTCGACAACGCCAGGCTCTCCGGCGGTCTCGCGGGCGTGATCGGCGTCGGCGCCACGGTCGCGGCCGGCACCGGTGTGTTCTGGGTGGTACGCCGTCGCCGCACCGCCGGGACCGGAGCCGCCGAGACCAGCACGGTGGCGTCCTGACATGGGAGCGGGCCACGCCCACAAGCTCTACCGGCACGGGCACTCGCCGGTCCATGAGCTGCCTCCGCACTGCAAGATCGCCGCGGCCCTGTGCTTCGTGATCGTCGTGGCCGCCACGCCGCGCGAGGCGGTCTGGGCCTTCGGCCTCTACGCGGTGCTGCTGGGCGTGGTCGCCGCCGCGGCACGCGTCCCGGCTGCCTTCCTGCTGAAGCGGCTGCTGATCGAGATCCCGTTCGTCGCCTTCGCGCTGCTCATGCCCTTCGTCGTGCCGGGCGAGCGGACCGAGCTGCTCGGGATCTCCCTCTCCGTCCCCGGACTGTGGGGCGCCTGGAACATCCTCGCCAAGGGGACGCTGGGCGTCGCCGCCTCCGTCCTGCTCGCGTCGACCACCGAGCTCCGCTCCCTGCTGCTCGGACTGCAGCGGCTCAAGCTGCCGCCGCTGATGGTGCAGATCGCCACGTTCATGATCCGCTACGGCGATGTGATCTCCGACGAGATGCGGCGCATGTCCATCGCCCGCCGCTCGCGCGGCTTCGAGGCGCGCGGCGTGCGCCACTGGGGCGTGCTCGCCAAGTCCGCGGGCGCGCTCTTCATCCGCTCGTACGAGCGCGGTGAGCGGGTGCACCTGGCCATGGTGAGCCGCGGGTACGCGGGCACGATGCCCATGATCGACGAAGTGACCGCGGACCGCGCCGACTGGACGCGGGCCGCCGCCCTCCCGCTCACCGCGCTCGCGGTCTGTCTGCTTGGCTGGACGCTATGACGACGTCGCTGGAGGTCAAGGGCCTCGCATACGCCTACCCCGACGGCCACCAGGCCCTCTTCGGTGTCGACCTGGGCATCGCGCGCGGCGAGCGGGTCGCGCTGCTCGGCCCGAACGGCGCCGGCAAGACGACCCTCGTGCTCCATCTGAACGGCATCCTCACCGGCGGTGCAGGCACCGTCACCGTCGCCGGACTGCCGGTCGGCAAGCAGCACATGGCCGAGATCCGCCGCAAGGTCGGCATCGTCTTCCAGGACCCCGACGACCAGCTCTTCATGCCGACGGTCCGGGAGGACGTCGCCTTCGGACCGGCGTCGGCCGGGCTGCGCGGCGCGGAGCTGGAGGAGCGGGTGACCACCGCGCTGCGGCGGGTCGGGATGGCGGAGTACGCGGAGCGCCCCCCGCACCACCTCTCCTTCGGCCAGCGCCGTCGGGTCGCCGTCGCGACGGTGCTCGCGATGGAGCCGGAGATCCTCGTCCTCGACGAGCCCTCGTCCAATCTCGACCCGGCATCGCGCCGTGAACTCGCCGACATCCTGCGGTCGTTGGACGTCACCGTGCTGATGGTCACGCACGATCTGCCGTACGCCCTGGAGCTGTGCCCGCGCTCGGTGATCCTCAGCGAGGGTGTGATCGCGGCCGACGGCCGGACGCAGGACCTGCTCGGCGACGCCGAACTGATGCGCGCGCACCGGCTGGAGCTGCCGTTCGGTTTCGACCCGCGGGCTGTGACAATGGGCGCGTGAACGAGGAACCGGTCGCAGCCCCAGGTCCCGCGGCGTCGCTGCTGCTGGACGACCAGTTGTGCTTCGCGCTGTACGCGGCCCAGCGCGCGGTGACGGCGGCGTACCGTCCGCTCCTCGACGAACTCGGCCTGACCTACCCGCAGTACCTGGCGCTGCTGGTGCTCTGGGAGCGGGGCGAGATCCCGGTGAAGGAACTCGGAACCGCCCTGCGCCTGGACTACGGGACGGTCTCGCCGCTGCTGAAGCGGCTGGAGTCGGCGGGTCTCGTGCGGCGGCAGCGGTCGGCCTCCGACGAGCGTTCGGTGCGGGTCGTGCTCACCGAGCACGGCGAGGGGCTGCGGGCGCGCGCGGCATGCGTGCCGGAGTCGCTGCTGGTGAGCACCGGCATGGGCGCGAAGGACATCGCGCGGCTGCGGGGCGAGCTGCACCGGCTGGCGGCGCGCGCGTCGGCGTCCGCCTCCGGCCCGGCGTCCGCCTCCGGCAAGGCTCCCGGCCCCGGCCCGGCGTCCGCCTCCGGCACTCCCGGCCCCGGCCCGGCGTCCGCCTCCGGATCGGCGTCCGCTCCGCAGCGAGGCTGACCGCCTGCCCGGCTACCCCTGGGTAGTACGGTCTCCGTCGACTCCGATACATTGCGCGCGATGTACTTGCGCACATCTCATCCATGAGGGCGGAGGACGATGACGGACCAGGACACCCGGCCGACGAAGATCATGTACGTGGCGGAGGCCACCGCACACGGCGGCCGCGAAGGCTACGTCACCAGCCACGACAGCCGGATCGACCTGCGCCTCGCGATGCCTCCCGCGCTCGGCGGCGACGGCGAGGGCACCAACCCGGAGCAGCTCTTCGCGGCCGGATACAGCTCCTGCTTCCACAACGCGCTGGTGCTCGTCGGCCGCAGGGCGGGCTACGACCTCAGCCGCTCCACGGTCGCCGCCAAGGTCGGCATCGGCCCCAACAAGTCCCGCGGCTACGGACTGGCGGTCTCGCTCGCCGTCTCGCTGCCGCTCGTCGACCAGGAGCTCGCGTCGAAACTCGTGGCCGCCGCCCACGAGGTCTGCCCGTACTCGAACGCCACACGCGGAAACATCGACGTCTCCATCGTCCTGAGCTGAGTCCGTGACCGACCCGGAATCCGGACCCGCGCGGTCACGTTGCACCATGGGGGCAACCGATCGGGACAGGGAGTGTGGGACGTGGACGTCCGGGGCACGGTGGCGGAAGGCTTCGAGCCGGTCCGGGACGCCTTCGTACGCAACTTCGAGCAGCGCGGGGAGCGCGGCGCGGCCGTCGCCGTCTACCGGGACGGCGTGAAGGTCGTCGACCTGTGGGCGGGGACGCGGGACGTCGACGGGACCGCTCCGTGGGCCGTGGACACCGCGCAGGTCGTCCGCTCGGCGACGAAGGGCGTCGCCGCCGCCGTACCGCTGCTGCTGCACCAGCGCGGGCAGCTGGACCTGGACGCGCCCGTGGGGACGTACTGGCCGGAATTCAAGGGGGCGGGCAAGGAGCGGGTGCTCGTACGGCATCTGCTGGCGCACCGGGCCGGCGTGCCCGCACTCGATCGCCCCCTGACCGTGGCGGAGGCCACCGACGGCACGTCCGGGGCGCGGGCCGTGGCCGCGCAGGCCCCGGCCTGGGAGCCCGGCACCGACCACGGGTACCACGCGCAGACGTACAGCTGGCTGCTGTCGGAGCTCGTCCGCCGGGTCACCGGCCGCACGCTCGGCCGCTGGACGGCCGAGGAGATAGCCCGCCCGCTCGGCCTGGACTTCTGGGTCGGGCTGCCCGCCGAGGAGGCGCACCGCGTCGGCCGGCTCGGCCCGGTCGAGGAGCCGCCCACCGCCGCGGGCGGCGGGCTGAAGCTGCGCCCCAAGCGGTCCGTCTCCGAGGCCTACCGCGACCCGGAGTCCCTCACCCGCCGCGCCTTCGGCGCGATCGACCCGCTGCCGGACGAGAACGACCCGCACTACCGCGCCGCCGAACTCCCCGCGTCCAACGGCATCTCCACGGCCCGCGCGCTGGCCCGCTTCTACGCGGCCACGATCGGCGACGTCGACGGCCACCGCCTGTTCGCCCCGGCCACCGTCACCCTCGCCCGCACCGAGGAGTCGGCCGGCCCGGACCGCGTCCTCGTCGTCGGCACCCGCTTCGGTCCCGGCTACATGCTCCACGGGCCCGCCTCCCCGCTGCTCGGCCCCGGCTCCTTCGGCCACCCGGGCCGTGGCGGCTCGCTGGGCTTCGCCGACCCCGAGTCGGGCATCGCGTTCGGGTACGTCACGAACGGCATGCGCAAGGGGGTCACGGCGGATCCCCGTGCACAGGCTCTGGTGCGGGCGGTCCGCTCGGCGCTGTGATCGCCTCGGGCGGTCCCTTTCCCGAGGCAACCCCGGGCCTCCGGGGAGCATCTGTCCTTCCGGTAGGACCACACCCGTGAGGCGGGGCACCGAGGCGGCGAACCACCTTCGGTGAGTGAACCTTTGGCCAATAAATGGGCCATCCTCATGGCCAAAAGATCACTTGTCGTGATCTCGGGTGAAATGTGAGGGTGGTCCAAGCCGCCTGGGGGGTGCGGAGGTTTGCGGCTGCCTCTCCATCCCCCTTCGTGAGACCGCAGTTCACACCACAGGGGGAACAACACAGTGCTGAGCAAGAAGATCACGGCCTCGCTCGTCGGCATGTCCGCCGTCGTCGGCGTCCTCGCCATGGCCCCGTCCGCACAGGCAGTCGACCGCACCTGTTACGACGGCAACTTCTGCATCTACAAGGACCGGGACTTCAGCACCGACAACTCGATGTACCGGACGAAGATCGAGTCGGCGCGCTGGGACCTCGACATGTCCTCGGTCTACGAGAACGACAGCTCGTGGCGGAACCGCCGCGCCAAGGGCTCCCGTACCTTCGGCGGCCGCTGGATGACTCTCGGTACCGAGATCTGCATCATCGGCGGCGGCCAGGTGAACTACTACTGGGACGCCAATGACGACGGTGCGAGCCACCGGCTCAACGAGAGCTGCTGACCCATCACCAGCTGAAGTCTGCTGAGGCTGCTGCCCCCGGATCCCGGGGGCGGCAGCCCGCGCACGGACGTACGGACGGAACCGTCGGTGAACATACCTGTGAAGATCAAGACCCTCGCTCTGCCGGCTTCTGTGACGCTGGCACTGGTGCTCGGCGGTTGTTCCACGGCCGGGGAGGCGAGCCCTGACGAGCGCAAGTCCGCCCAGCGCGCCCAGGCCGCGCTCGACGCCTCGCGCGAGGACAAGCAGATGGCCGCGGACGCCGAGCTGAAACTGATCCGGCGCTGCATGGTCCAGAAGGGTTTCACCGTCTTCCCCGATGACGGCGGTGCGAGCGCTCCCGAATCCGAGCGTGCGCCGGGCTCACCGACCCTGGAGACCGCGCAGAAGATCGGTTACGGCCTCGACCCGCGCCGCACCGCGAACGAGAAGGGCACGCAGACCAGTTCGGACGCGTTCGATCAGCTCCCGGACAGCAAGAAGGCGGCCCATACGCTCGCGATGTACGGACGCGATGACGAACAGGTCACCTACGAGTTCGGCAGCGGGAAGGTGTCCATCGGCAAGACGGGCTGCATGGCGGAAGTCCGCAAGGAGCTCTACGACGACCTCGAGACCTATCTGCGACTGCACTGGACCGTCACCAACACGGTCAACTCCGACACCGGCGATGCCGTGGCCGAGAGCACGGACGTGAAGGACGCGCTGGGACGCTGGTCGGCCTGTATGAAGGAAGCCGAGCACACCGGCTTCAAGTCGCCCGACGACGCACGCAAGGAGGCGTCCACCGGCTTCGAGGGACTCGGGCCCGAGGACGAGCAGGCCCTCGACAAGGCCCAGGACCGCGAGATCGCCATCGCCGTGGACGACGCGAAGTGCGCACGCGGCAGCCGGCTCAACCAGTCACTGAGCACGGCCCGCGCCGATGCCGCCGCAAAGGTTCTCGCCGAGCACGAATCGGAGATCATCGCGTGGCGCGATCTGATGACCAAGGCCGCGGACAACGCACAGCGCCTGCTGCAGAAGACGTCGTGAGCAGCCCTTCCGAAGAGCGTGCCGCGCGGCCCCGCCGCCGCAAGCGCCCGACTGCCCTCGCCGTCGCCGCGCTGGTGGTGCTGGGGAGCTGCGGCTCCGTCTGGTACATCGCCGCCCAGGCCCGTACGCCGGAGCAACGCGCTGCCAATGCGGCGCCTCCGTCCGCCTCCCAGATCACCGGTGAGGTGTCCGGGGAGCCGCTCGTGGAGCGGCTCGAGCTCACCGGAACGGTGGCGACCGCCGGCCGTACCACCGTCACCGGGTCCCCGCCCGCGGGCACATCGCGGGCCGTCGTCACCGCCCTGCCCGTGAAGGCCGGTGACAGGATCACCGCAGGCTCGCCCGTGGTCGAGGTGTCCGGTCGCCCCGTCCTCGTCCTGCCGGGCCGGTTTCCCGCGTACCGGGATCTGCGCATGGGCGACAAGGGGCCGGATGTGCGGCAGCTTCAGCAGGCGCTGCGCGACCGCTATCGCCTGCCGGTCACGGGGACCTACGGGCCGGCGACAGCCGATGCGGTGAAGCGGCTGTACGCGGCCGCGGGCTACGACGCACCGGTCGGCGAGTCGTCCACCGCCACGGACCCCGGATCCGGGGAACGGTCCGCCGACGGCGGTGCGCAGGGCGCGGACGACGCCGCCCGCAACGGTGCGGAGACCGACGGCGGTACCGGTGCCGCGGCCACGTCCGGTGCATCGACGAGCTCCTCGGAGAGTTCGAGTACGCGCGGAGATTCCGGCGCGTCGCCCGGTGGCACGGACCGGACCGTGGCCGGAGGGCTGCTGCCTGCCGCCGAGATCACCTACGTCGGCTCCCTTCCCGCGACTGTCGCCGAGGTCGGCGGCCAGGTGGGCGGCGATGCCGACAAGCCCCTGGTGGTCCTGGGCAACGGTGGTCAGCACGTGAGCGCTGCGCTCACCGCCGATCAGCGCACCCAGCTGCGTGACCTGCCGGACGAGGCCAAGATCCTGTTCGGTGAGGGCCCTTACGAGGGGCACTCCGGTCGCCTGCACGCCCTGCGAACGGTCGCGGGGGACCAGGGCACCGGCGCGAAGAACGGGTCGGGCGACGGCTCGAAGGGCGAGCCGGCCCGGCAGGAAGCACTGTTCAAGCCGCAGGGCGGCCCCAGCGCGGTGCGCAGCGGAACCAGCCAGCGTGTCACGGTCGAGTTGCGGCGCAGCCCTGCGGACGCACTCAGCGTCCCGGTGTCCGCGGTCTGGACGGATCTCGGCGGTTCCTCCGTCGTCACCGTGATACGTGCGAAGAAGAAGCTCGAAGTGCCGGTCGAGGTGGTGTTCACGTTCGACGGACTCGCTGCCGTGAGGCCCGAGGGGGACGGTCTGCGGTCCGGCGACAAGGTTCTGCTCAGCCGCAACGGCGGCGAGGGAGCCGGCAGCACGGACGGGGCCGATGGCTGACACCTCTTCGGTCATCGAACTGTCCGGTGTGGGCAAGACGTACCCCGGGCCCCCGCCGGTGCACGCGCTCTCCGACGTGACGCTGGCGATCCGTACCGGTGAACTGGCCGCCATCGTCGGTCCGTCCGGTTCCGGGAAGTCGACCCTGCTGAGCGTGCTGGGACTGCTCGACACCCCCACCGGAGGCCAGTACCTCCTCCAGGGAACCGACACCACCGCTCTCACGGAGCGCGAGCGCACCGCCCTGCGCGCCGCGACGCTGGGCTTCGTCTTCCAGGCTTTCCATCTGGTTCCGCATCTGACGTGCGTGCAGAACGTCGCGCTCGCCCTGGTCCACCTGGGAATTCCACGCGCCCGGCGAAGGCCGCAGGCGGTCGCTGCCCTGGAGGCGGTGGGCCTCGGCCACCGCCTCGACGCACGACCGGGCACGCTGTCCGGCGGGGAGAAGCAGCGCGTCGCCGTGGCACGGGCCATCGTCCACCGGCCGGCCGTCGTGCTCTGCGACGAGCCGACGGGCAACCTGGACACCGCGAACTCCGCGCGCGTCATGGACCTGTTGCAAGGGCTGGTCGGCGCCGACCGGGCGGTCGTGGTCGTCACCCACGACCTCGATGTGGCGGCACGCGCCGACCGGGTCCTCAAGGTGGTGGACGGCCGTGTCTCGTAGTCGTAGAGCCTCACGCGGCCCGGGTGACCGGCCCGGCGGCCGGCGCCACGCCGGCGGCCGGCGCGATTCCCGGGGGCCCCGGCGGCCGCGTACGCACCCGCTGGACCTGCTGGCCCAGGCGTTCCTGGCGCTGGCAGGCCGCCGGGTCCGCACGCTGCTCACCACGGCCGGCATCGCGGTCGGTCTGGCCGCGGCACTCGCCACGGTCGGGATCACGGCGAGCGCGGCCGCGGCGGTCTCGGACCAGTTCGACGCGCTCAAGGCCACCCAGGTCACGGTGAAATACCCGGCGGAGCCCGTCAGCGGTATCCAGCCTCGTCCGGAGCCGTCCGCGGCACGCAAGGTGCGGGAGCTGAACGGGGTGCGCGCCGCGGGGCTGAGCAGCCGGGCAGCCGACCACCCGCTGGTGTCCCGGCTGGCCACCGGAACGGAGAACGAACTGCCCGAGGGCAGCGTCGCCGCCGCCGAGACCGAGGCCCTGCGGGCGCTGTCCGCCACCTTGGACCGTGGCCGCTGGTTCGACGCGGGCCATGAGGAACGGCGCGACCGTGTGGCTGTCCTGGACACCGCCGCGGCCGACCGGCTCCTCGTCGACGGAGCGACGCCCAATCCCACGGTGTACATCAACGGGACGGCCTTCACGATCATCGGCGTCTACCGTGCGCCGGAAGGCAACACCGATCTCACCAGCGCAGTCGTCCTGCCCTACTGGGCTGCGCGGGAGGCGCCGGCGGAACTGGAGTTCGCGCCCGCCGAAATGATCATCCATACCGACCTCGGTGCGGCCGACCAGGTCGGCAGCGAAGCGCCGCTGGCCCTGGCTCCGGGCGCACCGGAGAAGCTGGCGGCTCTCGTTCCTCCGGACCCGCGCTCACTGCGGCAGGGTGTCGAGTCACAGACGCGGGCGCTCTTCCTCGGGCTGGCGGCGGTCTCCCTCGGGGTGGGCGCCCTGGGCGTCAGCAACACGTCGTACGTGTCCGTGCTGGAACGGCGCGCGGAGATCGGGCTGCGGCGTGCTCTGGGCGCGTCCCGGCGGGCCGTGGCCGGGCAGTTCTGTGTGGAGAGCGGGCTTGTCGGGGCCGCCGGGGGAGGGCTGGGCACCGTACTCGGCGTACAGATCACGGCGCTGACCTGCCTGGCGAAGGGCTGGGTCGTGGTGCTGGATCCGGCACTGACGGCGGCCGGTCCGCTGATCGGCCTCGTGGTCGGGCTGCTGGCGGGTCTGTATCCGGCGCTCGCCGCGGCTCGGGTGCTGCCTGCGGAGACGCTGCGCGCCGGGGTGTGAGGCCCGAGGCGACCGATCGCATCGGACACGTGTGACCGGACTCTGGCCACGGCGGTGCGCGCGGCGGCATGATCGGCGGCAGTGCTGTCCCGGGGGCGACCCCGGACCCCCGGCAGGCAAGGCCGGCCGGGGTGACCGTGCGCGAGTCGGAAAGGGGACGCAATGGACCGGTTCGAGGGTTACGGCGTACTGATCACCGGAGCCGGCCAGGGCATCGGCGAGGCGATCTCCCGTAGACTGGCCTCCGAAGGCGCCCGCGTCCTCGTCACCGACCTCGACGGCGAGCGCGCCGCGGCCACCGCCCGGACGATCCCGCGCGCCGCCTCGTTCCCCTGTGACGTCGCCGACCGCGACGCCGTCGAGGCGGCGGTCGCCTACGCCGTCGAGGAGTTCGGCACCCTCGACGTCCTCGTCAACAACGCCTACTCCTGCGCCCTCGACACGCCGCTCTTCGAGGACCAGCCCGACGACACCTGGCAGCGGGACCTCGACATCGTCCTGACCGGAGCCTTCCGGTGCGCCCGCGCCGCACTCCCGCACCTCGCGAAGGCGGGCGGCCGCGGCGCCATCGTCAACATCGGCTCCGTCAACGCCGAGCAGGACTTCGGCAACCACGCCTACAGCGCGGCCAAGGCCGGCCTCGCCTCGCTCACCCGCACCCTCGCGGGCGACGCCGCCCGCCGCGGCGTCCGCGTCAACCAGGTCAACCCGGGCACCATCCGCACGCCCGCCTGGGACGGCCGCGAGCGCCAACTCGACGCCCTCGCCGGCGTCTACCCGCTGGGCCGCGTCGGCACCCCGGACGACATCGCGGCCGCGGTCGCCTTCCTGGCCTCCTCCGACGCCTCGTGGATCACGGGCACGACGCTGCGCGTGGACGGCGGCCTGCTGGCGGTCAACACCGGTTCTGCGCAGGTCCTTTCGGCCGACTGAACGGAACGTCCCGGTTTTGGACGCCCGTTGACACTCTCCGTGTGCGGCCGCTAACTTCGCGGCATCGTCGCCACACCAGGAGCACGAGGCTCCCTCGGGACTAGCGACGCGAAGGACGCTTTCAGGTTGACCACTGCAACCGTCTTCGAGAGCCACTCACTCATTCCGCCCACGATCGAGGCGGACCTCTTCAGAGTCCAGCCCTACACTCCGCACTGCCAGGTGATCCACGAGGCGGGCGACCATGCCGTGATCGGCGTCTCGCCGGGCAACAGCTACTTCTCGGCGCAGCGCGTACACGATCTCGCCCGCTGGGGCGTCGGGCACTTCGACCGGGTCGACTTCGTCTACACCGACCTGCACGTGGCCGAGATGTACGAGGCCTCCGGCTACGACCCGGACGACGCCCGGCGCAAGGCCGTCAAGAATCTGCGCGGAGTACGGGCCAAGGTGACCAATGCGGTCGAGGCCGTCGACCCCGGGGGCGGAAGACTCCGTGCCCACGCCATGTCGGACTTCACGAGCAATCCGGCCTACCGCGACCTCCACGGCCACCTCCAGGAACTCCTGAGGACGGACCGGGAGTTCCGCGCCACCTGCGACCAGCTCGTGGACGCGTTCCTCTCCTCCAAGGTCCTCAACGGGAAGGCCGCCACCGAGCGGCAGCGCGAGGTGTGCCTGCAGTACGTCTGCGCGGAGGCACCGCTGTTCCTGGACACCCCCGCGATCCTCGGGGTCCCGTCCTCCGTCAACTGCTACCACCAGCTCCTGCCGATGGCAGAACTCCTCTATTCACGGGGCGCCGGACTGCGTGCCTCCCGAAACCAGGGCCATGCCGTCGTCACGCCCGCCGAAGGAGACCACCCCGATGTCCGTTGAGACGCTCCTGGACAAGCCCACGGAGGAGCAGCCCGTGGAGAAGCGGCCCGTGGAGAAGCTCCTCGACTTCCCGTTCTCCTGGCGCGGCGACCAACTCCCCGACGAAATAACCGCCTTGCGCGCCGAGCCGGTCAAGCGGGTCCGCACCATCGCCGGTGACGAGGCGTGGCTCGTGTCCTCCCACACGCTGTGCAAGCAGGTCCTGGAGGACCGCCGGTTCAGCCTGAAGGACACCTCGGCGCCCGGTGTACCGCGGCAGTACGCGCTGACGATCCCGCCCGAGGTCGTCAACAACATGGGCAACATCACCGGGGCCGGCCTGCGCAAGGCGGTGCTCAAGGCGCTGAACCCGAAGAGCGAGGACTGGTCGACCGGCTGCGGTCGTACGCGGCCGAGCTGGTGGACGGGTTCATGGCCGAGGGGGCACCGGCGGATCTGCGCGGCCAGTTCGCCGACCCGTACTCGGCGGCCATGCACTGCCACATCCTCGGCATCCCGAAGGCCGACGCACCCCGCCTGATGCGGAGCCTGGACATCGCGTTCATGAATTCCGCCTGCCCCGTCACGGGGGCGAGGCTCAACTGGGACCGCGACATCGCCTACATGACCGAGCGGCTCGACGATCCCCTGACCACCGGGCTGATGGCGGAGATCGCGGACCTGCGCAAGGACCCGGACTACGCCCATCTCACGGACGAGATGCTGGCCACGGTCGGGGTGACGATGTTCGGCGCGGGAGTCATCTCGACCTCGGGATTCCTGACGATGGCCATGGTGTCCCTCATCCAGCACCCGGAGCTCAAGGCCGAACTGCTCGCCGACCCGACGAGGATCCCCGCGGCGGTCGACGAACTGCTGCGCATCAACCTGTCGATCGGGGACGGGCTGCCCCGCCTCGCCCTGGAGGACGTCACGCTCGGCGATGTGGAGGTGAAGAAGGGCGAGCTGGTCCTGGTCCTCGTCGAGGGCGCCAACTTCGACCCCGAGGTGTTCGCCGACCCGCACCGCGTGGACCTCGACCGCGAGAACAGCACCGCCCATCTGTCGTTCGGCGGCGGACAGCACTACTGCCCTGCCACCGCGCTGGGCAAGAAGCACGCGGAGATCGCGCTGGAGGTGCTGCTCGACCGGATGCCCGGGCTGCAGCTCGCGGTCCCCGTCGAACAGCTCGTCTGGCGGACCGGGTTCATGAAGCGGATCCCCGAGCGGCTCCCCGTCATGTGGTAGCCGTCCGACGCTGCCCGGCCGGGCGGGGCGGTGCGCCTCGCCCGGCCGGCCGGTCCGTCCTCGTCCGAGCGTCGGACCGTCCGGGCGTCAGCCCGTCCGCAGCATCAGCCCTATGCCCACCACCATCAGCCCCGCCGCCGCGATGCGCGGTCCGCCGAAGCGTTCCTTGAAGAAGAGGGCGCCGATGGCCGCACCGACGATGATGGAGGACTCGCGGAGGGCCGCGATCGGGGCCAGCGGTGCGCGGGTCTGCGCCCACAGGACCAGGCCGTACGCCGTCATGGCGAGCACCGCGCCGAGGAGTCCACGGGCCGCGTGCGGGCGGAGGGCCGGGAGCAGCGCGCCGCGGTAGCGGTGGTAGGTGTAGGCCGGGACCAGGACGCCTTCCAGGAGCATCAGCCAGGCGATGTAGCCGATCGCCGAGCCGGAGGCGCGCACGCCGATGCCGTCGACGACGGTGTACGCGGCGATGGACAGGCCCGTCGCGAGCGCGGCCAGCAGGGCGGGCCAGTGGGGGCGCGACTCCCGGATGCCCCACAGGGCCACACCGACCAGACCCGACGAGGCGACCGCGACCCCCGTCAACTGCCAGGCGCCCAGGGCCTCGTCGACGAAGACCACCGCCAGGACGGTCACCACCAGCGGCGCCGTGCCCCGCGCGATCGGGTACACCTGACCGAAGTCGCCCAGCGTGAACGACCGCATCAGCAGCACGTGGTAGCCGATGTGCAACAGCGCCGAGACGATCAGATACGGCCACGCGGCGGCGTCGGGCAGCGGGGCGAGGCAGGCGATCACCGCCCCGATCACCGCCGCGCCGCCCATGATCAGCGTGAAGGCGATGAGCTTGTCGTCGATGTCGTGCGCGATCGCGTTCCAGCTGGCGTGGGTGACGGCGGCCACGAGCACCGCCACCGCGACGAGAAGGCTCACGCCGTGCGCTCGCGCACGTCCACCAGCGTGGCACCGGCATGGGCGACCAGTGACTTGGGGTCCAGCGGGAACACCGCGTGCGGGGTGCCCGCGGCCGCCCACACCACGGCGTGCTCGAGCACACCCCGGTCGGCCAGCACCCGGGTCCTCGTACGGTGCCCGAAGGGCGGCACGCCGCCGATCGCGTACCCGGTCGTCTCCCGGACCAGGTCCGCGTTCGCCCGCCTGACGGCCGACGCGCCCAGCTCGCGCCGTACGAGCTCCACGTCCACCCGCGACGCACCGTCCATCAGGACCAGCACCGGTTCCCCGTCCGCCTCGAAGATCAGGGACTTGACGATCTCGCTGACGTCGCAGCCGATGGCGGCGGCCGCCTCGGCGGCCGTGCGCGTGGCGTCGGGGAAGCGGCGTACCTCGACCTGGAGGCCCAGCTCGCGCAGGGCCTCGGCGAATCGGGGGTGGGCATGGGTGTCGGAACTGGTCATGGCCCGCACGCTAGCGGTAGGTGTACGGGCCATGCGACCCCGTTTCAGGACCCGGTCAGCGGGCGTTGAGCACCGCGGCGACGAGCGGTCCCGCCGCGTCGCCGCCGTGCCCGCCGGAGTCGACGACCGCCGCCGCGGCGAGGTCGTCGGCGAATCCGGTGAACCAGCTGTTGGACGTGGCGTTCCCGTCGACCTCCGCCGAGCCGGTTTTCGCGCCCTTGTCGCCGCCAACCGGACCCATGGCCTTCGCGCCGGTGCCGATCGTCGCCGTACGCCGCATCATGTTGCGCAGCTGCTGGGCGACGGAGGCGGGCAGGCTGCGCGCGGCGGTGGCGCGCTCGCGGTCGTCGAGGTCGAGCGGCACGATGATGGGCTGCTTGAAGGTGCCGCTCTTGGCGGTGGCGGTGATGGACGCCATGTTGAGGGCGTTCATCTGGATGGTGCCCTGACCGATGTACTGGGCGGCCGCCTCGCCTCCCGACTCCTCCGGCACGCTGCCGTCGACGGACGGGATGCCGGTCTGCCAGTCGAGCCCGATGCCGAAGACGTCCCTGGCCTCCTTGGCCAGCGCGGCGTCGTCCTTGGTGTCGTCGATCAGCTTGATGAAGGCGGTGTTGCAGGACCGGGCGAAGCTGTCCTTGAAGGGGCGGCCGTCGAGCGTGAAGTTCTTCAGGTTGTGGAAGGTCCGGCCCTGGTACATGGCGTACTCGGGGCACTCCGCGGTCCGGTCGGCCGCGACCAGGCCCTTCTCCAGCAGCATGGCCGCGGTCACGATCTTCATCGTGGAACCGGGCGCCTGCTTGCCCAGGAACGCCGCGTTCCAGTTGCCCTTGCGGTTGTTGGCGACGGCCCGCACCTCACCGGTGCTCGGCTTGATCGCGACGACCGACGAATCGCCGTACCGCTTCACCGCCTGCTCGGCGGCCGCCTGCACACCCGCGTCGAGCGTGGTCTGCAGCGTGCCCGGCTCGCCCTTGGCGAGCGTGAGCAGGGTCCGCGAGGGCAGATCTTGGCCCGCGCCCTCGATGGTCAGCTCGACCCCCGGCTTGCCGCCCGCCTTGTCGCCGTACCGCTCGCGCAGCTCGTCCAGGATCGGCCCGAGCGAGGGGTACTTCTCCTTCGTCAGCTCCTTGCCGCCCTTGTCGACGGCCTTGATGGGCGGTGCGGATGCGGCACCCGTGCTCAGCGTCTCGCCCTTGCGCAGCTCGGGGTGGACGACCGCCGGCTGCCAGTCGACGAGCGGCCTTCCGGTGGTCAGCCCACGGACGACGGTGAGTTCGGAGCTGTAGCTCAGGGGCTTGCTCTGCCCCTCGTACGAGACCACGGCACTGACGGTGAACGGCACCTTCGCGCCGACCGCCTGCCCCGGCGTCAGCTTCACCTCGCCGATGTGGGCGTCGGCCTGGTACGAGGCGAGCACGGGCTCCGCCTCGGCCGCGTTGTTGGTCAGCTCCGCGGCGGCCTCCGGCTCGCCGCCGGCCCATGCCGCGAGGAAGTCCTTCGCGGTCGTCCGGATCTCCTCGGCGCTGGGCGGCCCGGTCCGCTTGGGCGCGGACTGCGACGTGCCGTCGGTGCCGCTGCCGCCTTCCCCGCCCATCAGTACGTTGTACGCGCCGTAGGCCATCCCTCCGGCGAAGACGATGAACACGCCGCCGATGACGACGACCTTCGCTCCACTGCGCATTGTTGCGGTCCCCTCCCCAGGAGTCCCCCTGGACTTGAACATGTTCAAGGAGCTGTCCCGAGGAACTCTACGGGGCGGGAGCGACAGGCGTGATGGCTGTTATGAGACTGTGCCCGCGCGGATCCGCCCGGGCACGGTCTCAAACGGCCGAGCCGGGGATACGGCTGCGGACGCGGAAGGCCCGTGCGCACGCCATGACGATCACCATGAGCGCGGCAGGGACGAGCAGGGCCAGGGTGGGCAGGGCGAGGACGAGGGTCAGCACGAGTTCGGGCGACTTGTGCTCGGCGTCCACGGCCCACAGCACGGAGCGCAGCCAGCCGGCCGACACCAGCACGGTGAGCGCGAGCAGCAGCCAGTGGACGATCGAGGCGACGGTCCATCTGCGGACGGCCATCGGGGACCGGGACGGCAGTCGTCGGCGCAGCAGGTGCAGCGTGACGGCGGAGACGAGCAACGGCCCGACGAGGGAGAAGTGCCAGGTGGTGTCCAGTGCCCACTGGTAGTCGTCCCAGCCGGGGCTCGCCGGGGTCAGCTGGGGGTCGGGGTTTCGCAGCTGGGCGTCGATCGTGTCGCGACCGCCCGCCATCACCAGCAGCGGCAGCAGCGCGATGAAGCCGAGGAGCGGTCTGCCGAGCAGTCCCCGGGTCGCCCATGCGGCGCCGACGGGCTTTGCGGAGCCGGGCGGTTGCTGCCACTGCCCGGGGGGACGGTGACCCTGCGGTGCGGATCCCGGTCGCACCCCGGCCGGTCCCGCCTGCCCGCCGGCCGCCACCGGCACCTGGGCCGGTACGCCCTGTGCCCCGAACAGTACGGGTGCGGGACCGAATTCCTGGCGGGCCTCCAGGTCGAGCACCCACGCGGCCCGGCGTGCGACCGCCGAGGTCAGGGACGCCGGCAGCCAGTCCGGGTCCGCGGTTATGTTCTCCCGGGCCTGAGCGACGAGTTCCGCGAGAGACGATCGCTGCGCCGGGTCCTTGGCCAGGCAGCCCCGTACCGCCTCCGCGAAGGTGCCCGGCAGCCCGGAGAGATCCGGCTCGTCGTGCACCACGCGGTAGCCGAGCTCAGGCCCCGCACCGGAGCCGAAGGGGCCGCGCCCCCTGCCCGCGTACGCGAGGAGGACGCCCAGCGCGAAGATGTCACTGCGCTCGTCGACCTCCTCCTTCCCCGTGATCTGCTCCGGGGACATGAAGCCGGGCGAGCCGATGACCAGGCCCGTGCCGGTGAGGCCGGCGTCGTCGGCCGCGCGGGCGATGCCGAAGTCGATCAGGCGGGGTCCGTCGAGCGCGAGCAGCACATTGGACGGCTTGAGGTCGCGGTGCACGAGGCCCGCCTTGTGCACAGTCGTGAGCGCCTCGGCGAGACCGCCGAGCAGCCGCCACAGCGCGGGTCCGTCCAGCGGCCCGTGCTCGTGGACCGCCTCGGCGAGCGAGGGACCGGGCACGTACGCGGTGGCAAGCCACGGCACCGCCGCATCCGGGTCGGCCGCCACCACCGGTGCCGTGCCCGGGCCGGACACCGCCTGGCACGCCCGCACCTCACGCGCGAACCGCGCCCGGAACCCGGGGGCGTCCGACATGCCCGCGTGCACGGTCTTGAGCGCCACCGTGCGGCCGCCCGGCGACCGGGCGAGATAGACGCGCCCCATGCCGCCCTCGCCGAGCAGGAACAGCAGACGGTAGGCGCCCACCTCGCGCGGATCGTGTGGTGACAAGGGCTGCACTGCGTCCCCCAAGGCTGTTCGGGCGCCCACATCCTGGCATGCGCCCTTCGGCACCGGGAAGGGAAGTCCGTGATCACGGGCCCGTACGGTCCGCCCGTCGCCGGCACCCAGGTGTCCAGCCACATCCTGGCGCTGCCGGCGCAAAAGGTTCCCTCAGGTGTTGCGGCGTCGCGCCTGGCGCGCCTGCTCCTCGCCCGCCTTCAGCAGGAGCTTGTACTTCCAGAGTGCGCGCCTCTCGTCCCGCGTCAGATGGTCCGCCAGTCGGCCCACCTCGTCCCAGGCGGCGGCCCTGGCCGCTCTGGCACGTGACCAGTCGCGGCGCGATATAGCCGCCTTCAGGTCCGTCATGTGCTCGTTCAGCTTCTTCTTTGCAGCCTTCTGCCTTTTCGTCAGCTTCGGTGACGCGCTCACCTTTGCCTGTCGCTCTTCCCAGGCGGGTCCACCAGTGAGGAGGTGCACGCGCGGCCGGCCCCTATGCGTCATCGGCTTCTCCTTCGCCCTCGCTCTGCTCCTCCCGGAGCAGCCGACGCAGGTCCGTCTCGAAGGCGGTGCGGCGCGGGCCGAACAGGTGCGGAGCCGAGAACGACATCGAGAACACCCAGGCGACGACATCGTCATACGTGCGTTCCAGCGCCTGCCCGCCGGAAACCACGTGACGCTGAGGACCGGAGAATCCCGCCCGGGCAAGCACCGCCGCCTCATCGCCGGGTGTTCCCTGCGGCAGCACCCCTCGGCCGGCTCGTCGCACCGGTCCCAGGTAGTGCCTGACCAACTCCTCGATGGCCGCATAGGGCACCGCCGGATGCGGAAGACCCTCGACGGATCGGCTCTCCGTCTTCAAGTCCGAGATGTGCACCAGCGCCCCGCCGGGCCGGAGCATGTCCCGGATGGTTGCCGCCACCAGGTCGCGATCCATCCAGTGGAAGGACTGGCCGAAGGTCGCGACGGTGAACGTTCCAAGACCCGCGGGCAGATCCTCGGCCCGGGCCTGCACCCAGTGCGCCTTCTCGGTCACCCCTCGCTCGGCGGCCCCGCGCGTGGCTTCCTCGATCATCTCGCCGTCCGGGTCCACGCCGACGATCTCACTGAACAAGTGCGCCAGACTCAGGGCGAGGGTTCCCGGTCCGCAGCCCACGTCGACGAGGCGCCCTTGCCCGTCGAGCTTCAGGACATCGGCGAGCACCTCCACCAGCCCAGGGGCATAGGGAAGCCTTCCGCGCTGGTAGTAGGCGGCAGTACCCGAGAACAACGTGTCGTCCCACTCCCAGCCGGCCGCCACGCCCGCTCACCACCTTCACAGAGATCCGCAGCTGCGAAGCTGCCGATGATTCCACGGCTCGATTCGAGGAACAGCCGGGAATCCGTGCGGCGGACATCAGGACGTCAGCAGCCCCCCGCACCCTCACAGGTGTCGCCCAGCCAGACCCAGGTGTCCAGCCACATCCCTGTCGGGCCAGTGTGTCCGACCGGCCGGATGCCGGAGCTCGCCCGAATGGCTCAGCAGTACACCACCCGCGGTGTGGCGTCGGCTCAGGATGAGACGGTGAACACCGCTTCCCGCGACACACCCGGCACCCGGGTCAGGCATCACCCTCGTGCGAGGCGATTCGAGTCGGTGCATCTGTGGATCACCACTGCCACCGGCCTGGTTGCCCTGGTCGTGTCGCTCTACAACTTCGCGGAGCTACAGCGGGAACCGGACATCGACGTCACCCTGCCCCATCTCGTCCGCATCTCCCAGGACAAGGACGTGTGGCTCTACCTTCAGCCAACTCTCTCCACACGCATCAAGACGCAGGAAGTCGAAGTGGTCATGAACGCAGAGCTTCGGCTGAAGCCCACCGGCCCAATCGCCAACTCCAGCAAGCCGGAGTTCTTCTGGGATGAGACGGGCACCTGGACCTACGGCCTCAAGGCGAACGAGCTGTCCTACCAGCGGGTGGCCGATCCCGTGCCGCTGCTCGTAAGCCAGGACAAGCCCCAGCAGCCGACGATCCTGTTCAACGCGATCGCCTGGAATTTTCAACCTGGGCGGTACGAAGGAACGCTGCGCCTGCACCGGGCGAGCAGACCCGAGCCGTTGGTTTCCCGGTTCTGCTTGGACATCTCGGAGCAGGCGCTGAAGCAGTTCCAGAGTGGCGGGCAACGAAGGTTCTTCAGCTTCCGTGACGATCTTCCCGCCTCCGCCGGCGGATCGCGAAGCTCTGGTTGCTACCGTCTGCCTCCGTTTGATTAGATCTGGCCGGTCACCCCGTAGCTCGTGCGCATCAGTCAAGGTCAGCTGCCGGTCCTGGCCAGGGCTCGAATCAATCCGTTTGAGCCGTCTCGCACCTTGGCGGCCTGAAGGACGCCTCGTAAAGGCTGTCCACAGCCTTCGTGTACGCCCTCACTGCCTCTATCCGATCCCCCTCTGACCTGCAGCGCGAGGCGTTCTCCGGATCTCGGGACGCACTCTGAGCAAGATCGGACAACTCGTCATGCACGTATTGGGGGCTGCGGCGCGTCGGGGACCCCTCCCTGGTTGGAGGTGCAGAGGCGCGCGGTCTGTGGCTCTCTCTCGGGCCGTCTGTGGGCAACGAAGGGTGCCTGATGACGCCCAGCAACGACCAACAACGCCCGCGAGGGCGCGGCGGCCCGCTGCGCCCCCACGGGCGTCCGCCCAGCTAGACCCAGGTGTCCAGCCACATCCTGTTGCGCCAGTCGTCCAGCGGGATTGCCTGGCCCGTGTAGATCGGCCAGAAGTAGATGAAGTTCCAGATGATCAGCAGCACCAGCACGCCCGCACCCACCGCGCCGATCGTCCTGCGCCGTTCGTCCGACCCGGGCGAGCCCACGATCGCGCCGATCATCATCGCGACCGCGAGACACAGGAACGGCACGAAGACGACCGCGTAGAAGAGGAAGATCGTGCGTTCCTGGTAGAAGAACCACGGCACCCACCCCGCCGCGACGCCGCAGGCGATCGCGCCCGCCCGCCAGTCGCGGCGGAAGAGCCAGCGCCACAGGACGTACGCGAGGGCGAAGCACGCGGCCCACCACAGCAGCGGGGTGCCGATCGCCAGGACCTCGCGGGCGCACTTGCCCGCCGTCGTCACGGGGCAGCCGTCCCGGCCGGCGGGCGGGTCCTCGTAGAAGTAGGAGACGGGGCGGCCCAGGACGATCCAGCTCCACGGGTTGGACTGGTACGTGTGGCCCGAGGTCAGGTTGACGTGGAAGTCGTAGACCTCGGTCTCGTAGTGCCAGAGACTGCGCAGCCAGTCGGGCAGCCAGGACCAGGTCCCGCCCGGCGCCTCCCTCTCGGCCCAGTCCCGGAAGTAGCCCTTGTCGGTGACGATCCAGCCCGTCCAGGAGACGACGTACGTGACGATCGCCACCGGCACCGTCGAGACGAACGCGGGGACGAGGTCGCGCCGCAGGACCGCCGTGTACGGACGCACCGCGCCCGCCGTGCGCCGGGCGCCGGCGTCCCACAGCACCGTCATCAGGCCGAAGGCGGCCAGGATGTAGAGGCCGTTCCACTTGGTCGCGAAGGCCAGGCCCAGCATCAGCCCGGCCGCGATCCGCCACGGCCGCAGGCCCAGCCGCAGGTTCTCGGCGACCTCCGTGTCGGGCCGCAGCACACCCTCCTCGTCCACCGGCAGCGCGGCGGCCAGCCGCCCGCGTGCCCGGTCGCGGTCGACGAGCAGGCAGCCGAAGGCCGCGAGCACGAAGAACATCAGCACCTGGTCGAGCAGCGCCGTGCGGCTCATCACGAAGTGCAGCCCGTCCACGGCGAGCAGCGCGCCCGCCAGACAGCCGAGGAACGTCGAGCGGAACAGCCGTCGCCCGATCCGGCAGAGCATGAGCACGGACAGCGTGCCGAGCACGGCCACCATGAAGCGCCAGCCGAAGGGCGTGAAGCCGAAGAGCTGCTCGCCGAGGCCGATGACCCATTTCCCGACCGGGGGGTGGACGACGTAGCCGGGTTCCGCGGGCACGAGGACCGCGTTCGGATCCGCCAGGACCGACTTGTCGATGTCCTTCGGCCAGGAGCCCTCGTAGCCCTGGTTGATCAGCGCCCAGGCGTCCTTCGCGTAGTACGTCTCGTCGAATATCACCGCCTTGGGGCTGCCCAGGTTCCAGAACCGCAGCACCCCGGCCACCAGCGCCACCAGCAGTGGCCCGCCCCACGCCGCCGCCCGCTCGGCCGTCCGGTGCGCCGACGGGGGCACCCCGAGCAGCGACCACAGCCGGGCGGACGGCCGCGTGTACGGAGGCACGAGCCGGTCGCGCAGCCCGATCACGGGCCGCGGCACATGGCCGAACCTGCGCAGGCGCTGCTGCCAGGAGGGCGGCTGTTCCACGGCGTCCGTCCCGTGCAGGGCCTGTGGTGCAGTACTGGTCACCGCGCCATCGTAGGGAACGCGTCTGTGCGATTGGTGTGTCCCGCCCTGCGAGGATGGCTCCTGTGACTGGATCGGTGACTGGAACGCTCGTACTCGCAGGGACGCCCATCGGCGATGTGGCGGACGCGCCGCCGCGGCTGGCGGCGGAGCTGGAGACCGCCGACGTGGTCGCGGCGGAGGACACCCGGCGGCTGCGCCGGCTCACCCAGGCGCTCGGCGTGCAGACCCGCGGCCGGGTCGTGTCCTACTTCGAGGGCAACGAGTCCGCCCGTACGCCCGAACTGGTCGAGGCGCTGGAGGGCGGGGCCCGGGTGCTGCTCGTGACCGACGCCGGGATGCCGTCCGTCTCCGACCCCGGCTACCGGCTGGTCGCCGCGGCCGTCGAGAAGGACATCAAGGTCACGGCCGTGCCGGGCCCCTCCGCCGTGCTCACCGCGCTCGCCCTGTCCGGGCTCCCCGTGGACCGCTTCTGCTTCGAGGGCTTCCTGCCCCGCAAGGCGGGCGAGCGGCTCGGCCGGCTGCGCGAGGTCGAGGGCGAGCGCCGCACCCTCGTCTACTTCGAGGCGCCGCACCGCCTCGACGACACCCTGGCCGCCATGGCCGAGGTCTTCGGTGCCGACCGCAGGGCGGCGGTCTGCCGCGAGCTGACCAAGACGTACGAGGAAGTGAAACGCGGCGGCCTCGGCGAGCTGGCGGCGTGGGCGGCCGAGGGCGTACGCGGCGAGATCACGATCGTCGTGGAGGGCGCCCCGGCGGCAGGGCCCGCCGAGCTGGACGCGGACGAACTGGTGCGCCGGGTGCGGGTGCGCGAGGAGGCGGGGGAGCGGCGCAAGGAGGCGATCGCCGCCGTCGCCGCCGAGGCGGGGCTACCCAAACGCGAGGTGTTCGATGCCGTGGTGGCGGCAAAGAACGCGGATCGAAAGGCCCCGGCCAACGGTAAAGGGCTAACCTGAAAGGCAAAGCACCGACCGTGTGGCGAGCCTTTCGGGCATGGGAAGACCAAATTTCCTTCCATTATTCGACAGGCGCTGATGCGCTCCCGCCGGAAAAGGCGTCCACTGGATCAGTGGAGAGGAGCTCACGTGAGCGAGATCGCAGGTATCCGCGTCGCGCACGAGGCCTACGGCTTCGCCTGCATGCGCTGCGGATACGGCTGGGAGCAGGCGTACGAGATCGAGCACCACACGGACGCCGCAGGACACGACTTCATCATCTACAAGGCGGACGGAATACACGTTCCGTCGCCGCTGTCCCGGCCGACGTGCCTGAACTGCGGCGAGCACAAGGTGCGCATCATGCGGGCCGGTCAGGTCTCCTCGGTGCGGAACACGCTCGACGAGCACTACCACTACCGGGTCGCACCGGGTATCGCGGGGCCCGTCCCAGCGACCCACTCACCCGCCAGGAAGGCACCGGCTGCGACGGAAGCGCCGGCAGCGACGGAAGAAGCGGCCGGATCCGCGGCGGCGAAGCCCGCTGCCGCTGACGACGTGTCCGCTCCGGCACCCCGCAGGCGCCTGTCCGACCTGTTCCGCTCCTCCCACCACAAGCGGTAGCCGTACGGCGGCGCCACGGACGGGGCTCGTAGGATCGCGTTCATGAGCCCCAAGCCCGACGCCACCCCTCCGCCGCTGCCGGCACCGCTGAGCGTGCCGGTCGCCGACTCGCACACCCACCTGGACATGCAGAGCGGCACCGTCGAGGAAGGCCTGGCGAAGGCCGCCTCGGTCGGTGTGACGACCGTCGTCCAGGTGGGCTGCGACATCAAGGGCTCCCGCTGGGCCGCCGAGACGGCCGCCGCGCACGAGAACGTGCACGCCGCGGTGGCGCTGCACCCGAACGAGGCGCCCCGCATCGTGCACGGGGACCCCGACGGCTGGTCGCGGCAGGGGGCCAGGGAGGCGGGCGGGGACGCCGCCCTCGACGACGCGCTCGCCGAGATCGACCGGCTCGCCGCGCTCGAGCAGGTCAGGGCCGTCGGTGAGACCGGTCTCGACTTCTTCCGCACGGGCCCCGAGGGCGTCGCGGCCCAGGAGGCGTCTTTCCGCGCCCATATCGAGATCGCCAAACGCCACGGAAAGGCCCTCGTCATTCACGACCGGGACGCGCACTCCGATGTGCTGCGCATTCTGACGGAGGAAGGCGCCCCCGAGCGGACCGTGTTCCACTGCTATTCCGGGGACGCCGACATGGCCCGTATCTGTGCGAACGCCGGGTACTACATGTCGTTCGCCGGCAATGTCACCTTCAAGAACGCCCAGCCGCTGCGCGACGCGCTCGCCGCCGCCCCGCTGGAACTCGTTCTTGTGGAGACTGACGCGCCATTCCTGACTCCCGCGCCGTACCGCGGACGGCCGAACGCGCCGTATCTCATTCCGGTCACGGTCCGGGCGATGGCCGCGGTGCGCGGGATCGACGAGGACGCGATGGCGAGGGCGATCGCCGCGAACACCGCACGGGCATTCGGTTACTGACCGATAACGGCACAATCGTGCACGACACTGCGTAGTCGCGTCGCTTTGGAGAGTGACCGACGCTCCGCTAGGGTCCCGGCCTCGTGAGCACTTCACAGGGCAGTCACCGTGCCGCACGTGGCGGGCGCCGCGCCGGCCGGCTCATGGAGCCCGCGCCGCCCCCGGTGCCGCCGGCGCCGGTCGCCGTCCCGGCTCCGGTCCGGATCCCGGGGTCGGCCGTGTCGCCGTACGAGCCGACGGTCACGGCGCCGGTGTACGCCGCCGCGGACACCGCTCCCGCAGGCCCTGGAGCCCCCGGTCGCGCCGAGGCCCGCCGCGCCGCCCGCCGTCGCAGGACGGGCATGGGCGGATCCTCCGAAGCCCTGCGCCGCATCGTCCCGCAGGCCCTCGTCGTCGCCTTCCTCGCCGGCGGCACCACCGCCTTCGTCGCCGCCGACAAGGCCGTACGGCTCAGCGTCGACGGCGTACCCCGCAGCCTGCACACCTTTGCCGACGACGTGCGCGAGCTGCTCGCCGACGAGGGCGTGACCGTGGGCGCGCACGACATCGTCGCCCCCGCCCCCGGAGCCCCCCTCTCCAGCGGCGACGAGGTCGTCGTCCGCTACGGCCGCCCCGTCACCCTCACCCTCGACGGCCGCCGCCGCACGGTGTGGACCACCGCCCGCACCGTCGACGACGCACTGCGCCAGCTCGGGGTGCGGGCCGAGGGCGCGTTCCTGTCCGCGTCCCGCTCCCTGCCGATCTCCCGCAGGGGACTCGCGCTCGACGTACGCACCGAGCGGACCGTCACCGTCATGGCCGACGGCCGCGAGCGCACCATCCGTACGAACGCGGCGACCGTGCGCGAAGCGGTCGAGCGGGCCGGGGTCACCCTGCGCGGCCAGGACACCACGTCCGTACCGCCCGGCGGCTTCCCGCACGACGGCCAGACCGTCACCGTCATGCGGATCACCCGCACCCAGCAGGTCCGCGAGGAGCCCGTCCCGTACGACACCGTCAGGGTCCAGGACCCGGCCCTGCACTCCGGCACCGAGGTGGTCGAACGGCAGGGACGGCACGGCGCCCGGCGCGTCACGTACTCCCTCCGCACGGTCAACGGCGTCCGGCAGAAGCCGAGGAAGATCTCCGAGGAGGTCGTACGGGAGCCGGTCACCCAGCGGGTCAAGGTCGGCACCAAGCCGCTGCCGGACTCGGTCGGGGGCGCCGACGGCCTCAACTGGAAGGCGCTCGCCCAGTGCGAGTCGGGCGGGCGGCCCCATGCCGTCGACCCGTCGGGGACGTACGGCGGGCTGTACCAGTTCGACACCGGCACCTGGCGCGCGCTGGGCGGAAAGGGCCGCCCGCAGGACGCGTCCCCCGCCGAGCAGACGTACCGCGCGAAGAAGCTCTACGTACAAAGGGGGGCGAGTCCGTGGCCGCACTGCGGCCGTAGGCTGTACCGGTGAGCACCAGCACCGATCCCGATGGCCCGTCCGGCCCCGACGGCCCCACCGGTTCCACCGGTCCCTCCGGCCCCGATACCCTCCTCGGCCCCGCCGACATCCGTGAACTGGCCGCAGCGCTCGGGGTACGCCCCACCAAGCAGCGCGGCCAGAACTTCGTCATCGACGCCAACACGGTCCGCCGGATCGTCCGCACCGCAGAGGTACGCCCCGACGACGTCGTGGTGGAGGTCGGACCCGGGCTCGGCTCGCTCACCCTCGCCCTGCTCGAAGCCGCGGACCGCGTGACGGCCGTCGAGATCGACGACGTCCTCGCCGCCGCGCTGCCGAACACGATCGCCGCACGGATGCCCGAGCGGAAGGACCGCTTCGCGCTCGTGCACTCCGACGCGATGCACATCCAGGAGCTGCCGGGCCCCGCGCCGACCGCGCTCGTCGCGAACCTCCCGTACAACGTGGCTGTGCCCGTGCTGCTGCACATGCTGGAGCGCTTCCCCACCATCGAGCGCACGCTCGTCATGGTCCAGTCGGAGGTCGCCGACCGGCTCGCCGCCCGGCCCGGCAACAAGGTCTACGGCGTCCCGTCCGTGAAGGCCAACTGGTACGCGGAGGTCAAGCGGGCCGGCGCGATCGGCCGCACTGTCTTCTGGCCCGCGCCCAATGTCGACTCGGGGCTCGTGTCCCTGGTCCGGCGGACCGAGCCGCTGAGGACGACCGCCTCCAGGGCGGAGGTCTTCGCCGTCGTCGACGCGGCCTTCGCCCAGCGCCGAAAGACCCTGCGCGCCGCGCTCGCCGGCTGGGCGGGCTCCCCCGCGGCGGCGGAGGCCGCATTGGTCGCGGCCGGCGTCTCGCCGCAGGCGCGGGGCGAATCCCTGACGGTGGAAGAGTTCGCGCGCATCGCGGAGGCCAAGAAGTGAGCGTCACGGTACGAGTGCCCGCCAAGGTCAACGTCCAGCTGGCGGTGGGCGCCGCGCGGGTGGACGGTTACCACGACCTGGCCAACGTCTTCCTCGCCGTCGGCCTGTACGACGAGGTCACGGTGACCCCGGCCGACGAGCTGACGATCACCTGCTCCGGCCCCGGCGCGGACCAGGTCCCCCTGGACCGTACGAACCTCGCCGCGCGCGCCGCCGAACTGCTCGCCGCGCGCCGTGGCATCGACCCGGCCGTCCACATCCACATCGCCAAGGACATCCCGGTCGCGGGCGGCATGGCGGGCGGCAGCGCCGACGGCGCGGGCGCGCTGCTGGCCTGCGACGCGCTGTGGTCCACGGGGGCGTCGAAGGCCGAGCTCCTCGACATCTGCGCCGAGCTCGGCAGCGATGTGCCGTTCAGCCTCGTCGGCGGCGCGGCGCTGGGCACGGGCCGGGGCGAGCGGCTCACGGAGCTGCCCGTCGGGGGCGCCTTCCACTGGGTGTTCGCGGTCGCCGACGGCGGGCTGTCCACCCCTGCCGTGTACCGGGAGTTCGACCGCCTGAACGCGGGCGTGGACGTCCCGGTCCCGGTGGCCTCCCCGATGCTCCTCGACGCCCTGCGCACCGGCGACGCGACTGCGCTGGCGGGCGCGCTCGTGAACGACCTGCAGCCCGCCGCGCTGTCCCTGCGCCCGTCCCTCGCGGACACCCTCCGCGCCGGCACCGATGCCGGCGCCCTCGCGGGCCTCGTCTCGGGGTCCGGGCCGACGACGGCCTTCCTCGCGAAGGACGCGGACGCGGCGGAGCAGATCTCCGAGGCCCTGCAGTCCTCGGGCACCTGCCGCTCGGCACGCGTGGCCGCGGCGCCGGCCCCGGGGGCGACGCTCCTGTAGCCCGGGGGCCTCGGCCCCGGTGCGGGGGCCTGCCCTGCCTGCGCCCTGCGGGCAGGCTCCGAAGCGCGTCGGAGCTGCCGGGTGGCCCGGGTGTCCGTGCTCAAGCGCCGGACGGCTGATTGTGCCCGGTACCGCCGGGTGGGCCGGGGTGTCCGTCCTCAAGCACCGACGGGCTGGAGTCGAGCCCCCACGCCCGCCAGGGCGTAAGGGAGGCCTGGGGCGAAACCCGGCGGGGGCCGGGGCGGAGCCCCGTGATTCAGCCCCCTGGGGTTCCCCCCACGCCGCAGGGCGTAGGGGGAGCTTGAGGAGCGGGGTTCGGGGGCGGAGCCCCCCGGAATCGGGGTCCGGGGCGGAGCCCGGTGGGGGCTGGGGGCGAAGCCCCCGGTTCGGGAAGGGGCGGGGTGGGGATAAGGCGCGCCGCAGGCGTCCGCGCACACGGCGCGGTCGCGGCCGCGTACTCACGCCGGAAATGAGTACGCGAGCGCTGACGCCCGCACCACCTCGAGCGCGACCGTACCCGTATGCCAACACGCGTTCGTGAGCTCGCCGAAGCCACCCCGGCCACCCGGGACCGGTACGTCGACCTGCTGCGGGTCGCCTCGCTCGGGACCGTCGTCCTCGGCCACTGGCTGATGGCGGCCGTCACCGCCGACGGCGTCGGCAATCTGCTCGCCGTCGTGCCGGAGCTCCAGGTCCTCACCTGGGCGCTGCAGATCATGCCGGTGTTCTTCTTCGTCGGCGGCTTCTCGCACGCCCTCTCGTACCGCTCGCTGCGCCGCAAGCAGCCGGACGGTTCCGTGTACGCGGCGTTCCTGCGGGCCCGGCTGCGCAGGCTGCTGCGCCCCACGATGGTCTTCGTCCTGGTCTGGGGCGCGGCCGCGCTGGTCATCCAGCTGCTCGGCGGGGGCGGCGGGCTGACCGGGGTCACACTGCGCCTGGTGACCCAGCCGCTCTGGTTCATCGGCATCTACCTGGCGATGGTCGCCTTCACCCCGCCGCTGCTGAGGCTGCACGAGCGGTACGGCTGGGGCGCGTTCGGGGCGCTCGCGGGCGGGGCGGTCGCAGTGGACGTGCTCCGGTTCGCGTACGGCGTCCCCTTCGTGGAGTTCCTGAACTTCGCCTTCGTCTGGCTGGCCGTCCATCAGCTCGGCTTCCTGCGGGCCGACGGCCGGCTGCGGCTGCCGTCCGTGCTCGCGCTCGGCGGCCTCGCCGGGGCCGCGGCGCTCGTCGCCCTCGGCCCGTACCCGCTGTCCATGGTCGGGATGCCCGGCGAGAAGGTCTCGAACATGGCCCCGCCCACCCTCGCCCTCCTCTGCCACGGCCTCTGGCTGGTCGGCGCGGTGGAGCTGCTGCGCGGGCCCGGCGCCCGGCTGGTCGCCCGGCCGAGGGTCTGGCGCACGGTCGTCGCGGCGAACGGCGTCGCCATGACCGCCTTCCTGTGGCACCTCACCGCCATGCTCGGCGTCTACGGCGCCCTCCTCGCCCTCGACGTCGACCTGCCCGCGCCGGCCTCGGCCGCCTGGTGGACCCAGACCCCGCTGCGTATCGCAGCAGCGGCCGTCCTCACGGCGGCGCTGGTCGCGGCCTTCCGCAGCTTCGAACGCCCGTCCCCGGCTGCCCCCTCGACCGGCTCCGGCCCGCTCGCCGCGCTCGGCATCACCCTGTGCCTGCTCGGCGTGCTGGGCCTGTCGATGGTCGGCTTCGCGGGCATGCTGGAGGGCCGCTCGGCGACGCTGATCGCGTTCCCGGTCACGGCCCCGGCGGCCGTCGCGATGTCCCTGGCGGGCTGGCTGCTGGTGGAGCGTTCGGGACGTCGGCCGGGACGTCATTGAGCAAGCGCGAGAGGTCTCCCCCAGGGCGGCGCCCCCGCGCAGCCCGCCGAACGCGTACTCCTCCACCGACGAGCGGCCGGCCGGAGACTCCAGGTCGGTCCGGACCGCCGAAAGCGCGCGCCTACGGTGTCGGCCCCCGCAGTCCCGTCCGATCGTCGTACGAACGCCGCGCACGCTGTCACACCCCCCGCGCCGACTACGCTGGGAGGCCGATCGATCCCCGTGGCAGGAGAGAAATGGCAGTCAACCTCGTCAATGTCGAGGCAGTCAGCAAGGTGTACGGCACCCGTGCCCTGCTCGACGGGGTCTCCCTCGGCGTGTCCGAGGGAGACCGCATCGGTGTCGTGGGGCGCAACGGAGACGGCAAGACGACCCTCATCCGGATGCTCGCCAGGCTGGAGGAGCCCGACACCGGTCGGGTCACACACAGCGGCGGGCTGCGTCTCGGGGTGCTCACGCAGCACGACTCGCTCGACCCGTCCGCCACCATCCGGCACGAGGTCATCGGCGACCTCGCCGACCACGAGTGGGCCGGCAACGCCAAGATCCGTGACGTCCTCACCGGGCTCTTCGACGGGCTGGACCTGTCCGGGTTCCCGCAGGGCCTGGACACCGTCATCGCGCCGCTCTCCGGTGGCGAGCGGCGCCGGATCGCCCTCGCCAAGCTGCTCATCGGCGAGCCGGACCTGATCGTCCTCGACGAGCCGACCAACCACCTCGACGTCGAGGGCATCGCCTGGCTCGCCCGCCACCTGCGGGAGCGCCGCTCGGCGCTCGTCTGCGTCACGCACGACCGGTGGTTCCTCGACCAGGTCTGCACGCGCATGTGGGACGTCCAGCGCGGCACGGTGTACGAGTACGAGGGCGGTTACTCCGACTACGTCTTCGCGCGCGCCGAGCGCGAGCGCATCGCCGCGACCGAGGAGGTCAAGCGGCAGAACCTCGTCCGCAAGGAGCTGGCCTGGCTGCGGCGCGGTGCCCCCGCCCGTACGTCGAAGCCGCGCTTCCGCGTCGAGGCCGCCAATGAGCTGATCAAGGACGTGCCGCCGCCGCGCGACACCTCCGAGCTGATGAAGTTCGCCTCGTCACGGCTCGGCAAGACGGTCTTCGACCTGGAGAACGTGACCGTCCAGGCCGGGCCGAAGGTGCTGCTGAAGCATCTGACCTGGCAGCTCGGCCCCGGCGACCGGTTCGGCCTGGTGGGGGTGAACGGGGCGGGCAAGACCTCGCTGCTGCGCGCGATGGCCGAGGCCGCCCGCAGCGACGGCGAGAAGCAGCCCAGTGCCGGGCGGATCGTCACCGGCAGGACGGTGAAGCTGGCCTACCTCTCGCAGGAGGTCGCCGAACTCGATCCGAACCTGCGGGTGCTGGAGGCCGTCCAGCAGGTCCGCGACCGCGTCGACCTCGGCAAGGGCCGGGAGATGACGGCCGGGCAGCTGTGCGAGCAGTTCGGCTTCTCCAAGGAGAAGCAGTGGACCCCGGTCGGCGATCTGTCCGGTGGCGAGCGCCGCCGGCTCCAGCTGCTGCGGCTGCTGATGGACGAGCCGAACGTCCTCTTCCTCGACGAGCCCACCAACGACCTCGACATCGAGACCCTCAACCAGCTGGAGGACGTCCTCGACGGCTGGCCCGGCTCGATGGTCGTCATCTCCCACGACCGGTTCTTCATCGAGCGGACCACCGACCGGGTGTACGCGCTGCTGGGCGACGCCGCGCTGCGGATGCTGCCGCGCGGTATCGACGAGTACCTGGAGCGGCGCGCGAGGATGATCGAGGCCACGGCCACGGCCCCGGCACCGGCTGCCGCGCCCGAGAAGTCCGGCGCCCCGGAGAAGTCCGCCGCGGATGTGCGTGCCGCGAAGAAGGAACTCCAGCGGATCGAGCGGCAACTGGACAAGATCTCCGACAAGGAGACCAAGCTGCACTCGCAAATCGCCGAGAACGCCACCGACTTCGAGAACGTGGCGAAGCTCGACGCGGAACTGCGTGAACTGGCAGGAGAGCGCGAGGAATTGGAGCTGCGCTGGCTCGAACTCGCCGAGGACGCGTAACGACGGCATCACGGGCCGGTCCTCCCTTGGGTACAGGGGCGGACCGGCCCCTACTTTCCGGTCAACCGGGTGATAAAAAGAAGCCCCGCTCGACTGACGTGACGCTGCGCCATCCATGTCCGATTCGCTCCTTTCCGTAAGGCAATTGCCGGACGGAATCGCGGGGGAGGCCGGTCGGGTCGTGGACCGCACGAAGGGGGAAGTGCTGCCATGACTCAGCCGCCCAGCCAGCAACCGCCGCAGGGGGGCTTCGGATCTCCGCAGGATCCACAGCAGGTCCCGCAGCCGCCCCAACAGCCCGCGCAGCCCGCCCAACAGCCCGCGCAGCCGCCCCAACAGCCCGCGCAGCCGCCCCAACAGCCCGCGCAGCCCGCCCAACAGCCCGCGCAGCCGCCCCAACAGCCCGCGCAGCCACCTCAGATGCCGCCGGTCCCGCCTCAGGTGCCGCCGCAGGCCACCCCGCCGACGGCCCCGCCCCAGGCCGGTCAGCCGGAGCCCGGCTACGGCTATCCCCAGAGCCCGCAGCCCGGTTACGGCTACCCGCAGCAGGCCCCCGGCCAGCCCGGCCCGTACGGTCAGCAGCCCGGCCCGTACGGCCAGCCGGGTCCGTACGGTCAGCAGCCCGGCCCGTGCAACCAGCAGCCGGGCCCCTACGGCCCGCCCCAGGGCGGCTACGGCTACCCCACCCAGCCGCAGTACCCCGGTGTGCCCACTCCGCCGCCCGGCGGCAGCGGCAACCCCTTCAAGGGCAAGCCCGGTGTCATCATCGGCGCGGCCGTGGCGGCCCTCCTCGTGATCGGTACCGGCACCTGGTTCGCGCTGAGCAGCGGTGACGACGACAAGAACGCCAACCCCAAGCAGACCGCGCTCCCGCAGCCGAGCGGCTCGGAGTCCGTCGACCAGGGCGACGGCACCGGCGGTGGCCGCGACGCCGAGGACGACCTCAACGCCGGGCGCAAGCCGGGCGAGGCGAAGGTCCTGTGGCTGGCGAAGAACGACGTCGACCTGCCGCGCAACGGCGCGGATGTGTTCGGGCCGTGGGTCGTCGGCGACACCGTCGTCAAGGGCATGTACAAGGAGCTCACGGGCTACTCCGCCACCACCGGCCAGAAGAAGTGGAGCATTCCCTTCCCCGCCGAGCTGTGCGCGGCCAGCTCGCGGACGACGGACGCCGGCCAGCTCGTCGTGGCGTACAAGGACGGGACGGGCGACAAGGCCAACTGCACCCAGCTCCAGCAGGTCGACGTCAACACCGGCAAGGCGGGCTGGAAGCAGGCCATCCAGAAGAAGGGCACCTGGGACCTGCTCTCCGACATCAGCCTCACCATCAGCGGCGGCACCGTGACCGCCGCGCGCCTCGGCAACTCGGACGCGTTCCGGGTCAGCGACGGCAAGGTGCTGTTCGGCAAGCTCCCGGGCAACTGCCAGCCGGAGGCCTTCGCCGGCGGTCCCAGACTGATCGCCTCCGAGACCTGCCCCCGGGTCAACGGCAAGGCGCAGAACCAGGTCCAGGAGCTCGACCCGTCGACCGGCAAGGCGCTGTGGACGTACAAGCTCCCGGCCAACTGGGAGGTCGCCAAGGTCTACTCGGTCACTCCGCTCGTGCTGTCGCTGGAGGAGCCGGACCAGAAGAAGTGGAGCGTCATCGCGCTCAACCCGAACGGCACCCTGCGTTCCCAGATCGACGGCGGCACGGACAAGTACCAGCCGCGCTGCGGTGGGGGGTTCATCATCTTCGGCGCCCATCTGGAGGGCTGCGTCGGCGTCGCCGCCGACGCCAACACCTTCTACATGGCGACCGACCCCGGCAGCTCCGGCAAGTCCCGCACCAACGCGGTGGTCGCCTTCGACCTGAACACCGGCAAGCGCAAGTGGCGTGCCGAGGCCCCGGCCGACCGCACGATGGTGCCGCTGCGCATGGAGGGTTCCGACGTCCTCCTCTACATGGAGGCGACCTTCCAGGACGGCGGCGCGGTGGCGACCCTGGCGCCGACGGGCGGCAAGCCGAAGGTGATCCTGCAGCACCCGCAGTCCACCGCCAAGATCGAGAGCGACTTCTACTCGCCGAAGATGCTCTACCAGGACGGGCGGTTCTACATCGCCAGCGGCCGGGTGAGCGCGTACAACGACGCGGAGGAGAAGGAGACCAAGACGATGATGGCGTTCGGGAAGTGACGGTCGCAGCACCGCGATGACCCAGCCCATGCACGCGTCACCGCATCCCGGGCAGGGACACGGGCCGGGACACGGGCCGGACCGGCCCGGTCCGCACGGACCGCCGCAGGCGGGCCCGTACGGCCGGCTGAACCCGTACGGAGGCGACCGCCACCGCGTCGCGCCGGCCGGTCCGGGCACGCCGCCCGGCCAGGGCGGCCCACCCGGCCGTCGTTCCACCGGTCGGCCCGCGGCGCTGCTCGCCGCGGGCCTGGCCGCGCTGCTGGCGATAGGCGGCGGCACCTGGTTCGCCCTGTCCGGCGACGACAAGGACAGCGGCGGCAACAGGCCGATCGCCGGGGCGAGTTCCGGCGGTCCCTCCGGCTCGACGGACGACGGCGAGCAGGGGAAGGCCGGACTGCCCGGTGCCTCGGCTCCCGATGCCGCCAAGGCCGCCCGCCTCAACGCCGAGCGCAAACCGGGCGACGCCCAGGTCCTCTGGCTCCGCAAGAACGACGTCGACCTGCCCAGCCTGGGCGGCGACGTGTTCGGCCCCTGGCTGGTCGGGGACACCATCGTCACGGCCATGTACCGTTCGGTCACGGCCCATTCGGTGGCCGACGGCACCCTGAAGTGGAGCCTGCCGCTGGGCACCGGCATCTGCCGGGCCCCGCAGCACGCGTCGGACGACGACAAGATCGTCCTCGCGGTGCAGGAGCGCCCGGGGGCGAAGGCCGACGAGTGCAGGCAGCTCCGGATGATCGACCTGCGGACCGGCAAGCAGGGCTGGCAGCAGAAGATCAAGGAGGACGGCCTCTTCGACTTCTTCTACGACTACTCGACCACCATCACCGGCAATACCGTCACAGCCGGCCGCTACGGCCATTCGACCGCGTACCGGCTCAGTGACGGCAAGCCGCTGTGGGGCAAGTGGGACGGCGGCGAGGACGTCTGCCGGCCGTACGCGTACGCGAGTGAAGCTCCCGTGCTCGTCGCCGCCGTCAACTGCCCGACCGACGACGCCGACAATCCGCAGGAAGAGGTCCACGGGATCGACCCGGCGACCGGCGCCTCCCGGTGGAAGTACCGCCTCCCGCGCGGCTACGTGGTCGAGCACGTCTACTCCGTCCGGCCGCTGGTCGTGTACGCCGTCGACCGGGCCAAGGACCGGCGGGGTGTGCTGGTCCTCAACGACGACGGCACGAAGCGCTCCTCGCTCCGGGGCCAGGACCAGTACGCGAACGGGTGCAGCGAGGACGTGGCCGACCAGGGCAATCTGCAGACCTGTCAGGTGGTCGCGGACGATGACACCCTCTACATGGCCACGGGGGCGCCCGACGGCCGGGAAGGGGCCAACAGCATCGTCGCCTTCGACCTGGACACGGGCGCCGAGGTGCGGCGTATCAAGGCCCCTGGCGTACACACGGTCATGCCGCTGCGGATGGAGGGGAACCGGCTGCTCGTCAGGATCATGCCCACCATCACCACCGACGAGCCCGGGGCGCTGGCCTCCGTCGGCCCCGGGGCGACCGAGCTCCATGTGCTGCTCCAGCTTCCGGCTTCGACCGTCAAGACCGAGCGGATGTTCATCGGGTACAGGGGCGTGTACGCCGACGGGCGCTATTTCCTCGTCGACGACGCCGTCGTTGCCGAGAACGACGCCGAGGAGAAGGAGAGGGAGACGATGATGGCCATCGGCGAGTGACCCCGTCCCCAGGGACGGCCCGGACCCGGCCCCCGACCGACTCCCTCCGCTTCGCACCCTTCAGAGGTATCCACGCATGACGCAGCCACCACAGCCGCCCAACCAGCCACCCCAGCAGCCGTACCAGCCGAACCAGCCGCCGCAGCAGCAGCCCCCGCAGGGCGGCTTCGGCGCCCCGCAGGATCCCCCGCAGGGCGGCTTCGGCGCCCCGCAGGACCCTCCGCCGGGCGCCTTCGGCGCGCCGACCCCGCCGCCGCAGGGCCCGGGTTGCGGATACCCGCAGACGCCCCCCGGCCAGCCGGGCCAGCCCGTCGGGTACGGCTATCCACCGGCCCCGGGCGCCGGCCAGCCGCCGACCCAGCCCATGGGCCAGCAGCCGTACGGCTACGGCTACCCGACCCAGCCCCACTACGGGCCGCCGCAGCCGCCGGGCAAGAAGCTGAGCACCCAGATGCAGATCATCATCGCCGCGGTCGTCGCGGTGGTCCTGATCGTCGCCGGCGGTGTCTGGTTCGCGGCGGGCGACGACGACACCAAGCAGACCCGGTCCAAGGGCTCGGCCGAAGGCGCCAACGGAGAGGGTGACAAGGACCTCGGGGGCGGCGGCAAGGAGCAGGCCCCCGACAACACCAAGTCCAAGGTGTCCTTCCAGCTGCCGCAGCCCAAGGTCGACGACGTCACCGTCGTGGACGGCTCCTGGGTCACCGACAAGGCGTACGTCAAGACCGGCAGCCGCTCCGTCGTCGGCTACGACGCGGCCAAGGGCAGTGTCCTGTGGACCATCCCGCTGCCGGGCCAGCTGTGCGCGGCGTCCCGGCACAAGTCCGATGACAACAAGACCGCGATCGCCTTCGAGCCGGCCAAGCGCACCACGAACTCGTACCAGCGGTGCAGCCAGGTCGGTGCCATCGACCTCGAAGCCGGCAAGCTGCTGTGGACCAAGACGGCCAAGGGCGAGGGCGACGAGCCCGTCGCGTTCAACGAGATCACGCTGAGCGGCAACACCGTCGCGGCGGGCGGCACCGACGGCGGCGCCGCCTTCGACCTCACCACCGGCGCGGTCCGCTGGCAGCCGCAGGCCAACGCCGAGGAGTGCTACGACATGGGCTACGGCGGCGGCCCGGCCCTCGTCGCGGCGCGCAAGTGCGGTCCGTACGACAGCCAGTACGTCGTCATCCAGTCGCTGAACCCGACGACGGGCGCGCCCCTGTCCTCGTACAAGATGCCGCCCGGTGTCGAGTACGCGAGCATCATCTCCACCAAGCCGCTGGTCGTCGCGGCCGACGTCGGCGACACCGCCGGTGACGGCAGCGGGATCTCGGACTTCTTCTCCATCGACGAGAAGACCGGCAAGCTCAAGGTCAAGATCGCGGCCGATGCCGACCGGTACGCCGCGCAGTGCCGCTCCACCGAGGTCGAGTCCTGCAACAAGGCCGTGGTCGGCAACGGCCGGCTGTACCTGCCGACCGAGGAGCACGAGGGCACCGGCGACTACGGCGACACCAACGAGATCGTCTCGTTCGACCTCACCACCGGGAAGCCGACCTCGGACAAGGCCGATGCGGGCGACCGCTACACGATGTTCCCGCTGCGCATGGACGGCGGCAGCATCATCGCGTACAAGTGGCCGCCGTACGACGGGGGCGGACAGATCGTCAGCATCGACGGCGGCACGTTCAAGCAGACCGTGCTGATGGAGAACCCGGCGGACGAGTCGATCCGGGACGCGGAGACCAGCTTCTCCTCCGACTACGCCGAGATCCTCTTCTCGGCGGGCCGGCTCTACATCTCGGAGACGCTGCTGAGCAAGCCGAGCCCGAGCGCGAACACGGACGACAAGGAGTACCTGGCGGTCGCCTTCTCCACCGACTGACACAGCCGACACAGCTGACACGGCTGACACAACTGACGCGGCGCGACAGCCGCGTTGCGGCCCGGTGCCCCGGTCGACGGATCGGGGCACCGGACTGCTTTGCCGAAGAATTCGGCAATCTGGGCGGCTTCTGGCACGTAAGGGGCGCGCGACGTCGAACAAGCGTGTAGCTTGCCGGGTCAATAGGCTGGGGGGCCGGGGGGCCGACTTCAGGGGTATGGGGGGTTGCTCGATGGGTGTGCGGCTCATGGTGGTCGACGACCACCGACTGCTTGCCGAGGCGCTCGCCTCGGCGCTGAAGCTGCGCGGGCACCGGGTGCTGGCGGCAGCGGCGCCGACGGCGGGGGCGGCGGAGCTCGTGGTGAGCAGGGCGCCCGAGGTGTGCCTGCTGGGGACGGCGACTCCGGCGGAGCCGGGGGTCTTCGACCCGATCGTCCGGATCAAGCGGGAGCGCCCGCAGGTGGCGGTGGTCGTGCTCGGTCCCGTGCCGTCTCCGCGGGGGATCGCGGCGGCGTTCGCGGCCGGTGCGTCCGGTTACGTACGCCATGACGAGCGCATCGAGGGCGTCGAGCGCGCCATGATCAAGGCGCGGTCGGGCGAGGCCGCGGTCGCGCCGCAGCTGCTGCAGGGAGCCTTCACCGAGCTCCTGAACCCGGCGGCCCAGCCGGACGACGAGGGCCAGCGACTGCTCCAGATGCTCACTCCGCGCGAGGTCGAGGTGCTGGTCCGGGTGGCCGAGGGCGAGGACACCCGGCTGATCGCGGCGGGCATGGGGATAGCCCCCAGCACGGCCCGCACCCATGTCCAGCGCGTCCTGATGAAGCTGGGCGTGGGCTCCCGTCTCGAGGCCGCGGCGCTGGCGGCGCGCACGGGCCTCCTGGACCGCGCCCCGATCCCGCTGCCCGGACAGGCCGAGGCTCCCGACCCGCAGTCCTGACCGCACCCCGCCCGGCTTGCCGGGCCGGACCGCGCCGGCTGAACGGACCATGCCGGCTCACCGCGTCGCCTCCCCGCACCGCGCTCAGCCATGAACGGCGGTGCGGGCCACAGGCATGCGCTCGACACGCCAGGGCATTGACGTGCCATGTTCGCTCATGGTTCTTTGTGTGTGGTTCTGTTTGATGGCGTTCGTGAGGAGCGACGGTGTGAAGAAGACGGTGACCAGGCTCGCCGACGGCCGTGAGCTGCTGTACTACGACCGCCGCGACGACATCGTCCGCGAGGCCGTGGACCGCAGGCCCCTCGACGCCGTCTCCACCGCCTCGGAGATCCGCCACGACCCGCTGCTCGGGGACGCGGTCGCCATCGCGTCCCACCGCCAGGGACGCACCTACCACCCACCCGCCGACGAGTGCCCCCTGTGCCCGTCCCGGGACGGCCGGCTCAGCGAGATCCCGGACAGCGACTACGACGTCGTCGTCTTCGAGAACCGCTTCCCCTCCCTCGCCGGGGAGTCCGGCCGCTGCGAGGTCGTCTGTTTCACCCCCGACCACGACACCTCCTTCGCCGGGCTCAGCGAGGAGCAGGCCGCCCTCGTCCTGGAGGCCTGGACCGACCGCACCGCGGACCTCGCCGAACTTCCGCGGATCAAGCAGGTGTTCTGCTTCGAGAACCGGGGCGCCGAGATCGGCGTCACCCTCGGCCATCCGCACGGACAGATCTACGGGTACCCCTTCGTCACCCCGCGCACCGCCCTCATGCAGCGCTCGGTCGCCGAGTACCGGGCCGCCACCGGGCGCAATCTCTTCGACGACACCGTCGCGCGCGAGCTCGCCGACCCCGTCCGAGTGGTTCTGGAGGGCGACCACTGGGTGGCCTTCGTGCCGTACGCGGCGCACTGGCCGTACGAGGTGCACCTGTACCCGCGCCGCCGAGTACCGGACCTGAGGGAGCTCGACGACGCGGCGCGCACAGAGTTCCCACAGGTCTATCTGGAACTCTTGAAGCGCTTCGACCGGATCTTCGGTACGGATGACCCGCCGACGCCGTACATCGCCGCCTGGCACCAGGCGCCTTTCGGTGACGGCGGTGGCTTCCGGCGCGCGGACTTCGCGCTCCACCTCGAGGTCTTCACCATCCGCCGCACATCCGGAAAGCTGAAGTTTCTCGCGGGTTCCGAGTCCGGCATGAGTGTGTTCATCAACGATGTGCCGCCGGAGGCCGCGGCCCAGCGAATGCGAGAGGTAGCGACCAGCAGATGACCAAGTACCTGGTGACGGGCGGCGCGGGCTATGTCGGCAGTGTGGTGGCCGCGCATCTGCTGGAGGCCGGGCACGAGGTGACCGTGCTCGACGATCTGTCCACCGGCTTCCGCGAGGGCGTGCCGGACGGTGCCGAGTTCGTCGAGGGCCGCATCCAGGACGCCGCGCGCTGGCTCGACCCCTCGTACGACGGCGTCCTCCACTTCGCCGCGTTCTCGCAGGTCGGCGAGTCGGTCGCGGACCCCGAGAAGTACTGGGTGAACAACGTCGGCGGCACGACCGCGCTGCTCGCGGCCATGCGCTCCGCCGGGGTCCGCAAGCTCGTCTTCTCCTCCACCGCGGCGACCTACGGCGAGCCGGACTCCACCCCGATCACCGAGACCGACCCGACCGCCCCGACCAGCCCGTACGGCGCATCCAAGCTGGCCGTCGACCACATGATCAGCGGCGAGTGCGCCGCACACGGTCTGGCCGCCGCCTCGCTGCGCTACTTCAACGTGGCGGGCGCCTACGGCAGCTGCGGCGAGCGGCACGACCCCGAGTCGCACCTCATCCCGCTCGTCCTCCAGGTCGCCCTCGGGCGGCGCGAGGCGATCTCCGTCTTCGGCGACGACTACCCGACCGCCGACGGCACCTGCGTACGCGACTACATCCACGTCGCCGACCTGGCGGAGGCGCATCTGCTCGCCATGGACAAGGTCGCCGCCGGCGAACACCTGATCTGCAACCTCGGCAACGGCAACGGTTTCTCGGTCCGCGAGGTCATCGAGACCGTCCGGAAGGTCACCGGGCACCCCGTGCCCGAGGTCGCCGCGGCCCGCCGCCCCGGCGACCCGGCCGTGCTCGTCGCCTCCGCCGCCACCGCCCACGAGCGCCTCGGCTGGTCCCCGTCCCGGGCGGACCTCGCGGGCATCGTCGCGGACGCGTGGGCCTTCGCGCGGGAGAGGGCGGCCGGGGCATGAGCGTCGACAGGCAGTTCGCGGAGCTGTACGGGTACGCCCCCGAGGGCGTATGGGCCGCACCGGGCCGGGTCAATCTGATCGGCGAGTACACCGACTTCAACGACGGCTTCGTGATGCCCCTCGCCCTGCCGCACCGGGCGGTCGCCGCGGTGGCGCGCCGCACCGACGGCGTGCTGCGGGTGCACTCGGCGGACATGGACCAGGGCGTGGTCGAGCTGGCGGTCGCGGATCTCGTGCCGGGCTCGGGCTCCGGCTGGGCGGCGTACCCGGCGGGTGTGGTGTGGGCGCTGCGGGAGGCCGGGCATCCGGTCACCGGCGCGGACGTGCAGATAGCGTCGACCGTGCCCACGGGCGCCGGGCTCTCCTCCTCGGCGGCCCTGGAGGTCGTCACGGCACTCGCCCTCGACGAGCTGTACGGACTCGGCCTCGAGCCCGCACAGCTGGCGGTGCTCGCCCAGCGCGCCGAGAACGCCTTCGTCGGCGTCCCGTGCGGGGTCATGGACCAGATGGCGTCGGCTTGTTGTACCGAGGGCCACGCCCTCTTCCTCGACACCCGTGACCTCACCCTGCGCCAGGTCCCCTTCGACCTCGCCTCCCATGGCCTGCGGCTCCTGGTCGTCGACACCCGCGTGAAGCACGCGCTCGGGGACGGCGCGTACGCGCAACGGCGCGCCGGCTGCGAGGCGGGTGCGCGGGCGCTCGGCGTGCGCGCGCTGCGCGAGGTTCCGTATGTGCAACTGTCCGATGCCCTCGCGCGTTTGAACGACGGAACGATTCGTCGTTACGTACGCCATGTCGTGAGCGACAACCATCGCGTCGAACGGACGATCGCCCTTCTCGATGCGGGCGACCTCCGCGGTGTCGGCCCGGTCCTCACCGAGGGCCATGCCTCGCTGCGGGACGATCTCCAGGTCTCCTGCCGGGAGTTGGACCTCGTGGTCTCCGTGGCGAACGCGGCGGGCGCGCTCGGCGCCCGGATGACCGGCGGCGGCTTCGGCGGCTCGGCGGTCGTCCTGGTCGAGGAGGAGGCCGCGGACCTGGTGACCAAGGAGGTCAAGGCGGCCTTCGCGGCGGCGGGGCACACCGAGCCGAGGGTCTTCCCCGCGGTTCCGTCGGGAGGCGCGCGCCGCGTTCGGTAGGCGACCCGAAGGGGACGCGAAGGCTCATCCGAAGGCGATCCGAGGGGGACGCGAAGGCGTACGAAGGCGCCGTCGACCGGTCGGCGTGCCGAGCTTTGTCGACTTCTGTCTCCATTCGAAACTTCAACCACACGCCAAACACCCTGGCCAACCAGTTCTGCAAATATCCTTCCGCTCCTGTCGCCCGGCCTTACGCTGATGCTCAGCACCGGTGGGGGCCGGTGCTGTTCAGGGGGCGAGACAGTCGGGTGCGACGCCCGGGGCGGGGTAGCAGTCAAGTGCGCGGCGGCGGCCGTGGACTGCGTACCACCCCATCCTCGGGCGCCGTACCCGCGCCATCCGGCCCTCCGCCGGAAAAGCGCAGCTTGGGGGTGTCTGTGGTTCGTATCCGGGTCCTGGTGGTGGATGACCACCGGATCTTCGCCGAGTCCCTCGCCGCGGCGCTCGCGGCCGAGCCGGACGTCGACGTGGCCGCGGCCGGCAGCGGCCCCGCCGCGCTGCGCTGTCTGGAGCGCGCGGCGGCCGACGGCCGCAGATTCGACGTGATGCTCGTGGACGCCGATCTGGGCGTGGCCCCGGCACCGGCCGCCCCGGTCGTCGCACGGGCCGTCCCCGACAACGGGGAGGGCGGCTTCGTGGACGGCATCTCCCTGGTGTCCGCGGTCCGTTCGGCCAGGCCGGCGGTCCGCTCGGTCGTGCTCGCCGAGAAGGACGACCCGCGCAGGGCGGCCCTCGCGCTGCAGGCGGGCGCCTCCGGCTGGGTGGCCAAGGACTGTTCGCTGCAGCGGCTGCTCACGGTGATCCGCGGGGTGCTCCGCGAGGAGACGCATCTGCCGCCCGCGCTGCTCACCGGAGTACTGCGGGAGCTCACCGCCGCGCGCAAGCACCGCACCGAGAGCGAGCGGCTCGTCGAGTCCCTCACCCCGCGCGAACGCGAGGTGCTGCGCTGCATGGTGGCCGGCCTCGGCCGCAAGGCGGTCGCGGAACGCCTCTATCTGTCCCCGCACACGGTCCGCACCCATATGCAGAACGTGCTGGGGAAGCTGGGTGTGCACTCCACGCTCGCGGCGGTGGCTCTGGCCCGGCGGGCCGGCGTCGGACCGGTGGAGCTGGACCTGCCGGCGGTGGGGAGCGCGGGGTAAGGAGCCCAACGGCACACGACGCCGCGCGCCCCGCCGCGGCGGGTCCTCAGCCGGGTACGTTGTCGAACGGGGCGGTCAGCCGGCGTAGCAGCGCGGCCAGTTCGCCGCGCTGGGCGCCGGAGAGCTGGGCCAGGATCGCGCGCTCCTGGGCGAGCAGTCCGGCGAGTGCCTGGTCGGCGCGGTCGCGCCCCTCGGGGGTGAGCCGCACCAGCACACCGCGCCGGTCGCTCGGGTCGGGCAGCCGCTCGACCAGGCCCTTCTTGGCGAGCCGGTCGATGCGGTTCGTCATCGTGCCGGAGGTCACCAGGGTCTGCGTCAGCAGCTGGCCGGGGGAGAGCTGATACGGCGCGCCCGCGCGCCGCAGCGACGTCAGTACGTCGAACTCCCAGGGCTCCAGATTGTGCTCGGAGAACGCGAGCCGACGGGCGCGGTCGAGGTGCCGGGCCAGCCTGGAGACACGGCTGAGCACCTCGAGCGGTTCCACGTCGAGGTCCGGGCGCTCGCGGCGCCATGCAGCGACCAGTCGGTCGACCTCGTCCTCCATGACGATCAGTGTAGATGGTCTGTCGACATGAAGTCTCTTGACGTCAAGATATATTTCGATGGACTATTGGGCATGGTCGGGCCGGAACCTCGTTCCGCTTGTCTGCACCGTTCCAGTAAGGGGGCTCGAACATGCATTCCGCACCAACCTGGGATCCACAGCAGTACCTTCGCCACTCCGGCCACCGGACCCGCCCGTTCCTCGACCTGCTCGCCCGGATACCCGAGCTGCCGCACGGCACTCGTCCCCCGCGCATCGCCGACCTCGGCTGCGGGCCGGGCAATGTGACCGTCCTGCTCGCCGACCGCTGGCCCGACGCCCGTATCACGGGCTTCGACCTCTCCCCGGAGATGCTCGCCCGGGCGGAGAAGGAGTACGCGGGCACCACCCCCGGCGGCGGCTGGCTCGACTTCCGCGCCGCCGACGCGGCGCACTGGACTCCCGATGAGCCGTACGACCTGATCGTCTCCAACGCCGCACTGCAGTGGGTGCCCAACCACCCCGAGTCGCTCCCCGCCTGGATCGAGGGCCTCGCCCCCGGCGGCACGTTCGCCTTCCAGGTCCCGGGGAACTTCACCTCACCCAGCCACGCCCTGCTCGGCGAGCTCTGCGACACGCCCCAGTGGCGCGACCGCCTCGCCGACCAGGGCCGCCGCTTCGTCCATGTCCTCGAACCCGCCGACTACCTCATGCGGCTCGCCGACCTCGGCTGCGCGACGGACGTCTGGGAGACGACCTACTCCCAGCTGCTCACCGGCGAGGACCCCGTGCTCGACTGGGTGAAGGGGACGGCCCTGCGGCCGGTCCTCACCGCCCTGGAGGGCGACGACGCCGCGATCGAGGAGTTCCTCGGCCAGTACCGCGATCTGCTCCGCAAGGCCTATCCGCCGGGGCCGCACGGAACGGTCTTCCCGTTCCGCCGGATCTTCGCCGTGGCCCGCAATCCGCAGTAGAGGGGGAACCGATGCTGACTGCGATCGACCACGTCCAGCTCGCCGCACCGCCCGGCACCGAGGACGCTCTGCGCGCCTTCTACGCCGACGCCCTCGGCATGACCGAGATCCCCAAGCCCCCGGCCCTCGCCGCCAACGGCGGCTGCTGGTTCCAGGCCGGGGCCGTACAGCTCCACCTCGGCATCCAGAGCGACTTCCACCCCGCGAGGAAGGCCCACCCCGGCCTGCGCGTCCGCGGCATCGAGGCGTATGCCGACCGCCTCGCATCCCACGGCGCCAAAGTCGTCTGGGACCAGGACCTCCCGGGCCACCGGCGCTTCTTCTCCGAGGACCCGGTCGGCAACCGGCTGGAGTTCCTGGAGCCGGACACGCAGCGGGATGACGAGCCGGCGCCGTGAGTGGCTTGACCGACCGGTCGGCGGCCGGTCCGTCCCACGGCGGGGACAGGACCGACCGCCGACCGGGTCAAGACCGGGTCATGGTCGTGCCGCGCGTCAGTGCAGGCTGGTGTACGTGTTCCAGCCGGGGCCGATCTTCACGCGCGCCGAGAACCCGCCGGTGCCGTTGGCGGAGTACCGCCACAGGTTCCCCGTGGAGTCCGTGGCGAGCAGATCCGCCCGCCCGTCACCGGTGATGTCGCCCGGGGCCTGCAGCTTGTTGTACGCGTTCCAGCCGGGGCCGATCTTCACCCGGCCCTTGAACGGCGCGGTGACGCTGCCCGTGCCCGCGTACAGGTAGAGATTGCCCCCGGCGTCGCGGGCGACGATGTCGGCCCGGCCGTCACCGGTGATGTCACCGGCGCCGACGATCCGGTTGTAGGCGCCCCAGCCGGACCCCACGCTCACCCGGGTCGAGAAAGCGGTGCCCTCGCCGTTGCCGCGGTACAGGTACAGCTGGCCGGAGCTGTTGCGCGCCAGCAGGTCGCCCTTGCCGTCGCCGCTCAGGTCGCCGGGTGCGAGGAGGGTGTTGTACTGGCCCCAGCCGGAACTGATGGCGAAGGGCCCGCCGTCGCTTCCGGCGACCTGGTAGTTGTACAGCGTTCCTTCGAACACTTCGAGGAGATCGCCCCTGCCGTCGATGTCCAGCGACGAGGCAAAGGTGATCTTGGCGCCCTTCCAGTCGCCGACCTCGCTTGCCTGGTCACGGGGGCTCAGCAGCCCGTTGTTCATCGCCCAGTAATAGAACAGCGTGCCCTGGGTGTCGAGCCCGAACACCTCGCCCTTGCCGACCTCGGGGTTGCCGCCGGAGGTGGCGAACAGGGACACCACGTGCCACCCCGTCCCGGCCTCGCTGCGGGCGGCCAACAGGCCGCCGCCGGTCGAGGAGTAGAAGTACAGCGTGCCGTTGTGGGCGCGGGCGAGGAGGTCCGCCATGCCGTCGCCGTTGATGTCGTCGACGCTGAGGAGCTGGTTGTAGATCTGCCAGCCGCTGCCGACCTTGACGCGGGCCGCGAACGGCGCCGCCGCGTTGCCCGTTCCGGCGTAGAAGTACAGCTCGCCGCTGGGCGTACGGGCGAACAGATCCCCGACACCGTCGCCGTCGGCATCGTTGGCACCGACGAGCTGGTCGTACGCGCCCCAGCCGGCGCCGACCTTCACACGGGGTGCGAAGGGCTCTACGAGCGAGCCGTTCGTCGTGTACAGGTAGAGCTCTCCGCCGGGCGTCCGGGCCAGGAGGTCCATCCTGCCGTCGCCGTTGACATCGCCGGGGACGGTGAGTTTGTTGTAGGCCTGCCAGCCCTTGCCCCGCCACACGGGGGCGCCCGCGCCGGTCGCGTCGAAGGCCTGGTGGGTGGACAGAACACCGTGCGCGGTGAGCGCCAGGATCTCCGGATGGCCGTCGGCGTTCAGGTCGCCGATGGGAACGATGTCCTTGAACATCTCGCCCGGCGTGTCGTAGAGGCCGAACTGCGTGTCTTCGGCAGAGCCGTACGGGGAGAGGTACACCTGGCCGTTGATGGCTCGGTAGAGCAGGTCGGTGTAGCCGTCGCCGGTCACGTCGAACCGGGACTTCAACGGCACGGCCTCGGCGTCGCCCGCCGCGTAACCGTTCCGCTGCGCCGTGCGCTCCGGAAGCGTGAGCTCGGGCGCCTCGACGTCGGGCGTGACCCGCTCGACGACGTTCCTGTGCGGCGGCGGCACCGGGCCGTCAGCCGACGCCGGGCCGGCCAGCAGCATGCCGGCCGACAGTGCGAGTGCGGTGCAGGCAGCGATCCGTCGGGCGCGTCTCGTGCGCGCGCGACCGGAACGGCCGGATTCCACAGAAGACAAGGCCCCCCCTGGGGATGAGTGGTGGAACCGGTCGAACGTGTCCGCAGAAGCTTCACCGTCGAACGGGAAGGCCGGACAGTCACCGGAATGCTCACGGACCCTATTAGGGGGAACCCGGGAAAACAGGAGGTCGGAAGGCAAACGGAAGCTTACGAGTCGGATCAGCGCGGGCAGCGGGGCCGCAGGGGGCAGCGGGACCGGACGCGGGACCGTACGGCCGGCCGGCCCGCGGGCTCAGCTCTTGCGATGCCCTATCAGTCGCGGCTTCTGCTCCAGACCGTCCAGACCGTGCCACGCCAGATTCACCAGATGCGCCGCAACCTCCGCCTTCTTCGGCTTACGGGCGTCCAGCCACCACTGGCCGGTCAGGGCGACCATCCCGACCAGCGCCTGCGCGTACAGCGGCGCAAGCTTCGGGTCGAAGCCGCGGGCCTTGAACTCCAGGCCCAGGATGTCCTCGACCTGCGTGGCGATGTCGCTGATCAGCGAAGCGAAGGTGCCCGTCGACTGGGCGACCGGGGAGTCGCGGACCAGGATGCGGAAGCCGTCCGTGTACGCCTCGATGTAGTCGAGCAGGGCGAACGCCGCCTGTTCCAGCAGCTCACGCGGGTGGCCCGCGGTGAGCGCGCCGGTCACCATGTCGAGGAGCTGGCGCATCTCGCGGTCCACCACGACCGCGTACAGACCTTCCTTGCCGCCGAAGTGTTCGTACACCACCGGCTTGGAGACCCCGGCCTTCGCCGCGATCTCCTCGACCGACGTGCCCTCGAACCCCTTCTCGGCGAAGAGCGTGCGGCCGATGTCGAGCAGTTGCTGGCGGCGCTCGGCCCCGGTCATCCGGACCCTGCGCCCGCGCCGGGGCTTGTCGCTGCTGCTGATACCGCCGTCGATCGCCACGTCCTCAATCATGCCGCTTCCGCGGCCTCCGTCCTGCGCCGAGCGTCGATCCGGTCCGCGCTCGGCCAGCGCACGTCGTACGCCCAGCCCAGCAGCTCGAACCAGCGGATCAGCCGGGCGCTGGAGTCGATCTGTCCGCGCATCACGCCGTGCCGCGCGCTGGTCGGATCGGCGTGGTGCAGGTTGTGCCACGACTCGCCGCACGACAGCACCGCGAGCCACCACACGTTGCCCGAGCGGTCACGCGACTTGAAGGGGCGCTTGCCCACCGCGTGACAGATCGAGTTGATCGACCACGTGACGTGGTGCAGCAGCGCCACCCGGACCAGCGAACCCCAGAAGAACGCGGTGAAGGCGCCCCACCACGACATCGTCACCAGGCCGCCGACCAGCGGCGGGATCGCGAGCGAGACGATCGTCCAGTACACGAACTGGCGGGAGATCGCCCGGATGGCCGGGTCCTTGATCAGATCCGGCGCGTACTTGTGCTGCGGGGTCTGCTCCTCGTCGAACAGCCAGCCGATGTGGGCCCACCACAGGCCCTTCATGAGTGCCGGCACCGTCTCACCGAAACGCCACGGCGAATGCGGGTCACCCTCGGCGTCCGAGAACTTGTGGTGCTTGCGGTGGTCCGCCACCCAGCGCACCAGCGGGCCCTCCACGGCCAGCGACCCCATCACCGCGAGCGCGATCCGCAGCGGGCGCTTCGCCTTGAAGGAGCCGTGCGTGAAATAGCGGTGGAAGCCGATGGTGATGCCGTGGCAGCCGATGAAGTACATCGCCACCATCAGGCCGAGGTCGAGCCAGCTGACGCCCCAGCCCCAGGCCAGCGGCACCGCGGCGAGCAGGGCGAGAAAGGGCACCGTGATGAACAGCAGCAGGGTGATCTGCTCGATCGAACGCTTCTTGTCTCCGCCGAGCGTGGCGGAAGGGAGGTCGGATTCAGACGGCTTCCGGGCGTCGTCGATCACATCGGGGCTTGTGGTCATGGGGTGTCCCCTGTGGGGTGAGGAGTGCGAGGGATCCGTTGCTACGGATCCGTAACCTACGGCGTCGTAAGTATGGCAGCGCGACGCCTCGCGGCAAGAGGGCTGTGGACAACGGCGCGTGAACGGACACCTATCCTTGGTGGCGTCGGACAGCGCGGTCCGCAAGCCTCCGGAAAACCTCCAGACGTGCTCAAACACTGCAAGGAGCCGCACCTGTGAGCAGTGCCGACCAGACCCCATCCGCCAGCGCGGAGCTGCGCTCCGACATCCGCCGACTGGGCGATCTGCTGGGCGAGACCCTCGTACGGCAGGAAGGCCCCGAACTCCTGGAGCTCGTCGAACGCGTACGAGCCCTGACCCGGACGGACGGCGAGGCCGCCGCCGAGCTGCTCGGGGACACCGATCTGGAGACCGCCGCGAAGCTGGTCCGGGCGTTCTCCACGTATTTCCATCTTGCCAACGTCACCGAGCAGGTGCATCGCGGACGCGAGATGCGCGAGCGGCGCGCGGCCGAGGGCGGACTGCTCTCCCGCACCGCCGACATGCTGAAGGAAGCGGACCCCGACCACCTGCGCGAGACCGTGCGGAACCTGAACGTACGGCCCGTGTTCACGGCGCACCCCACCGAAGCGGCGCGCCGGTCCGTACTGAACAAGCTCCGGCGCATCGCCGAGCTGCTCGAGACCCCGGTCATCGCCGCCGACCGGCGCCGGCACGACCTGCGGCTCGCCGAGAACATCGACCTCGTCTGGCAGACCGACGAGCTCCGCGTCGTCCGCCCCGAGCCCGCCGACGAGGCCCGCAACGCCATCTACTACCTGGACGAGCTGCACGCGGGCGCCGTCGGCGACGTCCTCGAGGACCTCGCCGCCGAGCTGGAGCGCGTCGGCGTCGAGCTGCCGCCCGGCACCCGCCCGCTCACCTTCGGCACCTGGATCGGCGGCGACCGCGACGGCAACCCGAACGTCACCCCCGACGTCACCCGCGAGGTGCTGATCCTCCAGCACGAGCACGGCATCACCGACGCGCTGGAGGCCATCGACTCCCTGCGCGGACTGCTGTCCAACTCGATCCGGTACGCCGGAGCCACCGAGGAGCTCCTCGCCTCGCTCCAGAACGACCTGGAGCGCCTCCCCGAGATCAGCCCCCGCTACAAGCGGCTCAACGCCGAGGAGCCGTACCGCCTCAAGGCCACCTGCATCCGCCAGAAGCTCGTCAACACGCGCGAGCGCCTCGCCAAGGGCACCGCCCACGAGGAAGGCCGCGACTACCTCGGCACCGCCGAACTGCTCCACGACCTGACCCTCATCCAGACGTCGCTGCGCGCACACCGCGGCGGCCTGTTCGCCGACGGCCGCCTCGACCGGACCATCCGCACGCTCGCGGCCTTCGGACTGCAGCTCGCCACGATGGACGTGCGCGAGCACGCGGACGCCCACCACCACGCGCTCGGCCAGCTCTTCGACCGCCTCGGCGAGGAGTCCTGGCGGTACGCGGACATGCCGCGCGACTACCGGCGGAAGCTGCTCGCCAAGGAGCTCCGCTCGAGGCGGCCGCTGGCGCCGACCCCGGCCCCGCTCGACGCGGCCGGAGCCAAGACCCTCGGCGTCTTCGAGACCGTCAAGGAAGCCTTCGAGCGGTTCGGGCCCGAGGTCATCGAGTCGTACATCATCTCGATGTGCCAGGGTGCGGACGACGTCTTCGCGGCCGCCGTGCTCGCGCGCGAGGCCGGGCTCATCGATCTGCACGCCGGCTGGGCGAAGATCGGCATCGTGCCGCTGCTGGAGACGACCGACGAGCTGAAGGCCGCGGACGTCATCCTCGACGGCATGCTCGCCGACCCCTCGTACCGGCGGCTCGTCTCGCTGCGCGGCGACGTCCAGGAGGTCATGCTCGGCTACTCCGACTCGTCGAAGTTCGGCGGCATCACCACCTCGCAGTGGGAGATCCACCGGGCGCAGCGAAGGCTGCGCGACGTCGCCCACCGCTACGGTGTCCGGCTGCGGCTGTTCCACGGCCGCGGCGGCACGGTCGGCCGCGGCGGAGGCCCCACGCACGAGGCCATCCTCGCGCAGCCGTGGGGCACGCTGGAGGGCGAGATCAAGGTGACCGAGCAGGGCGAGGTCATCTCCGACAAGTACCTGATCCCGTCTCTGGCCAGGGAGAACCTGGAACTCACGGTCGCCGCCACCCTGCAGGCGTCCGCGCTGCACACGGCGCCGCGGCAGAGCGACGAGGCGCTGGCACGCTGGGACGCGGCGATGGACACGGTCTCCGACGCGGCCCACGCGGCGTACCGGCGGCTCGTGGAGGACCCGGACCTGCCCGCGTACTTCTTCGCCTCGACGCCCGTCGACCAGCTCGCCGAGCTGCACCTGGGCTCCCGGCCCTCGCGCCGCCCGGACAGCGGGGCGGGCCTGGACGGGCTGCGGGCCATCCCGTGGGTCTTCGGCTGGACGCAGTCGCGGCAGATCGTGCCGGGCTGGTTCGGCGTCGGGTCCGGGCTGCGGGCCCTGCGGGAGGCGGGTCTCGACCCGGTCCTGGAGGAGATGTACGGACAGTGGCACTTCTTCCACAACTTCATCTCGAACGTGGAGATGACCCTCGCCAAGACGGATCTGCGCATCGCCCGGCACTACGTGGACACGCTGGTGCCGGAGGACCTGAAGCACGTCTTCGCCACGATCGAGGCGGAGCACGAGCTGACGGTGCAGCAGGTCCTGCGGGTGACGGGCGGGGAGCGGCTGCTCGACTCCAACCCGGTGCTCCAGCAGACCTTCGCGATCCGCGACGCCTATCTGGACCCGATCTCCTACCTCCAGGTGGCGCTGCTGTCCCGCCAGCGCGAGGCGGCGGAGCGCGGCGAGCCGGCGGACCCGCTGCTGGCGAGGGCGCTGCTGCTGACGGTGAACGGCGTGGCAGCGGGCCTCCGCAACACGGGCTGACGCCCGGGCCACTCGCTCCACAACGCCGCTGCCCGGCACCTCGCGGTGCCGGGCAGCGGCGTTGTGCGAAGGAGTTTCCGGGGCTGCGCCCCCGGCCCTGCGCCGTGCGGCGGGGCTGCGCCCCTGCCACGGCGCTTCGGGCCTGTGCCCCGTGCCCGCTTCGGGTTCGGGGGTTCGGGGGCGTGTGCCCTCGGTCCTCCGTGGCGTGCGGCGGGGCTGCGCCCCGTGCCCGCTTCGGGGGCCGGGAGACCGGGGGTTGGACCCCGGGCCCCCGGCCTGGGGTCAGTGCTGCCGCTGGGTCCTGCGGCGGCGCATGACGAGGTAGCCGCCAGCGGCGAGCAGGGCGGCCGCGGTTGCCGAGAGGGCGCCCACGGGGGCGCTCGAACCGGTTTCGGCGAGGTCTCCGGAGTCGCCGTTCGCCGACGGGGAGGTGGCCGGGGTCGGCTGCGTGCCCGCGGGGGCGGTGGTGGCGGGACCGGACGGCTTGTCGCCCGGCTTGTCGCTGGGCTTGTCGCCCGGCTTCGTGTCCTCGGACTCGCAGTCGGTCCAGAACACCTTGTGCTTGGCGCTGCCGTGCTCGCCGTCGAAGTTCCAGAACAGCTTGTAGTGGCCGTCGGGGAGGGACAGGTCCGCGGTCCGGCCGTGACCGGAGCCGTCGAGGGTCAGCGAACCGGACTTGACCTCATCACCCTTGACGCCGGCGGTCGGGGACCAGACCTCGATACGCCAGTCGACCTGCTGACCGGCGTCGAAACCGAAGGCGTCGAGGTAGAAGGTGCAGACGTGCGGCTCGTTCTTGCGGAGTTCTTCGCCGGTCGTGGCGTCATGGATCTTGACGGTGCCGTTGTCGCCGGGCGGGGTGGCGAGCGCGGAAGGGGCGAGCAGCAGCGAGCAGACCGCAGCCGTCACCACCGCGCCGGTGGAAGTGAGCATGCGCATGGGCAGTCCAACACGAGAGAAGGGGGGCCGTGGGGGGCGGCTCAGCTTCCTGTCGGCTCCACCGGGCCGTCAATACATGCGACGACGCATCCGCACCAAGAGCTGTCAATTGCCCGAATACTCCTCGGTAACAATAACGTGACTGTGCCGCCCGCCCATGGCCGCACGGGCTCACAGCGCGAAGAACGCCCCCAGCAGCAGCGCCCCGCCCGCCGCCGCGGTGCCCCAGGCGATACGCGTCCACCGCAGGCCCCCGCCGATGACGCACGCGGCCAGAAGGAGCGCGCCGCCGAAGGGGACCCAGGCGTGGAGCGCGCCCGGCCAGCCGGTGCGGACCACCTCGTCGGTGCCGGGCTTGACGACGACCGACAGCTTCGCGCCCTTGGTGACGGCGACCGAGCGGTCGATCGTCAAGCCGGCACGGGACGCCCCGGGGCCCTCGGGGTCGTACGGGCCCGTGCACGTCTCCTCGCCGCAGTTGGCGACGGTGAGCGTGCCGTGTTCGCGGCCCTTGGCAAGCAGGACGTGCTGGGCCGTGCCCCATGAGGACCAGGCTCCCGCGACGAGCAGGAGCAGGGCGACCAGCACCATGGCCGCACGGCGGCCGTGGTCGAGCATCCGGCCGGAGGAGTTCCGCTTCATGTGGCGCGATCCTTCGGCAAGCGACCGCGCTGGGTCAACCTCAGGCCAGCGCTATGGGGGCCTTGTCAGGAGTTGTACGCACTCTGCGCGCGCTCCAGCCCCTCCGTCACCAGACACTCCACCGCGTCCGCCGCCCGGTCCACGAAGTAGTCGAGCTCCTTGCGCTCCGCCGCCGAGAAATCCTTCAGCACGAAATCCGCGACCTGCATCCGCCCCGGCGGCCGGCCGATCCCGAAACGCAGCCGGTGATAGTCCGGACCCATCGCCTTCGTCATCGACTTCAGCCCGTTGTGCCCGTTGTCACCGCCGCCCAGCTTCAGCCGCAACGTGCCGTAATCGATGTCCAGCTCGTCATGGATCGCAACGATGTTCGCCGTCGGCACCTTGTAGAAGTCCCGCAACGCCGTCACCGGGCCACCGGAGAGATTCATGTACGACATGGGCTTCGCGAGGATCACCCGGCGGCTCGCGGGACCAGGAGCACCGATCCGGCCCTCGACGACCTGAGCCTGCGCCTTCGTCGCCCGCTTGAACTTCCCGCCGATCCGCTCGGCGAGCAGATCGGCCACCATGAACCCGACATTGTGGCGGTTCGCCGCATAGTCCGGCCCCGGATTGCCGAGGCCCACGATGAGCCAAGGGGTGGTCGCGTCCGTCATCGTCATCATCTGCTGCATGTCTCCTTCTTGACGTCTCCCCCACAGTGCTGAGGGGTTCCCGCCTGGCCGCCCGTTGCTGACGCGGCGGCCTTCGGGTGGTTCCTGTTTCATCGCCCACTGCTCGGCTTGCCGGGTCTTACACGGGCTCCGCAGGCGTTTTACGTGTCGGCCCGCCCGGCCGCCACGATGCGCCGACCTTCGGTGCGCAGGTTGTACTCGGCGTTCTGGTCCCGGTGATGCATGGTGCCGCAGTCACATCTCCAGGTTCGGACCTTGAGGCCCGCCTTTCCCCTCGGGCCGTTGAGCGCGCCGCAGCGCGAGCACAACTGCGTGCTGGGAAAGAACCGATCCACCTTGATGAAGGTTCGCCCGTACCGTGCGCACTTTGCTTCCAGAGTGCGGGTGAACATGGCCATGCCCTGGTCGTGCACGGACTTGCCGAACCGGCCTCGCGCCATGCCCTTCACGTTCAGGTCCTCCACGTAGACCGCTTGGCTCTCGCGGACTATCCGGGTCGTTTCCTGGTCGATGAAGTCGCGTCTCTGGTCGCCGATACGCGCATGGATCCTGGCAACGGTCAGCTTTGCCTTACGACGGTTGTTGCTGCCCTTGGTGCAGCGGGACAGCTTCCGCTGCGCGCGGCGGAGCTTCTTCTCCTGCCTGCGGAAGAACTTCGGCGAAATGATCTTCCTGCCTCGCAGGACGGCGTAGGTGGACAGGCCCAGGTCGATCCCGGTGTCGGTCTCCTCCCAGTCCAGCTCGGGGAGCGGTCTGTCCTCGGCCTCCACGACGAACGAGGCGAAGAACCTGCCCGCAGCATCCTTGACGATCGTCACAGACGACGGAACGGAGGCCAGCTCGCGCGACCAGCGAACGCGGATGTCGCCGATCTTCGGAAGTCGAAGCCTGCCGTCCGTGGTGACGGAGAAGCGTGCGGCCTTGGTGAACCTGACCGCCTGACGGCCAGCCTTCTTCTTGAAGCGCGGCGGCCCGATCTTCGGCCTCTTGCGGGTGTCTTTCTTCGAGGCGAAGAAGTTGCTGTACGCAGTCTGCAGATCCCGCAGGGACGACTGAAGTACGACCGCCGACACGTCGCCGAGCCATGCACGCTCAGGCATCTTCTTGGCTTCGGTGATCACCAACTTCGCCAGTTGGACTATCGAGAGGACAGGGCCGCCCTGCTTGTAGGCGTCCTGTCGGATACGCAGCGCATCGTTCCACACGACGCGGGCGCATCCGAACGCCTTCGCCAGCTCTTGCCGTTGAGAAGCGCTCGGATACACACGGTAGTTGTATCGGAGCTTCACGTAGCTCATTGTACGCCAAGTGACACTATACTGGTGTCATGGTTCGGATTACGCTTCGACTCCCCGACGACGTTCACGCCCGGCTGGCCACTCAGGCCGAGACCGACCGGCGGTCCCTCAACTCTGAGATCGTGCACCTGCTCGAGGTCGCGCTCGCCGCCGTGGATGGAAACGACGAGTCGCCCTGACCGCGATTCGTCGTTCCTCACCCGTGTAGCGCCACCGCCCCCCGCACCGGGCGGTGCGGGGGGCGGTGGCGAGTCGATCGGCTACCGGGAGGATCAGGCCTCGGCGGCGGCGGCCTCTTCGCCCTCGGCCTCGGCCTCGCCCTCGGCGGACGGCTCCTCGGCCTGCGCGGCCAGGACCTGAAGGACGACAGCGTCCTCCTCGACGGCCAGGGTCACACCGTTGGGAAGCGCGACGTCCTTCGCCAGGACGGAGGCGCCGGCCTCCAGGCCCTCGACGGAGACGGTGAACGCCTCGGGGATGTGCGTGGCCTCGGCCTCGACCGGAAGCGCGTTCAGCACGTGCTCCAGCAGGTTGCCGCCCGGGGCCAGCTCGCCCTCGGCGTGGACCGGAACCTCGACGCTGACCTTCTCGCCGCGCTTCACGAGCAGCAGGTCGACGTGCTCCAGGAAGCCCTTCAGCGGGTCACGCTGCACGGCCTTCGGGATCGCCAGCTCCTTCTTGCCCTCGATCTCCAGCGCCAGCAGGACGTTCGGGGTACGCAGCGCCAGCAGCAGGTCGTGACCCGGCAGCGTGACGTGGATCGGGTCGACGCCGTGGCCGTACAGAACACCCGGAACCTTGCTGTCGCGGCGGATGCGGCGCGCGGCACCCTTGCCGAACTCGGTGCGGGCCTCGACGGCGAGCTTCACCTCGGACATGTGCACTCCTCGTATGCAGAAACGAACAATGGCCGTTACCCGGCCACGACTGGCCTGCTACGAAGAGCGCGTCGATAACGGACCGCCGTACCGGAAAACAGGTACGGCCTCCCTCGCCGAGCAACCCGATGAGTCTACCCGGAGGGAGGCCGCAGCCTAAATCGATCTCTACTGCTCCTCGAACAGGCTCGTCACCGAGCCGTCCTCGAACACCTCACGCACCGCGCGCGCGATCGTCGGAGCGATCGACAGGACCGTGATCTTGTCCAGCTCCAGATTGTTCGGGTCCGGCAGCGTGTTCGTGAACACGAACTCGCTCACCTTCGAGTTCTTCAGCCGGTCCGCCGCCGGACCGGACAGCACACCGTGCGTCGCCGTCACGATGACGTCCTCCGCACCGTGCGCGAACAGCGCATCCGCGGCCGCGCAGATCGTGCCACCCGTGTCGATCATGTCGTCGACCAGCACACACACCCGGCCCTCGACATTGCCGACGACCTCGTGGACGGTGACCTGGTTCGCCACGTCCTTGTCACGCCGCTTGTGCACGATCGCCAGCGGCGCGTCCAGCCGGTCGCACCAGCGGTCGGCGACCCGCACCCGGCCGGCGTCCGGGGACACCACCGTCAGCTTCGAACGGTCGACCTTCGCGCCCACGTAGTCCGCCAGCAGCGGCAGGGCGAACAGATGGTCCACCGGGCCGTCGAAGAAGCCCTGGATCTGGTCCGTGTGCAGATCCACCGTCAGGATGCGGTCCGCACCCGCGGTCTTCATCAGGTCCGCCACCAGACGCGCCGAGATCGGCTCACGGCCGCGGTGCTTCTTGTCCTGACGGGCATAGCCGTAGAACGGGACGATCACGGTGATGCTCCGGGCCGAAGCCCGCTTCAGAGCATCCAGCATGATCAGCTGCTCCATGATCCACTTGTTGATGGGAGCCGTGTGGCTCTGGATCAGGAAGCAGTCCGCGCCCCGCGCCGACTCCTGGAAACGGACGTAGATCTCACCGTTGGCAAAATCGAATGCCTTGGTCGGCACCAGGCCGACACCCAGCTGGGCGGCGACCTCCTCGGCCAGCTCGGGGTGGGCGCGGCCGGAGAAGAACATCAGCTTCTTCTCGCCGGTCGTCTTGATCCCGGTCACAGCACTGTCTCCTCAGACGTGTAGCTCTGCTGCTGATCCGCCCGTCCCTTGTGCGGCGAGCCAGCCGAATCATGTGCACGTATCACGGTACGCCGAGATTGACGCACCCGTTTCCGGTCAGCCCTCGTTGTCGACCAGCTTCCCCGCCTCCGCGGCAGCCTGCGCAGCCGCACTCCCCGGACGCTTGCGAGCCACCCAACCCTCGATATTCCGCTGCTGGCCACGGGCCACAGCGAGCGAACCGGGCGGCACGTCCTTGGTGATGACCGAGCCCGCGGCGGTGTAGGCACCGTCCCCGACTGTGACAGGAGCAACAAACATGTTGTCCGAACCCGTCTTGCAGTGCGACCCGATCGTGGTGTGGTGCTTCGACTCCCCGTCGTAGTTCACGAAGACGCTCGCGGCGCCGATGTTCGTGTACTCGCCGATCGTCGCGTCACCGACGTACGACAGGTGCGGGACCTTCGTCCCCTCGCCGATCGTCGCGTTCTTCATCTCCACGTACGTACCGGCCTTGGCCTTCAGGCCGAGCTTCGTACCGGGACGCAGATAGGCGTACGGGCCGACCGACGCCGACTCACCGATCACCGCGCTGTCCGCGACCGTGTTGTCCACGCGCGCACCCTTGCCGACCGTCGTGTCCTTCAGCCGGGTGTTCGGGCCCACCTCGGCGTCCTCCGCGATGTGCGTGGCGCCCAGCAGCTGCGTACCCGGGTGGATCACCGCGTCCCGCTCGAACGTGACCGTCACATCGACCAGCACCGACGCCGGATCGACGACCGACACGCCGGCCATCATCGCCCGCTCGAGCAGCCGCTCGTTCAGCAGCCTGCGCGCCTCGGCGAGCTGCACACGGTTGTTGATGCCGAGGATCTCCCGGTGATCGCCCGCGACGGACGCGCCCACACGGTGACCCGCCTCGCGCAGGATCCCCAGCACGTCCGTGAGGTACTCCTCACCCTGGCTGTTGTCCGTGCGCACCTTGCCCAGCGCATCCGCGAGCAGCTGCCCGTCGAACGCGAACACACCCGAGTTGATCTCCTTGATCGCCCGCTCGGCCTCGGTCGCGTCCTTGTGCTCCACGATCGCGGTCACCGCACCGCTCGCGGCATCACGCACGATCCGCCCGTACCCGGTCGAGTCCGGGACCTCGGCCGTCAGCACGGTCACGGCATTCCCGTCGGCGGCATGCGTCGCGGCCAGGGCCGTCAGCGTCTCGCCGGAAAGAAGAGGAGTGTCCCCGCAGACCACGACCACGGTGCCCTCGGGCGCCTGCCCCAGCTCCTCAAGAGCCATACGCACCGCATGACCGGTGCCGTTCTGCTCGGCCTGGAACGCGGTGCGCGTACCGGCGTAATGCGTGGCGAGGTGCTCCTTGACCTGCTCGCTCGCGTGGCCGACGACCACCACGAGCTCCTCGGGCTCCAGCTCACGGGCGGCGGACACGACATGCCCGACGAGCGAGCGCCCGGCGATCTCGTGGAGGACCTTGGGAGTCTTCGACTTCATGCGGGTGCCCTCACCCGCTGCGAGGACGACGACGGCTGCCGGGCGGTTGGCGCTCACGGGAATGCCCTTCGGCTTCGATGCTTCGGCGGGGGGACACCGGAAGGATACCGGCACGTTTCAGGGGTGAAATGAGGGCGGGTCCTGACCATGGAGGTCAGGACCCGAACTGAGCATGTGTGCTCCCGGAGAAGGACTCGAACCCTCATTCAACGGACCAAAACCGTTTGTCCTACCTTTAGACGATCCGGGATGGTATGCCGCCTATGTCCGATTCGATGATCCGGACGCAGTGGCAGCCCCTACTATGCCGTACCACCAAGCCTCGATGCGACGGTACAAGTGGGCGCCTTGCAATACGCGCACGGAAAGCGGCCGTGATACCCCTCGCCGACGTTCTTCCGGTTGGTCTTCGGGTTGTGCTTCTTGAGCGAGGTCTTGCCGAAGCGCTCAATGCTTGCGCCGACGAGGTCCGCCCAGTACTGCTCGGCGGCGTCGGCATCGGCGGTCTCGTGGATCTGGACAAAGAACCGCAGCCTGTCTTCCTGGACTGCCAGCAGGCGTACCCATCGAAGGAAGAGACTGATCATGTCGGGGTCGCTGTTCACGAAGGTGACCCGGGGGTGCGGCTTGGCCTCTGCGCCCTCGGCCCAGTAGAGGGCGACGCCGGCGATGAACAGCTCCCGCGGGGTGAGCTCCCCGATCTCGGCGGTCGCCGCTGCCCTGGCTTCCGCGCGATCGGCGGTGCGCTGCTCCAGGGCGCGTCGACGGCCGAGTTGCGCGGCTTGCATGTCCTGCCCGGGGGCGTCGTTCGACGTTCCGGCTTCGGTAAGTCCCGCCCACACAGTTCGAGCTCTTCGAGCATCCCAGCTCCACCTGGATCTGGTCGTAGGTCATCCCCTGTAACCGCAGTTCCCGCGCCTTCGCCCGCAGGTCGTCCTTCGCGTTCGGCCGTTTCGTCCACTCGGGAGGCGGCTCGCCCTTCACGAGGCGGTTGAGGACGTCGTTGTTGTCGATGTGGAGTCGGTCACGGATCTGGCGGAGGCTGAGGCCTCCCGGCGCAGGGTGATCGCCTGTTCGCGGAGGCCTTCGAAGTCGGCGTACTTGCCGTTGGCAGCTGTCATGGGCAAAGGCTCGGCCGGAATGGGGACGTCCGGGTCGAATGTCTGCGCGATTCGCCAGTTCGAGCGATCGTCGCAGGTTGTGTTCGTGTTCGATGATGTTTCGTGCTGAAGAAGTCGCCGGAAATTCGGTCGCGGGCTTCCGTAGTCTGGGAGACATGACCACAACGGGGGCACACCAGGACTCTGCCGGCGACACCGCCCGCTCCTGGCTGTGGTGGGGGCGGCGGCGCAGTGTGGTGCTGGATGTGGGGCTCGGGCTCCTGTCCGCGGTGGAGTGTGCGCTGGAGGGGGTCCGGTTCGCGGACACCTCGGCGTTGCCGGTGCCGCTGGGAGTGGTGTTCGGGCTGATCGCCGGGTCGGTGCTGGTGCTGCGGCGGCGGTGGCCGGCGAGTGTGGTGCTGGTCTCGATCGCGATCACGCCGGCCGAGATGGGCTTCCTGATGGGGATCGTCGGGCTGTACACGCTCGCGGCCTCGGAGGCGCCCCGGCGGATCACCGGGGCGCTGGCGGGGATGTCCCTGGTGGGGACGTTGATCGTGACGTTCGTGCGGACCCGGCAGGACGTCGCGTCGGCGGATTTCGATCCGGGGCCCTGGTACGTGCCGGTGGTGTCGCTCGTCATGTCGATCGGGCTGACCGCGCCGCCTGTTCTGCTCGGGCTCTATGTGGGTGCGCGGCGCCGGCTGATGGAGAGCCTGCGGGAGCGGGCGGTCAGTCTGGAGCAGGAGCTGTCGCTGCTGGCGGACCGGGCGGAGCAGCAGGCGCAGTGGGCGCGTACGGAGGAGCGGACGCGGATCGCGCGGGAGATGCATGACGTCGTGGCGCATCGGGTGAGCCTGATGGTGGTGCATGCGGCGGCGTTGCAGGCGGTGGCGTTGAAGGATCCGCAGAAGGCGGTGAGGAACGCGGCGCTGGTCGGTGACATGGGTCGCCAGGCGCTGACGGAGCTGCGGGAGATGCTCGGTGTGCTGCGGGCGGGTGAGGACGCGGCGGCGCGGGCGGCGGAGCCGGTGCCGCTGGCGGCGGTCGGGGCGGCTGCCGCCGCGGCTGCTGCGGCGGCCGCGGAGGACGGGCCGTCGCTGGCGGATCTGGAGCTGCTGGTGGAGCAGTCCCGGCAGGCGGGGATTGCCGTGGAGCTGATGGTGCACGGTGAGGCGCGTGTGTACCGGCCGGAGGTCGAGCAGACGGCGTACCGGGTGGTGCAGGAGGCGCTGACGAACGTCCACAAGCATGCGGCGGGTGCCAAGACGTGGGTGCGGGTCGCTCATCGTGGCGCGGAGATCGCGATGCAGGTGGAGAACGGTCCTTCGGACCGTGGTGCGTCGGATGCGGGTCTGCCGAGTGGGGGCAACGGTCTGGTGGGTATGCGGGAGCGGGTCTCCGCGCTGGGCGGTGTCTTCGTGTCGGGGCCGACGGACGCGGGTGGTTTCCGGGTGTCGGCGGTCCTGCCGATGGAGGCACCGGCGGCGTCGTCGGCGTAGCTGCCGGACGGTGCGGCCGGTGTGGCTCAGTCGGTCGTGAGGCGGGTCGGCCGGCTGCCTGTGATGAGGGTCGTGAGGGCCTGGTCGACATCGGGGCCGACGTACCAGTCGCCGGTGTGGTCGAGGCTGTAGACACGGCCCTCGGTGTCGATGGCGAGCACCGCCTGTGCGTTTCCCTCCTCTCCCTCCTCGCCGAGCGGGGTGAGCTCGGTGCCGAGGGCGCGGCCGAGGTCGCCGAGGGTGCGGGCCAGGTGGAGGCCCGCGAGGGGGTCGAGGCGGAGGGTCGCGGGGGCGATCTCGCGGCCTGGTCCCTGCGGGGTGATCCGGAGGCCGCCGAACTCGGCCCAGGCCTCGACGGCGGCGGGGAAGACGGCGTGGCGGTGGCCGCCGGGGGATTCGTGGGCGCGGAGTGTGTCGGCCCAGTGTTCGGCCTGCTTGATGTCCCAGCGGCCGTGCTGCCAGCCGGCCTCTCGCAGTGCGGCGTCGACGGCGACGGAGAAGCGTGTGGTGTGGTGCTCGTTCACGGTCCGGTTCAGCCGTTCTGGGTCGGGTCGACGGTGCGTACGCCGAAGTGGGCGAGCATCGCCGCGCAGGAGCGGCAGGGTGCGGCGTAGCTGCCGTGCAGGGGGTCGCCGTCCTCGCGGATGCGGCGGGCGGTGAGTTTGGCGTGCTTGAGGGAGCGGCGGGCTTCGCCGTGGGTGAGGGGCTTGCGCTGGGCCCGCTTGGAGCGGGCGGTGTCCGCCGACGTGAGGTGGCGGGAGAGCAGGATCGCCTCGGCGCAGCGGCCGGTGAACCGTTCTCGCTGGCCGCTGGTGAGGGTGTCGAGGAAGTCCTGGACGAGGGGGTGGAGCACGGGTGGCTGGTCGGCCTTGCCCGCGGTGCAGGTGAGGGTCTCGCCGCGTACGGAGAGTGCTGCCGCCACTGTTGGCAGGATTCCGTCGCGCCGGAGGAGGAGCGCGGGCGCGCGCGCGGCGTCGTCCGTACTGCTCCAGCTGAGCCGGGGATCACCGGTCGTGCCTGATGGTGCCGTGTGCATCGTGCTGTGTCCCTCCCGTGCCCGCGGCGCCGACCGCTGCTGTGCACGCCCCCGAGTTGAAGGGACAGCCTGCCAAATGGGGCGCCTGGTGTGGAAGCGGGGTGACTGAAACGTGTGCCTGTGTCGGTTGTGCTTCGGCTGAGGGTTACACGAAGGTGACGGTTCGTTACGGAAGCGGAAGGGTCGCGCCCGGCGCGGTACGGGGGCGGGACCGCCTGTTGCCGCACCGCATAGGCTGTGGTGAACCAGCCAGACGCAGCAGGGGGCTACCGCCATGACGACAGGTCGGCTCGGGCAGCAAGCCGCGCCACCGAACGCGGCCTACGCCGGGCAGGTCGTGCACTTCCCGGACCCGGTCCGGGCCGCTCGGCACCCCATGGGGGTGCGGGTGGACGAACGCGCCTATCCGGACTTCTCGCCGTATGCCCGTGCCGCGGCGGAGATCGCCGAGCCTCCGGAGGGCTTCGGGGTCGACGAACTGCGGCTCACCGACTATGTGTCGGCGAACGCCGCGCTGGCCGCCGACGGCCATGAGCTGTGGGACACGATCCCGGCGGTGGCGACGCCGCACGGCTGGACGTGGCACCACGTCGCGGGCGGCCGCCGGCTGGAGCTGGTGCCGGTCGAGGTGAAGGCGCTGCTGCGGCACCACGGCGGGATGGCGACGACCGCGGTGGATCACGCCAAGCGCGGGACGCGTCCGCTGCAGGAGACCCGGCCCGCGCACTTCGGCCTGCCCAAGGGTGCGGTGTCGGTGACCGAGCAGCAACTGCTGGGTGTGGAGGAGGACTTGGGATACCGCCTGCCGGGCGCGTACCGCTCCTTCCTGAAGGCGGCCGGCGGGTGCGCGCCGGTGGGTGCGGCGCTGGACGCCGAGTTGGGGCTGCTGATCGACCAGCCGTTCTTCACGGTGCGCGAGGAGGCGGCGGTCAATGACCTGGTGTACGTCAACAAGTGTCTGCGGGACCATCTGACGAAGGACTACCTGGGCGTCGGTTTCGTCCAGGGCGGACTGCTGGCGGTCAAGGTCCGTGGCAGCGGCGCCGGTTCGGTGTGGTTCTGCGCGTACGACGACGCCCGTGACCAGGACGGCTGGACGGTCGCCGACCGGGTGGAGCGGCTGCTGCTGCCGTGCGGTGAGGACTTCGACGCGTTTCTGTCGCGTCTCGCGGGCAATCCGCCGGAGCTGGAGACCGTGGCGAACCTGATGGTGGACGGCGGCTTCGCGCGCGCCGTTCCGGTGGGGGAGTGAGCTTGTCGATGGTGACGTTCGCGCAGGCGCAGGAGCGCGCGGAAGAGTGGGTCAACGGTGATGTGCCCGCGTATCAGCATCGTGAGGTGCGGGTGCGGGAGTTCGAGCTGGGTTTCGTCGTGTGGGCGGAGGACCGTGCGGACGGGCCGACGTCGGACGGTGGCCGTCAGCGGCTGGTCATCGCCCGGGACAGCGGGGAGGCCACGCTGTGGCCGGGGCTGCCGGTGGGCGAGGTGATCCGGCGGTACGAGGAGGAGTACGGCACTCCGGACGCCGGGGCGGCTCCGGCCGCGGCGCCGCCGCAGCGGATCGACCTGAACCAGACGTCGTTCCTGCTGAGTCCGCCGGAGTGGCTGCAGGACGCGGCGGACAGGTTGGGCATCCCGGACCAGCGTGCGGGTGCGGGGTCGTCTGCGGGTGCCGGCGCGGTTGCGGCTCCGGCTGTGCAGGGTGCACCTGATGACGGTGCGTCTGCTCCGGCGGGCGCTGCTCAGGGATCCGGCTGGTCGCAGGGTGCGCCCGGCGGCTCGACCGCCGGGCGTGGTTCGCATGTCGGTGGTGACGCGTGGCCGGGCTCGGCCGCGGCTGCCGCGGCGGCGGCTCCGCACGGTTCCGGTGGCGGCTCCGGCTGGCCTGCGGCCGGTGGCCGTGGGGACCACGAGCCCACCGCGTCGGACGGTGTGCCGGCGACGTCCGGCGGGCCCGGTGGGGCAGCTCCCTGGGCCGGGACCGACACGAACGGCGCGTCGGGGGACGCTTCCGTGCCGCTGCCGGCGACCGTGTTCGCGCCGCCGCTGTCGGGGGCGGACGACGACGACACCCCGCCGCCGGTGGGCGCGGACGCGCCGACCGCGTTGATGTCGGGGGGCAGCCAGCTGCCGCCGACCGCGGTGGCTCCGGCGATCGGTCCGCAGCCGGGCGGGGCGCAGGCCTCCGGGCCGCAGCCGCCCGTCGCTCCTTCCGCTTCCTCGGTTCGTTCCGCTCCGTCCGTGCCGGGCGGGCCGAGTGCGGGTGACATCGCCGACGCCGCGACGAGCAAGGCCGGCGTGCCGCCGCGTGGGCGTACTCCGCGCGGGGGTGGCTCGACGACTCCACCGCCGCCCGCCCCGCCCGGTGTCCCCGGCGCGCGGCCGGGTGCTCCCGGCGCCCCTGGTACTCCTGGTGTTCCGGCGGGCGGTTACGTACCGACGCAGATGGTCTCGCAGCTCGGCCCTGACGGACCGCAGCTGCCTGGCCCGCCGGCGCCGTCGGATCCGCAGCACCAGGCGGCGACGATGCTCGCGAACCCGGGTCCGGGCGGCCCGGGCGCGCCTCAGCCCCCGCAGCCTCCGGGCCCGCCCGCGGCGCCGGGTGCCCCGGGCACTCCCCCTGGCTCCGCCGGGGGGACCCCCACGGGCGGTGTGCACCACGCCGCCACGATGCTGGCGAACCCGAGCCAGGGCGGTCCCGGCGCGCCGCAGCCCCCAGGTCCGCCGGGAGCTCCGGGTGCCCCGGGCACTCCCCCTGGCTCCGCCGGGGGGATCCCCACGGGCGGTGTGCACCACGCCGCCACGATGCTGGCCGGTCCCGGCCAGGTGCCCCCGGCGCACGCGCCTGCGGGCGCACCCGGCCCCGTACCGCCGCCGCACGCCCCGCAGCCGCCGGCGTACGGCTATCCGCAGCAGCCGCCCGCCGGTGTCCCGATGGTCGGCCCCGGCTACCAGGCCGTGCTGCGCTACCGCGCGCCCGACGGTTCCGAGCAGCAGCTCATCCGCCGTTCGGCGCCGGGCACCCCGCACCCGGAGTGGCAGATCTTCCACGAGCTGCGCGGGATGAACGTGCCCAGCGACCAGGTGCTGGAGCTGCACACCGAGCTCGAGTCCTGTGAACTGCCCGGCGGTTACTGCTCCCGGATGATCCGGGAGACCTGGCCGCAGGCGCGGATCACCAACATCGCCCCGTACGGCAGGGACCACGCGAGCCGGCAGGGCGGTATGCAGCAGCTGCTCACCCATCAGGGCGAGTTGCACCAGGTCGCGGACGGCCCGGCGCGCCCGGCGCCGGTGCGTGCGCCGCTGCCGCCGGTCCAGCCGGCCCCACCGGTTCCCCCGGAGGGGATCGCCCAGGAGCTGGTGGGCGCCTTCGGGCCGCAGGGCATCTGCCGGTTCGACCAGCGGGCGGTGTCCCGCCAGGGCGTGCCGGAGATCGTGGCGCTCACGCTGGTGTGGGCGGGGCTGCCGGCCGACTTCGGTCCGTTCTTCTGGGCGCAGCCGGCCCAGCCGGTGGTGCCGACGCTGGCCGAGCTGGCCGCTCAGCGGCAGGTGCAGCCCGCGTCGGACGCGGGCTCGTACCTGGTCGTGGGCAGCGACTTCGGCAAGGCGATCTGTGTGCAGTACGGCACGGCCCAGATCGTGGCGGTCCCGGTCGAGGGCGGCCCGGGCGGGCAGCCGGTGGCGCCGCAGTTCGTGAACAGTGGCCTCCCGGAGTTCACGCGCTGCCTCGCCCTGCTCGGACGCATGTGGCGCCTGCGCTTCGGCCTCAACCCGGAACAGGCCGGCCGCTGGACGGTCGACTTCCAGGTGCAGCTCGCCGCCCTCGACCCGGCGGCGCTTTCGTCGCCGGAGAGCTGGTGGTCGGTGCTGCTGGAGCAGATGTGGGACGGGCTGCTCTGATCGCCGTACGCGTACGGGGCTGAACCGACCGGGGCGCCCGGCGTGTCCGTGTCGGCCCGTCAGTCGCCGGACGGGCTCCCCATGGGCGTACGCCCTTACGCGCCCCGCGGCGGCGCCGGTGCCCCCGCGAGGATCGTCGGTTCGACCGACTCGTACAGCTCGCGCTGGGCGGCGGCGTCGCGGGGGTCGCGTGCGGACAGGAAGGTGCCCAGCCAGCCGGCGAGGAAGCCGAGCGGGACCGAGACGAGGCCCGTGGTGGTGAACGGGAACCAGTTGAAGTCGTGGTCGGGGAAGACCGACTGGGGTGACCCGGAGACCAGGTTGCTGCCCGTCATCAGGACGATCGCGCCGACCGTGCCCACGATGAGCGTGCTGAGCAGGCCGGTACGGGTGTAGCGGCGCCAGAACATGCTGTAGACGAGGGCGGGGGCGACCGCCGATGCGCCGATGGAGAACGACAGCGTGACCAGCGCCTGGAGGTTCTCGTGCTGCACGAGTGCCGCGGCGGCGATCGCGGTGAGGCCGATGCCGGCCGCGGCCGCGCGGGCGACGGCCATCTCGGAGGTGTGCTTCAGCCGGGTGCGGCGCAGCCCGTGGGCGATGAGGTCGTGCGCGAGCGAGTTGGCGGAGGCGAGGGTGATGCCGGCGACCGAGGCGAGCAGGGTGAGGAACACCGCGGTGGCCACGAGGGTGAAGACCAGCGTCTCGCCGAAGGACGGTTCGGCGCCGAGCAGCGCCTGGGTGACGAACAGGAACGCCGTCTTGCCCTGCGGGTCGCCGGCGACGAGCCCCTTGTGCCCGACGATCGCCGCGGCGCCGAAGCCGATGACGGCGATGAGCAGGCAGGTCACGACGACGGTCGAGACGGCCCAGGACATCGAGCGCCGCACGGCGGTCGCGTTGCGCGAGGTGAACACGCGCATCGTGATGTGCGGCAGCACCGCGGCACCGAGCACCACCGTCAGCTGGGCGCTGATCATGTCGAGGTCGTCGCCGCCGAACTGCAGCCCGGAGGCGAGGTACGCGTCCCCGGCCCCGCTGCCCTTGCCCGCCGCGTCGAGGAGCGCGGGCAGGCTGAAGTCGAAGCGGTTCAGGACCAGCAGGGCGATGGCGGCGGAGGCGCCGAGCAGGACGACGGTCTTGACGATCTGGATGAACGCGGTGCCCTTCATGCCGCCGATGGCCGCGTAGGCGATCATCAGCACGCCGAGGAAGACGATGGACCCGGTCTTGAAGCCGTCCGCGTCGAAGCCGAGGACGAAGGCGAGCAGATCGCCCGCGCCCGCGAGCTGGAAGATCACCAGCGGAAGCAGCGCGGCCAGCGTGACCGCGGACGAGGCGATCCGCACGGCGGGGCCCGGGGTGCGGCGGGTGAGGACGTCGCCCATGGTGAACCGGCCGGCGTTCCGGAGCGGTTCGGCGAGCAGGAACATCATCAGGACGAGCGAGAGCACCGTGCTCAGGGCGAGGGTCAGCCCGTCGTACCCGGCGAGGGCGATGACGCCGATGGTGGCGAGGACGGTCGAGGCGGAGACGTAGTCGCCGGCGATGGCGAGGCCGCTCTGCATGGGGGAGAGCGAGCGGTAGCCGGTGTAGTACTCGCCCAGGTCGTCGCGGTCGGGTCCGGTCATCACGGACAGCAGCAGCGTCACCGTGATGACCGCGATGAACGCGACGAACGACATGGTCTGGGCGTCGGAGCTGAAGCCGCTCATGCGCGCATTCCTCCCGGGGGCCGCTGCCATCCGGACGGGCCGGGGCGGCTCTGACGGTTCTGACGGGCAGCGGCCGCTTCCGCGGCCTGCGCCGCCTGTTCGGCCTGGAGCCGGATCGCCGCGGCGAGGGGGTCGACGCGGTGGCGTGCGATGCGCTCGTACAGCGCGATCGCGGCCAGCGTCACGGGCAGCGTGAGCAGCCCCAGCAGCAGTCCGGTGGTGAGGCCACCGCTGATGCCACTGGTCATCAGCCCGGGTGCGTAGCCGGAGAGGAGCAGGAAGAGGACGAAGTAGCCGAGCGCGGTGAGGGTGGCGACGCGGCGGAGCCGGCGGTAGCCCGCGCGGAGGCGGGGCAGGTCGCGGTGGTCGGCGAGGTCGTGGGTGCCGTCGTGGGCGAGGTCGTGAAAAGGGTGCGGCGGTGGCGCGTGCCAGGGCTGCTGGGCGGAGTGGGGTGGTTCGGGGAACACGTGGTCGTACGACATGGTGCGGCGCTCCTTGCGGCCCTCGCGGGCTGGGGGTCCCCGGGCCCGCCAGGGTGTCGGGGGAGGGTGTTCCTGTGGGGGGAGCGCGTACGTTACTGGGCGGTAGTCGATCGACGTAAGGGGATTACCGACCAGGAGGTATGTCAGTTCCGCAACGGTCGGGTCACGCCCCCGCACCGGCCCGGACGGGGGCGGCGGCACGGCTGATCGCGCGTCACACCTGGGGCTTCTCCGTGATCACCGGGAACGTGCGCGGCGCCAGGAACACCAGCACCAGAAGCGCCAGCACGCCCGCGCCCGCGGCCCCCACGTACACGTAGTCCACCGCCGTCGCCACCGCGTGCCGCAGATGCTCCTCGGGCCCGGCGCCGCCCCCGGCGAGGGAGCGCGCCACCGAGTCCAGATCGCCCGACCCGCCGAGCCGGGCGGCGAGCACCGCGTTGGCGAGGGCACCGAACAGCGCCGCTCCGACGCTCTGCCCGACCTGGCGGCAGAACAGCACCGACGCGGTCGTCGTGCCCCGCTCCGCCCAGGGCACGGTCGACTGGACGCCGACGATCAGCGGCAGTTGGAAGAACCCGAGAGCGGCGCCGAGCAGCAGCATGATGAGCGCGGGCTGCCACGGCTCGCCCGGGTACGGGAGCAGCAGCGGGAACGCCAGCATGACCAGCGTCGCCGTGCCGATGCCGATGATCGCGGTGTTGCGGAAGCCGATGCGGGTGTAGACGCGGTTCGCGTACGCCGCGCTGACCGGCCAGCTCAGCGTCATCACCGACAGCACGAACCCGGCGGCGATCGGGCCGAGTCCGAGGACCGACTGGGCGTACGTGGGCAGGAACACGGTGGGTGCGACCATCAGCAGACCGAGCGCGCCCAGGGCGAGATTGACCGCGGCGATGGTGCGGCGCCGCCACACCCAGCCGGGGATGACGGGCTCGGCCGCCCGCCGTTCGACGACGACGGTCACGGCGGCGCCCGCCGCGGCGCCCGCGAAGAGGCCGAGCGAGGGCGCGGAGAGCCAGGGCCAGGCCACCCCGCCCTGGACGAGTGCCGTCAGCAGCAGCGTCCCGGTGACGAAGACGGCGAGCGCACCGGGCCAGTCGACCCGGGCGCGCGGACCCCGTTCCCGTGCCGGCTCGGTCAGATGACGGGCAATCAGCCACAGCGCCACCGCGCCCACCGGCAGATTGATCAGGAAGATCCAGCGCCAGTCGGCGTACGCGGCGAGCAGGCCGCCCACCGCCGGGCCCGCGACCGCCGACACCGCCCATACCGTGGACAGCTTCGACACGATCTTGGGGCGCTCGTCGAGCGGGTACAGATCGGCGGCGATCGTCTGGATCGTGCCCTGGAGCGCACCGCCGCCGAGGCCCTGGACGACGCGGAAGGCGATGAGCGAGGCCATGTTCCAGGCGCCCGCGCACAGCAGGGAGCCGACGAGGAAGAGGGCGATGCCCGCGATCAGGACGGGCTTGCGGCCGAAGGTGTCGGAGAGCTTCCCGTAGACGGGGAGGGTGACGGTCACGGCGAGCAGATAGCCGGAGAACAGCCAGGAGAAGACCGAGAAGCCGCCGAGATCGCCGACGATCTGCGGGACGGCGGTGGAGACGATCGTGCCGTCGAGGGCCGCCAGCGCCATGCCGAGCATCAGGGCGGCGACGACCGGGCCGCGGCGGGGGGCGGCCCCGCGTGCCGCGGGCGCCTGCCCTGCAGAGGTGCCGCTGCTACCGCCGCCTACACCCGAATTGCCCATTTCCGTGCCCGTGTTGCCGCCGTGTGCGCCGGTACTGTCCCCGCCCGCCTCTGCCTCGCCCGCACCCATCAAGATCCTTTCCCTATGCATCTATCTCCGCGGGACACACCCTCTCACTTGCCCTTCACGCGGCGGGAGGGGTCAGCCTCTACGGGTACGGGATCGGCCTCGAGGAGGAGCCCCCTAAGGGTTCCTCCTTACTACTGGCCAGGGGCCGTTCGTCCCGCCGGAGGACGAGAGGAGCACGGGCCGTTCCTTAACTTGGTCCTACGGCAACCCGGACGGCGCGGGGGTGGGGAAAACCCCCGCTCAAGAGGGTGCTCAGCACCATCGTGCCCCGGGCCCGTCCCCCGCGAGACTCGTGCCGCACGCGGCGTTCGGCATTACTGGAACCACGACAAGTAGGAGACAAACCGTGACAACGGCTGTGACCATTCCCGCGCACGGGGGCACTGGAGGGCGTACGGCCGTCGCCGCGCGAGCCCGACAGGTCGTCAAGGCGTACGGCTCCGGCGAGACCCGGGTCGTCGCGCTCGACCACGTCGACGTGGACATCAAGCGAGGTCAGTTCACCGCGATCATGGGCCCGTCGGGCTCCGGCAAGTCCACGCTGATGCACTGCCTGGCCGGGCTCGACACGGTGACCTCGGGCGAGATCCACATCGACGACACCGAGATCACCAAGCTCAAGGACAAGAAGCTCACGCAGCTGCGCCGGGACCGGATCGGCTTCATCTTCCAGGCGTACAACCTGCTGCCCACGCTCAACGCCATCGAGAACATCACGCTGCCGATGGACATCGCCGGCCGCAAACCGGACACGGCCTGGCTCAACCGGGTCGTGGAGACCGTCGGCCTCGCCGACCGGCTCAAGCACCGGCCCGCGCAGCTCTCCGGCGGTCAGCAGCAGCGCGTCGCCGTGGCCCGCGCCCTGGCGGCCCGCCCCGAGATCATCTTCGGCGACGAGCCGACCGGAAACCTGGACTCGCGCGCCGGGGCCGAGGTCCTGGGCTTTCTGCGCCGCTCCGTCGACGAACTCGGCCAGACCATCGTCATGGTCACCCACGACCCGGTGGCCGCCTCGTACGCGGACCGTGTGCTGTACCTCGCCGACGGACGGATCGTCGACGAGATGTTCAACCCCACGGCCGACCAGGTCCTGGACCGCATGAAGGACTTTGATGCGCGCGGGCGGACGTCGTGACCGTGCTCAAGACCTCCCTGCGCAACTTCTTCGCCCACAAGGGACGCATGGCGCTCTCCGCCGTCGCCGTCCTGCTGTCGGTGGCGTTCGTGTCCGGCACGCTCGTCTTCACCGACACCATGAACACCACCTTCGACAAGCTCTTCGCCGCCACTGCGGCCGATGTCACCGTCAGCCCGAAGAACGCCGCCACCGACGACGAGATGCCGCAGTCCGGCCGGCCCGAAGCGCTTCCCGCCTCCCTCGTCGCGGAGGTGCGGAAGGCGGACGGCGTGAAGTCCGCCGAGGGCGCGGTCGTCTCGATGAGCGTCACCGTCGTCGACGCGGACAACAAGAACATGGGCTCCAGCAACGGCGCCCCGACGATCGCCGGCAACTGGACGCAGAACGACCTGCGCTCGATGGAGATCACCTCCGGCCACGCCCCGCGCGGCCCCACCGAGGTGATGGTCGACGCCGACACCGCCGAGAAGCACCGGCTCGAGATCGGTGACGAGCTGCGCACGATCGCCGTCACCGGTGACCTCACGGCCCGGATCTCCGGCATCGCCTCCTTCAAGGTCACCAACCCGGGCGCGGCCGTCGTCTACTTCGACACCGCCACCGCGCAGCGTCAACTCATCGGGAGCACCGGCGTGTTCACCCATATCGCGGTGACCGCCGAGCCCGGCGTCGGCCATGAGCAGCTGAAGAGGAACGTGGCCGCGGTCGTCCCGGGGCCGTACAAGTTCCAGACCCAGCAGGAGGCGGCGGACGCCGGCCGCGAGGACGTCGGTGAGTTCCTCGACGTGATGAAGTACGCGATGCTCGGCTTCGCCGGGATCGCCTTCCTCGTCGGCATCTTCCTCATCGTCAACACCTTCTCGATGCTGGTCGCCCAGCGCACCCGCGAGATCGGCCTGATGCGGGCCATCGGATCGAGCCGCAGGCAGGTCAACCGCTCGGTCCTGGTCGAGGCGCTGCTGCTCGGCGTCATCGGGTCCGTCGTCGGTGTCGGCGCCGGAGTCGGCCTCGCGATCGGGCTGATGGAGCTCATGTCCTCGATGGGCATGAACCTCTCCACCCAGGACCTGACCGTGAAGTGGACGACCCCGGCGGTCGGCCTCACCCTCGGCATCGTCGTCACCGTCCTGGCCGCCTACATCCCGGCCCGCCGGGCCGGCAAGGTCTCCCCGATGGCCGCGCTGCGCGACGCCGGTACGCCGGCGGACGGCAGGGCCGGGCTCGTGCGCGGCATCCTCGGCGTGGTCCTCACCGGCGCCGGAGGCGCGGGGCTGTGGCTCGCGACGCAGGCCGACAAGGCGACCGAGGGCTCGATGTGGCTCGGGCTCGGTGTGGTCCTCAGCCTCATCGGCTTCATCGTCGTCGGCCCGCTCCTCGCGGGCGGCGTGATCCGTGTCATCGGCGCGGTCGTCCTGCGGATCTTCGGCCCGGTCGGACGGATGGCCGAGCGCAACGCGCTGCGCAACCCGCGCCGCACCGGTGCCACCGGCGCCGCCCTGATGATCGGCCTCGCGCTCGTCGCGTGTCTGTCGGTCGTCGGCTCGTCCATGGTCGCCTCGGCGACGGAGGAGCTCGACAGGTCCGTCGGCGCCGACTTCATCATCAACGCGTCCAACGGCCAGCCGATCATGCCCCAGGCCCAGCAGGCCCTGGAGAAGACGCCGGGCATCGCCCACGTCACCGAGTACAAGGCCGTGAAGACGAAGCTCACCGCCCCGGACGGCACGACCGAGGACGAGGAGATCGTCGCCGCCGACCCGACCTACGCCCAGGACCTGCGGCGCGAGACCGTGGCGGGCGAGCTGTCCGCGGCGTACGGGAAGAACGCCATGTCCGTCGGCGACGAGTACGCCAAGGCGCACGGAGTGAAGGTCGGCGACACGATCACGGTCGCCTTCGAGGGCGGCACGACGGCGAAGCTGAAGGTCGCGGCGATCACGTCGGACGACGGAAACGTCGACAAGGGCGTGAAGTACACGAACGTCACGACCGCCGCGCAGCACCTGCCCGCCGAGAAGATGCCCAAGAACCTGATCATGTTCGCCACGGCGGACGAGGGCAAGGCGACGGAGGCGTACGCGGCCCTCAAGAAGTCGCTCGCCGCCTACCCGCAGTACGAGGTGCAGAACCAGACCGACTTCAAGGAGGACCTCAAGAACCAGGTCGGCCAGCTGCTGAACATCGTCTACGGCCTGCTGGCGCTCGCGATCATCGTCGCGGTGCTGGGTGTCGTGAACACCCTGGCCCTGTCGGTGGTCGAGCGGACCCGGGAGATCGGCCTCATGCGCGCCATCGGCCTCTCCCGCCGCCAGCTGCGCCGCATGATCCGCCTGGAGTCGGTGGTCATCGCCCTCTTCGGCGCCCTGCTCGGCCTCGGCCTGGGCATGGGCTGGGGCACGGCGGCCCAGAAGCTGCTGGCCCTGGAGGGGCTCGGGGTGCTGGAGATCCCGTGGCCGACGATCCTGACGGTCTTCGTGGCCTCGGCGTTCGTGGGTCTGTTCGCGGCGCTCGTCCCGGCCTTCCGGGCGGGCCGGATGAACGTCCTGAACGCGATCGCCACGGAGTAGATCGCCACGCAGCAGTCGCGGGGCCCCTGCGGAGCCGTTCCGTAGGATGGCCGCTCCGGCCCGGTGAGCGTCCTCCACGCTCACCGGGCCGGAGCCGTGTCGCGGGGTTTACGCTGGGAACCCCCGGCCCGTTCGACGTGTCGGGCGGTTCGCGTTGCCCGCCACCCCCTCTGGATCCCGGACGGAACCCCTTCATGAGCCTGCACGGTCTGCTCGACGCCGTAGTACGTGACCCGGCGCTCGCCGAAGCGGTGAAGGCCGCCACCGACGGTCACCAGCACCATGTCGACCTGGTCGGACCGCCGGCCGCGCGGCCCTTCGCGGTCGCCGCGCTGGCACGCGAGGCGGGCCGGCCGGTGCTCGCCGTGACCGCCACCGGGCGGGAGGCCGAGGACCTGGCCGCGGCGCTGCGCTCCCTGCTCGACCCGGACGGGGTCGTCGAGTACCCGTCCTGGGAAACCCTCCCGCACGAGCGGCTCTCGCCCCGCTCCGACACCGTCGGCCGGCGCCTCGCGGTGCTGCGCCGCCTCGCGCACCCCTCGCAGGACGACCCGGCCGCCGGGCCCGTCAGCGTCGTCGTCGCGCCCGTGCGCTCCGTGCTGCAGCCGCAGGTCAAGGGTCTCGGCGACCTGGAGCCCGTGGCGCTGCGCAGCGGCGGGACGGCCGACCTGAACGAGGTCGTGGAGGGGCTCGCGGCCGCCGCGTACTCCCGGGTGGAGCTGGTCGAGAAGCGCGGCGAGTTCGCGGTGCGCGGCGGCATCCTCGACGTCTTCCCGCCCACCGAGGAGCATCCGCTCCGGATCGAGTTCTGGGGCGACGACGTCGAGGAGATCCGCTATTTCAAGGTCGCCGACCAGCGCTCGCTGGAGGTCGCCGAGCACGGGCTGTGGGCGCCCCCCTGCCGTGAGCTGCTGCTGACCGACGAGGTTCGGCAGCGGGCCGCGGACCTCGCCGAGGCCCATCCGGAGCTCGGTGAACTGCTCGGCAAGATCGCCGAGGGCATCGCCGTCGAGGGCATGGAGTCCCTCGCCCCGGTCCTCGTCGACGACATGGAGCTGCTGCTCGACGTCCTTCCGGCGGGCTCGATGGCCGTGGTGTGCGACCCGGAGCGGGTCCGTACCCGGGCCGCGGACCTGGTGGCGACGTCGCAGGAGTTCCTGCAGGCGTCGTGGGCGGCCTCGGCCGGCGGCGGCGAGGCCCCGATCGACCTCGGCGCGGCCTCGCTGTGGGGCATCGCGGACGTCCGGGACCGGGCGCGCGAGCTCGGGATGATGTGGTGGTCGGTGTCGCCGTTCGCCGCCGACGAAGAGCTCGATGCGGACACGCTCAAGCTGGGGATGCACGCCCCGGAGACGTACCGCGGCGACACGGCCCGCGCTCTCGCCGACACCAAGGGCTGGCTCGCGGACGGCTGGCGCACCGTCTTCGTGACCGAGGGCCACGGCCCCGCCGCCCGCACCGTCGAGGTGCTCGGCGGCGAGGGCATCGCCGCCCGCCTCGAAGCGGACCTCGGCGAGATCTCCCCGTCCGTCGTCCATGTCGCGACCGGCTCCATCGAGTACGGCTTCATCGACCCCCGCCTCAGGATCGCCGTCCTGACCGAGACCGACCTGTCCGGCCAGAAGGCCGCCGGCAAGGACGGCACGCGGATGCCGACCCGGCGCCGCAAGCAGATCGACCCGCTGACGCTGGAGGTCGGCGACTACATCGTGCACGAGCAGCACGGCGTCGGCCGCTACCTCGAAATGGTCCAGCGCACCGTCCAGGGCGCGACCCGGGAGTATCTGCTCGTCGAGTACGCCCCGGCCAAGCGCGGCCAGCCCGGCGACCGGCTCTACATCCCGACCGACCAGCTGGAGCAGGTGACCAAGTACGTCGGCGGCGAGGCCCCGACCCTGCACCGGCTCGGCGGCGCCGACTGGACGAAGACCAAGGCGCGCGCGAAGAAGGCGGTCAAGGAGATCGCCGCGGACCTGATCAAGCTGTACAGCGCCCGGATGGCGGCGCCCGGCCACTCCTTCGGCGCGGACACCCCGTGGCAGCGGGAGCTCGAGGACGCCTTCCCGTACGTCGAGACCCCCGACCAGCTGTCCACCATCGCCGAGGTGAAGGAGGACATGGAGAAGTCCATCCCCATGGACCGCCTCATCTGCGGCGACGTCGGCTACGGAAAGACGGAGATCGCCGTCCGGGCCGCCTTCAAGGCCGTCCAGGACGGCAAGCAGGTCGCTGTGCTCGTGCCGACGACGCTGCTGGTGCAGCAGCACTTCGGGACGTTCTCCGAGCGCTACTCCCAGTTCCCGGTGGTGACACGGGCGTTGTCCCGCTTCCAGTCGGACACGGAGGCGAAGGCGACCCTGGAGGGGCTGCGGGACGGCTCGGTCGACATCGTCATCGGCACGCACCGGCTCTTCTCGTCCGAGACCAAATTCAAGGACCTGGGTCTGGTCATCGTGGACGAGGAGCAGCGGTTCGGCGTCGAGCACAAGGAACAGCTGAAGAAGCTCCGCGCCAACGTGGACGTACTGACGATGTCCGCGACCCCCATCCCGCGGACGCTGGAGATGGCGGTCACCGGCATCCGTGAGATGTCGACGATCACGACCCCGCCGGAGGAGCGGCACCCGGTGCTGACCTTCGTCGGCCCGTACGAGGAGAGGCAGATCGGCGCCGCCGTCCGCCGCGAACTGCTGCGCGAGGGCCAGGTCTTCTACATCCACAACCGCGTCGAGTCGATCGACCGGGCGGCGGCGCGGCTCCGCGACATCGTGCCGGAGGCCCGGATCGCCACCGCCCACGGGCAGATGGGCGAGAGCGCGCTGGAGCAGGTCGTCGTCGACTTCTGGGAGAAGAAGTTCGACGTGCTCGTCTCGACGACGATCGTCGAGTCCGGCATCGACATCTCCAACGCGAACACGCTGATCGTCGAGCGCGGCGACAACTTCGGCCTCTCGCAGCTGCACCAGCTGCGCGGGCGGGTCGGGCGCGGGCGCGAGCGCGGGTACGCGTACTTCCTCTACCCGCCGGAGAAGCCGCTCACCGAGACCGCGCACGAGCGTCTCGCGACGATCGCCCAGCACACCGAGATGGGCGCAGGCATGTACGTCGCCATGAAGGACCTGGAGATCCGCGGCGCGGGCAATCTCCTCGGCGGCGAGCAGTCCGGCCACATCGCGGGCGTCGGCTTCGACCTGTACGTCCGCATGGTCGGCGAGGCAGTCGCCGACTACCGCGCCTCGCTGGACGGCGGCGTCGAGGAGGAGCCCCCGCTCGAGGTCAAGATCGAGCTCCCGGTCGACGCGCACGTCCCGCACGAGTACGCGCCGGGCGAGCGACTGCGCCTCCAGGCGTACCGGGCCATCGCCTCCGCCAACACGGAGGAGGACATCAAGGCAGTCCGGGAGGAACTCACGGACCGCTACGGCAAGCTGCCGGAGCCCGTGGAGAACCTGCTTTTCGTGGCCGGCCTGCGCATGCTGGCCCGCGCCTGCGGCGTCGGCGAGATCGTCCTGCAGGGCCCGAACATCCGCTTCGCCCCGGTGGAGCTGCGCGAGTCGCAGGAGCTGCGGCTGAAGCGTCTCTACCCGCGCACGGTGATCAAGCCGGCCGTCCACCAGATCCTGGTGCCCCGCCCGACGACGGGCAAGATCGGCGGCAAGCCGGTGGTGGGGCGGGAACTGCTGGCGTGGACGGGCGAGTTCCTGACGACGATCCTGGGGTCTTGACGATCTCTCCCGGCTGAGCTGATGCCGGGAGATTCCCTTCGGCTACCCGTGGGCGGCTGGTTGGGTTTCACGCGTTCGCCTCCGTCCGTGGGCGGGACTCGGCGCCGTGGGGCGCCTGCGCGTGCTGTTGGTGACCGAGCCGCCCGTCCGGCGGGCTCGGGCCTCGATTTCGACCGAGGCGTTGTGATCGGCATCGTCCTCGTGCCCGCAATGCACACAGGCAAAAAGCCGGCCACACCCCTTCCGGGACGCGGGATCGACTCTTCCGCAGACCGCGCAGGTCTGCGAAGTGTGAAACGGGGCCACCGGACGGAGTTGGGAGCCGTACATCCGGCACTTGTACGCAAGCTGGCGGCGACGCTCACCGGGGCAGTTGTCCAGGATGGCGCGGTTGAGCCCAGCCTTCTGCTTCACCTTGCGGCCAGGCTGTTCGGCTGTGCCTTTGGCGTTCTTGGTCATACTGGTCACGCGCAGGTCCTCGATACCGACGAAGCCGTGGTTCTTGGCGAGATCGGTCGTGAGCTGGTGCGTGAACTCCCGGCGACGGTTTGCCTGCCTGGACTTCAACCTCGCGATCTGCGTAATTGTCAGGCGCAGCCGCTTGCTGTATATCCCTCCGTTGTGCTTCTTCGCATAGCCGATTTGCCGGGCCTTCTTGCGTTCCAGATGGTGCAGTCGGGCCCGCTCGACCCGGGTGAGCGTTTCGGGCATGACCCGCGGCTTGGCCTCGGTGGAGAGGTACGCGGAGGAGGCGACCCCGAAGTCCACCCCGCAGCCCGGCATACCGTTCGGGATATCAGGCTTGCGGCCGGTGTGGACACCGAACGAGATGGGGCCTTCCACCAAGGCCGGGTAGTTAGCGTTTTCGCAGGTCACGCAAGCCCGTTGAACAATTTCCGACGCAGAGCAACGGAGCTCGTTGGTACAGGCAGTCGACC